>NZ_JBSXNU010000038.1:0-14658 GCF_056857815.1 Qipengyuania sp. B-5 | reverse complement strand
GCATTGAGCGGTGCTTCGCCAAGCTCAAATGCTCGCGCCGCCTCGCAACCCGATACGACAAAACCTCAGCAAGCTATCTCGGCTTCATACATATCGCCGCCGCCCGCCTCTGGACCAATCAGTTTGTCAACAGGGCCTAGCTTGGTTGAACGGCTACTGGCACAAGAAGGTCAATCACTCGAAAGGCCAGTATGTGGCCGCTGGCGGTGTATCGACCAACGGCGTAGAAGGCTTCTGGGCTTGCCTAAAGCGCGGCATCAACGGAACGCATATCCACGTTAGTCAGAAGCATCTTCCGAAGTATCTGGGCGAGTTTGAGTTTCGTCACAATCGCCGTAACCGTCCGGAAATGATGCTTTCGGAGTTGATGACTTCGTTCGTAAGATGAACCGGAACCACAGGATACATTTCTTGATTGTTAACAGGTGAAGGGATATGTCCTGCTCATGGTTATGAAGTACCGCCGCGTTTCCGACCACTTTCCTGAAGAGGAAGTGATGGACAAAAAGGCCCAAGGCCCGACCTTTGCAGATATAGCGGGTCAAGCGAGACGTGCGCTACGTTTTCGCAAGGGGACAGACGTAACTGGCCTTAGCCACAACGAGCGGAATAAAATCATCTTCGGCGACTAAGGGGGGAACGCTTGAAGGCGTTACGTACCAGTCGCATTGAGGCTGTTCCAAAAAAAGTTGAGATACACGACGAGTTCGCTGACGAATGCGGGGTGAAGCACGACGCTCACCTAAAGCTGCAATTCAATGAACTTTTGGACCATATCGAAAATGGTTGGGAGGTCCCTGACGTTTTCTATCGACTCGACGTCGATAAGAACAAGGATTTGCTGTTAGAATTAACGGGCGTGAAGCACCTCCACCTTGGTGGTCGTGGTTCTGACACGATGGTCTATCTGATCGAAACCGAGAAGGTCGTTTTCATTCTCCGGATCGCAGGTCACCCTTATCTTGAGGACAATCCTCGTGGTGGGCTGCTTTTCCGGAGGCTCGGTCTCCCTTACCCTTTGAAGAGGTAGGCGGCTCGCCTTCCGTCATGGCCTTTAGGAGGCGGTCGAAGCGGTCGCTATGAGAAGTCATGTTCATCCTTGATCTTCTGCAACTTGGTTTCAGCGCGAGTGCGCTTGCGGTAACCGTATAGCGCCGAAACCACCATTAGAACAAAACTAATAGCAAGCGTTGCAACCACCAACCCCCAGTTTGCATCTGAGATCTTTTCGCTCAACAGCAAGTCACGTATTGTGTCTACGAATAACCCCAAGCAGAATGCCGCAAATCCATAGAACCAAGCACCCTCATCGCGATCATCTTGGACGGTTTCTAGTTCCAGTTCGGTGAGTTCATAATAGTTCACGACCCGGTGCCCACCAACGTTGGACACTTTTCCGCGCCTTGAACGAGGGGCCTTCCCACCCGCCATCGCCGGTTTACCAGTTGCTTTGCGCTGAGCGCCGCCCCCTTGCCCTCCCGAAGTGCCTGGCGAACTTCCGGCAGTTTCCCCTTTACTCGCCATCCTTCTCGATCGCTTGCCTGTAGAAGCTCATTTGATTCTCGAAACCAGCCTCTGCCATTCGCAGCACAAGCCTGCCGAACTCTATAGCGTCTGCGTTGGGGACCACTATCGATGTATGATAGACTGAATCTTCGCCCACTCGCTCGCCGAATGTAATTCTCAAATGCATCCCATCTGGCTGCACAAAGATACGATTCGTGAAGTACGCGCGCAGTTCTTTCGATTTGGCCTCGGCTTCGTTTAAATCGGTTGTATCGAAGTCGACATTCTCGGTCGGATCGTCTTCCGCCATTTCGTATCCTTTTTGCAATGGGCGTCTTCATACCACCGCGCTCCCGAAATGGGAGTCGGGGCGGGTTTCGCTGTGGATTAGATGTTCCAAATTCCCTCCTACTTGTCGCAAGGGGATAATCCCCTAGGATTTCGGCTGGAACGAATCAGGAACAGGGCGAGCGATTCGCCCGAACGGATACAGCCATGGGGAGCACAAACATGTTGATCCGCAGCATCGAGCAATTTCTTCGCGTTCACGATATGCCGCCGACCAAGTTCGGTCGCCTCGCCGCGCATGATCCGCGCTTCGTCCTCGATCTTCGGATGGGCCGCGAACCGCGCGGCCAGACCGAGGCGCGCATCCGCGGCTTCATGTCTGGATTCGAGGCGGCCTGCGGCGAATCCTCGCGGGAGACGCTCCATGTCCAGTGAAGGCAAGCCCCCGCGCCCGCCTCGCGCCCGTCGTTCCGATGGAGACCGCCTCCGCCTTGCCCTGCTCGCGCTTGCCGAGCACCGCGCACAGATCCTCACTCACAGCGAGAAAGCCTGGGCCAGCATCACCTTTGCGGGCACGCGCCACAGCCTCTCGCTCCTGTTCGCAGGTGAAGAGGCAATTGAAGCGGGCGAGCGTTTCATCGCCGCCCTGCCCGATCACGAATTTACGCTGCCGGGGCAGTTGGTTGCCGATGCCGCTATCGGCGAGGTGGAACATCGCCTCCTGCCCAGCCCGCGCCTGGTGGTGCAATGCGAGCTGCTGTTGCTGGCCGACGCGTGATCAGTAGCCTGCGGCCAAGTCCATCTGCGGTTCCACCGGCTCGCCCTTGTGCCAGCGATGGAGGTTCTCGATGAAGCGATCCGCGCTGCGCTGGAACATCCTGGTCTGCGCGCGGCCGGACAGGTGCATGGTGACCTGCGCATTATCCAGACCCCACAGCGGGTGATCCTCGGGCAGCGGTTCGGGGTCGGTCACGTCCAGCAGGGCGGCCTCGACCTTCTTTTCCCGCAGAGCCGCGACCAGATCGTCCTGCTTCACCACATCGCCGCGCGCGATGTTCACCAGCACGGCATTGGGGCGCATGGCGGCAAGCTCGTTCCCGCCGATCATGTGGCGGGTCTCCTCGGTTGAGGGAACTGCGAGGATCACCCAGTCGAATTCGCCCAGTTTCTCGCGCCACTGCCCGGGCCGCAGGCTCCCCTCCCCGCCCGACCGGCGAACCGGCACCACCTTCATGTCGAAGGCTTCGAGCCGGGTCTTGATGAGCTTGCCGATCGCGCCGAGGCCGAGGAGCAATACCCGTTCACCGGCCAGTTCGCGCTTGCCGGGGCTATCCATCAACCACTCGTGCCGGTCCTGCGCACGCACAACCTCGCGGTAGCCCTTGGCGTGGGCGAGCATCAGCATGACGACATATTCGGCGATGGTGATCGCATTGATGCCCACCCCATTGGTCACGGTGACGCCGCGTTCCTCCAGCAGGTCGAGCTGCATGAAATCGAGCCCGGCATAGATCGAATTGAGCCATTTGAGGTTTTTCGCGGCGCGCGCAATCTCGGCCATCGGCTCCTTCTCGTTAAGGTCGAACCAGCCGATTTCCGCCTCGGGAGCCATCTCCAGCGCCTGCTCCCGATCCATGAACCACAGCGGCTCGACCCATTCGGGCAGGCGCGGTTCGACCAGCGGTCGGATCAGGGCGGACAGGACGGCTTTGGTCATATGGTTGGTGACTAACCCCTCAACTCGTCGGCCAGGACGTGATCCGGGCCAGTGCCTGTCGTTCTAGCCTGCTCTCGAAAGAAAGCACCACCCCGGATCAAGTCCGGGGCGACGACAGGATTACAATTTCCATTCCCATCCCAGCGGATCGCCATCCATAACCTCTACGCCCTTGGCTGCAAGGCTGGCGCGGATCGCATCGCTGGCGGCGTAGTCCTTTTCGACCTTCGCTTCCTTGCGGCGAATGATTTCGGCTTCGATTTCCGCTTCGGAGATTTCGGCCGACTTGGGGCGGATGCGCAGGTCCTCGCGGGTCAGGTCGAACAGGTTCAGGCCGAGCACACGGTCCATTTCCTCGATCACCGCGCGTTTCACGCCGCCATCGACCTTTTTCACCGCAAGCACCTCCTCCAGTGCGACCAGTGCCACCGAGGTATTGAGATCATCCGATATCGCGGCGGCGAACTTCTCGCGCATGGGGGCGAACTTGGGGTGCGAAGGGTCGCCGGCCAGTTCTTCCTTCAGCCGCTCCGTCGCCATAATTATGCGCTTCAGCCGCGTGAGCGCAGCCTGCAGGCCTTCCCAGCTGAATTCCAGCTCGCTGCGGTAATGCGCCTGCAGGCACATCATGCGGTAGGCGAGCGGATGGTAGCCCTTGTCGATCAGAAGTTGCAGCCGCAGGAACTCGCCCGCGCTTTTCGACATCTTGCCGCTGCGCTCGACGAGGAAGTTGTTGTGCATCCAGATGCGCGCACCGCTGTTTTCGGCCACGTCGAGGCCATTGGTGCAGCAATGCGCCTGGTTCTGGGCGATCTCGTTGGGGTGATGGATTTCGCGGTGGTCGATGCCGCCGGTGTGGATGTCGAAAGGAAAGCCAAGCAGCTTGCCGCCCATCACCGAGCATTCGAGATGCCAGCCGGGAGCGCCTTTGCCCCAAGGGCTGTCCCATTCCATCTGGCGTTTCTCGCCTTCTGGAGTCTTGCGCCAGATGGCGAAGTCGGCGGCGTTGCGCTTGCCTTCCACCGTGTCGATCCGGCCCTCGCCCTCCTCGGTCACGGCGCGCGCAAGCCGCCCGTAATCGTCCACCGTCGTGACATCGAAATAGAGGCCGCTTTCGAGTTCGTAGCAGTGTCTGTCCGCGATACCCTTCGCGAATTCGATCATCTCGTCGATGTAATCGGTGGCGACCGACCATTTGGCCGGCTGGCGAATGTTGAGCGCCTTCACGTCGGCCCAATAAGCCTCGGTGTAGTGCTTTGCGATGTCCCAGATCGACTGCCCCTTCTCCGCGGCCATCTTCTCCATCTTGTCCTCGCCCGCATCCCCATCGTCGGTCAAATGGCCGACGTCGGTGATGTTGATGATGTGGGTGAGATCGTAACCCTTCCAGCTCAGCGTTCGCCCCAGCACATCGGCAAAGACATAGGCGCGCATGTTGCCGATGTGGGGGTAATTATAGACCGTGGGCCCGCAGGTATAGACGCGCGCCTCGCCCGGGTGGACGGGCTGGAATTCCTCCAGCTTGCGGGTAAGCGAGTTGAACAGCTTGAGCGGCGTGTCGGTCATGCTGGGCCTGATACAGTCACGTCATCCCAGCGCAAGCTGGGATGACGAATGAAGTCACCACCCTTCCCACCGGACACTTTCTTCCAGCGGGGCACGCTTCACATCGAAATTGTTCACGGGGGCTTGCGTGTCGCGGTAGCCGATGGCCATGCCGCAGAAGAAGGTGTGGTCTTCGGGAATGTCGACCATCTCGCGGATTTGCGGGGAATAGACCGCCCAGGCTTCCTGGAAGCAGCAGTCGAGCCCTTCCTCGCGCAGCAGCAGTGCGATGGTCTGCAGCCACATGCCGATATCGCTCCATTGTGGCGGGCCCATGTATCTGGGCGTGTGGACCAGCATCAGCACGGGCGCGCCGAAAGCCCGGAAGTTCTCGGCGAACCACATCAGGCGCTTGCCTTTTTCCTCCCGCGAAATCTCGAGCGCGCCGTAAAGGTCCTCGCCGACACCGAAGCGGCGTTTTTCATAGGCCCCGTCGAGTTCGGGCGGATAGATATGATACTCGGGCGCATGCGCGTCGCGGCCCTTGGGAAATTCCTGCGCGATGCGGTCGAACAATGCCTGCATCGGCTCGCCGGTCAGCACGATGCCATGCCATGGCTGCGTGTTGCCGCCCGAAGGCGCACGCTGCGCCTTTTCGAGCACGCGGGTAAGGGTTTCGCGCTCGACCTTCTGATCGGTAAAAGCGCGGACGGAGCGACGGGACTGGACGGCTTCGGTGACTTTCATCCGGAGAATGACCAGGCGACTAAAATTACGCCACCCACCAACGATAGATAACCTAAACGCCGTATCGTTTGATTGCTTAGGTCACGCTTCGGTGGATAGGCTTCGAGCTCTCGGCGCTCCTCAAAATATCTTTCGGAGTCGCCAGCGTCCAGCTCTGCCAAACGAGCATTCCGATTACTCAGAGAGTCACAAAATTGCCTCTGAGGACGGAGAATCGCGCCCAGAGACATTATTGCGATCACCATTCCCGCAGTGAATGTTAGCCAGTCCATCTATCCCTCCACCTCGAACAACCCGGCAAGCTGCTCGATAATCGTCCCTCCGAGCTGTTCCACGTCCATGATCGTTACCGAGCGCTTGTAATACCGGGTCACGTCATGGCCGATGCCGATTGCAGCAAGCTGCACGGGCGATTGCTTCTCGATCCATTCGATCACCTTGCGCAGATGCCCTTCGAGATAGCCCGCCTGGTTCACGCTCAGCGTGCTGTCGTCGACCGGCGCACCGTCGCTGATCACGAGCAGTATCCGGCGATCTTCGGGGCGGGCGAGCAGGCGGGTATGCGCCCAGAGCAGCGCTTCGCCGTCGATGTTTTCCTTGAGCAGCCCTTCGCGCATCATCAGGCCGAGATTGCGGCGCGCGCGGCGCCAGGGCTCGTCGGCCTTTTTGTAGACGATGTGGCGCAGATCGTTGAGGCGGCCCGGATTGGCGGGACGTCCGTCGGCAAGCCATTGCTCGCGTGACTGCCCGCCCTTCCACGCGCGGGTGGTGAAGCCGAGGATTTCGGTCTTCACGCCGCAGCGTTCGAGGGTGCGCGCCATGATGTCGGCGCTGATCGCGGCGATGGATATGGGCCGCCCGCGCATCGAGCCTGAATTGTCGATCAGCAGGGTGACAACCGTATCCTTAAACTCGGTATCGCGCTCGATCTTGTACGACAGCGCGTGGCCGGGGCTGACGACAACGCGGGTGAGGCGTGCGGCATCCAGAAGTCCCTCTTCCTGATCGAAATCCCAGCTGCGGTTTTGCTGCGCCATCAATCGGCGCTGGAGGCGGTTGGCAAGCCGCGTGACCACGCCCTGCAGACCCGCCAGCTGGCTGTCGAGATAGGCACGCAGCCGATCCAGTTCCTCGTGATCGCACAGCTCGGGCGCCTCGATCACTTCGTCGAACTTGTCGGTATAGGCCTTGTAATCGAAATCCTCGGGCAGGTCGGTCCATGGCCGGTTCGGCCGGACGGGCTGCATGCCCTCGCCATCCTCGTCCGACGGGTCGCCATCGGACATTTCCTGTTCGCCCTCAACGTCCTGCTCGGCATCGCCATCGGCCTCGCCGTCGACGGTTTCGCCGCGGGCGTCGCTTTCCTGCGGCTGGGCCTCGCCCTCGTCTTCTTCGTCGGAATCCTGATCGTCCTCGGGCTTTTCGCCCTCCTCGTCATCGCCATCATCGCGCCCCTCGTCCTCGGGCGTTTCGGGCAGCGTGAGTTCGAGATGCCGCAACATGTCGAGCGTCAGGTCCTGGAAGGCGCGCTGGTCATCCAATGCGCCCGCGAGGTCTTCCATGTCGGTCCCAATACGCGAGAGGATTTCCTCGCGTACCATCTCGACACCGGGTTTCGCGCGATCGGGGATTTCCTCGCCGGTCAGGGCTTCGCGCAGCATGAGCGAGAGCGCCGTGGGCAGAGGCACCTCCTTCGCCTCGCTAGCGCGTGCGATCGGATCGCTCGCGGTGCGCAATTCGACCGCCGCATCGAGGTTGTCCCTCATGCCCGAATAGCGGGTAGAGCCGACCGCTTCGTATCGCACCCGCTCGATCGCGTCGTAACAGGCGCGCGCGATCGGTTCAGGCGGCGCGCCCCTGGCGTGCATCGCCTCGTTGTGGTGGCGCAGCTTCAGCGCGAAACTGTCGGCAAAACCCCGCGCTTCCCGCGCCTGTTCGGGCGGAAGATTGCGGCCCGGCAGGGGCACGCGGAAGTTCTTGCCCGATTGCGTCGGGTTATCCGCGCTCCAGGCGACCTCGATCTCCGGCTCGTGCGCAATTGCGCGTGCCGTGCCGGTCAGCGCCTGTTTGAACAGGTCGAGGGGTGTCTGGTCTGCCACTTTTGCCAGTTAGGAAGTCGGAATGCTCTGACCAGTCTTTTCCCAATCCGCGAGGAAGCCTTCGATGCCCTTCTCGGTCAGGACATGCTTGAACAATCCCTTGATGACGCTGGGCGGCATGGTGGCGACATCGGCGCCGATCAGTGCGCTCTGCAGCACGTGGACGGGGTTGCGGATCGAGGCCACGAGGATTTCGGTGTCGAAGCCGTAATTGGAATAGATCTGGGCGATATCGGCAATCAGTTCCATGCCGTCGAAGCCATTGTCGTCATGGCGGCCGACGAAGGGCGAAACGAAGGTTGCCCCCGCTTTCGCGGCCAACAACGCCTGATTGGCCGAAAAGCACAGGGTGACATTGACCATAGTGCCTTCGCTGGTCAGCTTCTTGCAGGTTTTCAGCCCGTCGATCGTCAGCGGGACCTTGATGCAGACATTGTCTGCGATCTTCCGCAGCGTTTCGGCTTCCTTCATCATCGTTTCGTGATCCAGAGCGACGACCTCGGCGCTCACCGGACCATCGACGAGGCCGCAGATTTCCCTGGTCACATCAATGAAGTCGCGGCCAGACTTGGCAATCAGCGATGGGTTGGTGGTGACGCCGTCCAGCAGGCCGGTGTCGGCCAGTTCCTTGATGTCGGCGATGTCGGCAGTGTCGACGAAGAATTTCATATGATCAGCTCCGGAGAAGCAGGTTTTCGATTCCCGACCGCTATATGGAAGCTGTCCGCCCCGCGCCACCCCGCGCGGGGTTGCAATTTGCCGAAAGCGGGATAATTACAACTGTAGTTAAACTACAAGTGTAATCATTGGGAGTTCCTCATGGTCGTCAAACCCCTCGCCGCACTGTTACTTGCCATGGCTTCCAGCGGCATGCTCGCGCAGGGTAGCGCGCTGCCCCAGGCACAGACAGAAACGGTCGAGACCGCCATTTCGGGCCATGTGCAAGCGCTGGAACAAAGTGCGCAGCGGCCAATCGATGACTTTATTACAGAATTCGAGAACGAGAGATTTGCTCCCGACTTCAAGAATTCGACCACCGAAGACCAGCGCCGGTTTCTCCTCACCGCCATTCGCAACGCTGCTGCCTCTGCCGGTGGAGTCATGGTCCAGCCTGCGCCGGGCGGTGTCGAGATCATGCTTATGGGACCGGTCGAGCACCGGATTGCCATGACGCTCGAAGAAACCGCGCCCTTCCACATTGCCAGCCTGTCGATCGAGGAAGTCGCTCCGCCCCTGCCGATTACCCGCGCAAATCTGGAGTCGCGGATCGACGAGTACATGGAGGGACGCAGCGGCCTCGTCCACGTGCGGCTTGGGGGTGAGGAAGTGCTGAGTTAAGGATACGGCACCGGAAACGCCGCGCTCGGCACCACAATCGATAGCAATACGGTTTTCGGCATCGGGTCCCGGCCGATCGATTTTACCACCGCCGCCGTGATGCTACTCGAAAAGCAAGGCAAGCTGTCCTTCGACGATACGCTGGCCGTCCATTTCGACAACGTACCCACCGACCGCGCGGGCATGACGATCCGCCAGATGATGACCGGTAAATCTGGCCTACCGGACTTCCCCGCGAACGACAGCGATGCCGATGCGGACCTCACCTGGATCACGCGCGAACAGTTCATCGCCCGGACCATGGCGACACCGCTTCTGTTTGCCCCCGGAGAGGGCGATGCGCATTCGCATTGGGCTTTCGGAGTGCTGGCAGCGATCGTCGAGAAGCGTAGCGGGCAGCCTTATGCGAAATTCCTGCGCGAGAACTTCTTCGATCCGGCAGGAATGGAGCGGACCGGCGATTATGGCGAGAGCAGGGGCCTGCCGCTCGAGGCTTTCGCAGTCGGCGGCGGCAAGCAGGTCGGTCTGCCCAATATCCCGCCGAACTGGGGTCCGACTTCCTGGCTGCTGCTAGGCAGTGGCGGGATGTTCTCGACCCTCAACGACCTGCGAAGCTTCTACGATTATCTCGCGACGAGTGATGTGCTCGGCCCGAAGAACCAGTCCCATTTCAACAGCGAGCAGGCGCAAGTTGACGGCTCCGAACGCGGGTTCGAATTGATCAGCCTCATCGGTGAAGGGCGCCGAAACGAGGCATGGATCTTACTCAACAGCGGCGGCGGAACGGCCACGCGCGACTCTGTCATCCGCCCGCTGATGGCGCTGATCCGTTCGGAGTGAATTAGAGCCGCGAACCCGCCCCGAACACCCCGATGATCAGTGGATCACGCGTCGATTGCGGATCGCGGCGAATGGCTGCTTCCTCCGCCCCGATTTCGCGCCAGATCGTGTTGTCGATGCTCGCGGCCACGCGGCTGGACACCTGCGGGATATCGACGCCGGTCAGGGCGGCAAGCGCCTGGCCCACCAGCGGGTCCTGCGCAACGCGCATAGCATTGCCGAGTTCGGGCACCATCGCCTCGATCAGCGAAGTGCCCATCGAATTTCGCAGGAAGGAAGTCGCCGCGGTCGGGCCGCCGCGCACCAGGTCGATCGCGTTCTGGACGCCGATGACCCGCACCGCATCGGTCACCAGCGGTGCGGCGCGATAGGCCCCTTCATAGGCAATATCGCCGAAGGCATCGTAGAGCCGGTCCTTGAACAGGGCCGAAGTGAGGATGCTCGACAGCACACCGCCGCGCGCACCGAGAAGACCTTCCAGCCCGACGGTTGCAACCTGCTGGTCCCAATATCCGTCCGGCTGGAGCATGCGTGCGAAAGCGCGCTCGCTCGACAGGAAGAGAATGCGCTGCACTGCGTCGACCATGCTGAAACCGGGCATGCTGGCACAGCCGGACAGCGCCAGGCCGACGCCGCCGATGGACAGGCCACCAAGGAATGCGCGCCTTCCGCTTTTCCGTTCGAGGATTGGGGGTTTCACGAGAATATCGTTCATTTCTTGTCTCCTCACAAAGTCCTACCCTTGTTTCATGTTGCTTACGCGGCCCATATGAGCCGCCAGATGAACCGCGTCCGCTGCCTCGTCCTCAATGCCGCCCTCGGCCCGCTCGACTACAAGGTGCCGGACGGCATGACGGTCGAACTAGGCCAGGTGGTGGAGTGCCCGCTGGGCCCGCGCACCGTGGTCGGGATCGTCTGGGAGGCCGAACGGCTTCCCGGCACGGACGTTCCGGCGGAGAAACTCCGCAACCTGAGGGGCCTGTACCCGATCCCTCCCCTGCCCGCGCCACTCCGCCGCCTGATCGAATGGACTGCGGACTATTACGTCGCGTCGCTGGCCAGCGTTGCGCGGATGGCACTGTCTTCGGGCGGCGCGCTGAAAGGTCCGGCGAGCATCACGGAATACCGCCTGACCGGAGGAATGCCCGAACGCCTGACCCCCCAGCGGCAGGCGGCGATGGAGGCGCTGGAGGGCGAACAGGCGACCATTCGCGAACTGGCAGGAATCGCGGGCGTATCCGAAGGGGTGCTGCGCGGACTGGTCAATCAGGGCGTGTTCGAACCGGTCGAGGTCGATTGCGACCGGCCATATGACGAGGCACGTCCCGATTATGCGCAAATCGAACTGAGCGACCGGCAACGTGAGGCGGCGAACACCTTCTCGGAGGCGGTCCGCGCCAAGATATTCGCGCCCTTCCTGCTCGATGGGGTGACCGGATCGGGCAAGACCGAAACCTATTTCGAACCTGTCGCGGAGGCGCTGCGTATGGGCAGGCAGGTGCTCGTCCTGCTTCCCGAGATCGCTCTTACCGAGAATTTCCTCCACCGCTTTGAAGAACGTTTCGGAGCCGCACCTGTGCTGTGGCACAGCTCGCTCAAATCCACCGAGCGCCGCCGCGCATGGCGCAGCGTCTCGAGTGGAGAAGCGCAGGTGGTGGTTGGCGCGCGCTCGGCGCTGTTCCTGCCCTTCGCCAACCTCGGTCTGATCGTCGTCGACGAGGCGCATGAAACCAGTTTCAAGCAGGAAGACGGAGTGCGCTACAACGCGCGCGATGTCGCCGTGATGCGCGCACATTTCGAGCAGTTCCCGATCATCCTCGCCAGCGCCACGCCTGCGCTCGAAAGCCTGCAGATGGCGGAAAGCGGTATTTACGCGAAGGTCGACCTGCCCAGCCGCTTCGGTGGCGCGCAATTGCCGGGCATCGACATCGTGGATCTGACCGAGGAGAAACCGCCGCAGGGCATGTGGCTCGCCCAGCGGGTGGTCGACGGTATCGCGGAACGGCTTGAACGCGGCGAACAATCGCTGCTGTTCCTCAACCGGCGCGGCTACGCCCCGCTGACCCTGTGCCGCCATTGCGGCTTCCGCTTCCAGTGCCCCAATTGTACCGCCTGGCTCGTCGAACACCGCTTCACCCGCCTCCTCGCCTGCCACCATTGTGGCCATGAGACGCCCAGCCCGGCAGCCTGTCCGGAATGCGGCGAACCCGATTGCCTCGTCGCCTGCGGCCCGGGGGTGGAGCGCATTGCCGACGAGGTGGCCGAACGCCTGCCCGAAGCGCGCGTTTTCGTCGCCACGTCGGACACGCTCAATTCGCCCGGTCGCGCAGCGGAATTCATCGCCGCGGTTGAGGCGAAGGAGATCGACGTGATCGTCGGTACCCAGCTCGTCACCAAGGGATTCCACTTTCCCGAGCTGACGCTGGTAGGGGTGGTCGATGCAGATCTCGGTCTGGAGGGTGGAGACTTGCGTGCGGGCGAGCGGACCTATCAGCAGGTCGCGCAGGTCGCAGGACGCGCAGGTCGCGGCTCGAAGCCAGGCGAGGTCCTGATCCAGACCCGCCACCCCGAGGCCAGCGTCATCGCCGCGCTCGCCGCCGGAGACCGCGACGCCTTCTACTCCGCCGAAACCGAAATGCGCCGCGATGCCGGTGCCCCGCCCTTCGGCCGCTGGGCCTCGATCATCGTCTCTTCGGAAGACGAATCCGAAGCGCGCGAAGCCGCCCGCCGTATCGGCGATACGAGGCCCGATGTGCCTGACTGCATGATACTCGGCCCCGCCCCCGCCCCGATGGCCCTGCTACGCGGCCGCTATCGCTACCGCCTGCTGATGAACGCCCGGCGCAGCGTGCAATTGCAGGACGTCATCCGCCAATGGCTCGGAAGACTCGACCACCCGCCCGGCGTACGCGTGGCTGTGGATGTCGATCCCTATAGCTTCGTTTGACGATCCTCAGCGCGCGTAAGGCGCACCTTCCCCGGCGAACACGGCCTTGGCCTGTTCACCCAGCCAGGTCATCGCCGCAGCCCAGGGCCCATGCCCATAGCTGATCCGCGCCACGCCCAACGCCGCAAGTTCGGCGTGGGTGCCGCGCCCCGGTCCCCACAACACGTTGACCGGCAGCGGCGAGCCTTGGCAGATCTCGCCAATCACCGAATGATCGCCAAGGAAGGGCACGAACAGGCTTCCCGCCCCCGCATCTGCATAGGCTTTCGCGCGGTCGATTACATCGGCGATAAGGGCGGGCGAGTAATCCTCGGGCTTCTTGCCTAAATAGACATCGGTACGTGCGTTGACAAAGATGCCTGTCGAGGCAGCTGCCGCGATCCGCTTCGCCGCCTTTGCGGGATCAAGCAGGGCGGATTGGCCGGGCAGGCGGTCCTCCATATTGATCCCCGCTGCACCCAGATCATATGCCTTGCCGACCGAATGCGCGACCTGCTCCGGCATGTCCCCATAGCCCGCTTCCATATCGAGCGTTACGGGCAGGCTGGTGACCGAAAGTATGCGCTGTAAATTCTCCAGCACCACGTCGAGTGGCAAGGTCTCGCCATCCTTGTAGCCCTGTGCTTCGGCCACTCCGAAACTACCCGTAGCGATAGCCTGCGCGCCGGCGCTGGCCACCGCCTTGGCGCTGCCCGCATCCCAGATATTGAACAACACCAGCGGATTGCCCGGCACATGGAGCGCGCGGAACCGGTCGACCTTGCTCGTCATCTCATTTCATCTCCCGCGCGAGCAGCTCGCGCTTTATGTCGAGGCCATAGGCATAGCCCCCCAGCCCTCCGTCAGACGCGATTACGCGGTGACAGGGAATGAGGACTGCGATGTTGTTGGCTCCGTTTGCTCCTCCGACCGCACGACTGGCCTTTGGATTGCCCAGCGCGGCGGCCAGTTCGCCATAGCTGCGGGTCTCGCCGGCAGGAATTTCCCGGAGCGTCTGCCAGACGCGCTGCTGGAATGCGGTGCCCTTTACATCGAGCGGGATATCGGCGCCCGTAGCAGCCCCGGGCTGTTCGACCGCGGCAGTGACCGATTCGAACAGCTCGCTGAACTCTTCGCCGCCCTCGACCAGCTTGGCTTTCGGGAAGCGCGCGCGCAATTCGGCCTCTCCTTCGCCGAAGGACAGGCAGCAAACCCCCTTCTCAGTCGCGGCGACAAGCATACTTCCCAGCGAAGTATCGACTGTGCTCCAGTGGATCGTGCGGCCCGCGCCGCCGTCCTTCCAGTCGCTTGCACTCATACCGCTGCCCTTCCTGTCTTCGTAAAAGCGCGAGGGTGCGCCGTAGCCGGCCTCGTAGATCGCCTGTGTCACGCTGCCGCTTTCGCGGAGCGCCTCTTCCGCCCGTTCGCGGCGCAATGCGCGCTGGTATGCCGCGGGCGACAGGCCCACCGCCCGGGTGAAAATGCGCTGGAAATGTGTCGGCGAATAGTCCTATTGTGTTGAAAAACTCCGCAGGCACCTTTGGCGGGAAATATTAAAACTCATAAGAGCTCATGCCCGCATCATTACTTCAAGACGCCTTCTCCCGTTGAATCATTATTACGGAAAATCGGCTGCGGATCGGGTCAGGCCG
>NZ_JBSXNU010000037.1:0-97318 GCF_056857815.1 Qipengyuania sp. B-5 | reverse complement strand
CGGACCCTTCCGCTTATCGGCACCGTCAGCAGCCGTCGGGATCAGCGCAAAGTCGAAATCCCCATAGCGCACCGCGTGCGGCCCGCGGGTTCGGGCACCGTCGACTTTCCGACGCCTCGCGGCGTCCGAAACTCTAAACGTTTCCGGACAGTCTGCTATCTAGCGCCGGACCTGGTCAAGCAGACATTCGGCTTCCGACGCCAAAGCAGACGCATGCCGACCTTTGTTGCTTCTTCAATGCGGTCGATCATTTAGCGAAAAGCAATGGGTATCTGCAGCATCCGTTAGGGAGTTTCAGGCGACTGGGTGAAGTCGCCGCACGTCAACCGACCATGTATCCTGCGTCAGACGCTGCTGTCGGGTAAGCGAACATCGTCGATTGAATATCGTTTGCAGTCAGCCCATGCCGGATGGCGAGACTGAAAATATTGATAAGTTCGTCAGCGTCGGGGCCGACGAGGTGTGCACCCAGAATGCGGTCCGAGCCTTTCTCGATCAGAACCTTGTGTCCATAAATCTCCTCGTTCAGACGCCGCGCCGAAAACCAGCTTGGGTGTGATCCAGCGTTCACCTCGAAATCCAAACCGGCTTCGCGCGCCTCGCGTTCCAGCGCCCCGACCCTCGCTGCGGGCGGTTCGGTGAAGAGTACGCTCGGCACGCCCCGGTAATTTGGTTTTCGACCGCTATCTTCGAGTATATTCTCCACCACGACCTTTGCATCGTGACTGGAAACAGGCGTCAGCGGCGGCCCATTGGCGGCAGCGTCCCCAGCGGCGAACACTTTGTCATTGCTTTGGCTGCGGAGCTGCGGGGTAAGCAACAAACCGGATTTACCCCGAGCTACTTCACCCGCCTCCAGGTCGAGTTCGCCGATTGCGGGCACTCTGCCTGCTGCATGCACTGCGAGTTCTGTCTCGATCGTTCTGTCGCCAGCGTGCACCTTGAGACCCGCGCCATTGTCCGTCACGCCGCTGACCTCCGCGTCCACAATCTCAATTCCTAGATCATCAAAACTCGGCATCAGCCATTCGACGATGTCAGGGTCGAATGCCTTCAAGAGACGGCCACGTTGGAGGATCGTGACTTTGGCTCCGGCGCGTGCAGCGAGATGGGCAAATTCCGCCGCAATATAACCACCGCCGACGAACACGATCTGATCAGGAAGTGTATCCAGTTCGAGAAAGGCGTCGCTGTGGGTCAACAATTCCTCACCTTTGATCCCAAGCGGTCGAGGGGTCGCTCCGGTTGCGATCAGTGCGTGGGAGAACCGCAGGTCGTTACCCTCCACTTTGATCCGATCGGGGCCAGCGAAGCGCGCCCTGCCGTGGAACGTTGCAACGCCCTTGCGTTCGTATCGCGCCTGTTGCTTTTCTGGGACAGGATTGGTGAAGCTGCGCTTGAAGGCCTGTAGTTCGTTCCAGTCTATTGAAGCCGACCCATCGATACCGTGCCCCTTCATCCGTCTGAAAGCTGCGAGCGCCTCCTCGCCGCTAACCATCATCTTTTTGGGGTCGCACCCGCGAAGGGCGCACGTGCCCCCATAGGGCCGATAATCGATAACCGCGCATCGCTTCCCCTCGTCGGCCATGCGATGGACAGCGACCTGCGCAGCCGTTCCGGAACCGATTGCGATGAAGTCAAACTTCTCAGCCACTACAGCAATTTCCCTCTTGGATCGGTGGGCAGGGGACCGTGCCGTATGAACAGAACACGCAGCAATCGCCGTGGAGCGGCTGAAGGCGTACGCCGCAGCTCGAGCAATTATAGAAAAACATGCAGGCGTTGGTCGGCATTTCCTCTTCCTTCTCGTGCCCGCACTCAGGGCAACGCAGGCGAGAAGTCAAAATCAGTTCAGCCATAAAAGAAAGCTCCAATCAGCAATACTGCACCGATGGCGATCCCTACGGCGGTCAAAACCCGATAGGTTAGTGAGCCACAATTCCCATCAGCCGGACACGTTCGGACGGTGTGAAATTGCCAAAGTAGTCGGAGGGTTGCCGCGAAAAGCAGAACCGACGCGAGGATAAGAAGCGGTGACCGATAAGGCGCTACGACCGGTGACACACTGCCAAGCCAAGCCGAACCTACGCCGACCGACGCCAGTGCCAAAGGAAGCGCACAGCAAGCAGCAGCACCGAATGCTGCAAAGAGGCCGCCGCCCGTAGCTAATCCGTTCCACCAAGTGCCAAGGCTGCGCATTGAATGTCCTTTTGCAGAATCCGAGTCGCAGCCATATCTACTGTCTGTAGCAACTACAGACTCAAGGGGTTTTGTGTGAAAATCGGTAAAGTGTCGAAGCAAACCGGATGCAACATCGAGACGATCCGCTATTACGAACGGATCGGCGTGATCGAGCCGCCCCCGCGCCAGGGTGCTTACCGCGATTATGGTCCGTCGGATATAGAGCGCCTCCGTTTCATCCGGCGCGCACGAGAACTCGGCTTTTCGCTTGAAGAGGTGCAAGCACTGCTCGATCTTGCGCCCCGACCGCAGAAGAATTGCGATCGAGTGCAATCGATCGCCGAACAGCACCTATCAAATGTTCGCACCAAGCTAGCAGATCTCACACGGATGGAAATTGCTATCGCCACATTGGTCGAACAGTGCGGCACAGGGAATCATGATCAATGTCCGGTGGTAGAGAGTTTAACCGGTAACGACTGAAACGGCCGCGCAGCAAGGTTCGAGCGCACCAGATAAAGCCGGCAGCTATCCACCCCATCCCGGCCGTTAGACCGCGTGTCGCAGATGCCTCAAAGCGGTCGGCCGGGGATCAACGGCCGACCGCTCAATGGCTTAAATTTCGGTGCGCTCTGCCAGGAGCAATGCGTCTTCAACATCGACACCGAGATAGCGGACGGTATTCTCGATCTTGGTATGCCCTAGCAAAATCTGGATCGACCGAATGTTGCCGGTGGCCCGATAGATCATTGCGGCTTTTGTCCGCCGAAGCGAATGCGTTCCGTATTCAGACTTCCGAAGACCGATCGCATTCACCCATTCATCGACTAGGCGGGCATACTGCCGCGTGCTCATGTGTCCGGCTTGATCGATCCTGCTGGAGAATAGATAATCGCCCATAGAACCACCCCGGCGTTCCAGCCAGGCTAGTAACGTGGCTCGCACGTCGGCGGTGAGTTCGAACTGGACTGGTCGATTGGTCTTCTGCTGAATAACGATCGCACGATTGCGGATGTCAGTGCCAGCAACCACGTCGCCAATCTTGATCTTCACCAAATCGCAACCGCGCAGCTTGCTATCGATTGCGAGATCGAAGAGCGCCTTGTCTCTCAACCGGCCTTCGCGATCGAGGTGAAAGCGGATCGCCCATATCTGTTTTTGCGATAGTGGGCGCTTGGTGCCGACATTCTTACCAGCGTTCCATGCCACGCGTCTCTGCATGGCAGGGTCAAATCGTGAGTATCCCATTGTCTTTCTCCTTGGCCGTCATTGGCCAAGGGAAGAGGATCCGAAGAAGGTGAAAATCTGGGGCGGGCAGAATCTGGGCCGGAAGGAGAATGTCCGGTCTCGGGTGCCGAGCTTGGGGAAGCAGACATTCGGACGAACCGAGTGCTTCGACAGCCGCCGCCGACCTTTCAGACCTTCAGGCTACCGAACTGGCAGCCCTAAAACGGTCGTTTGTTCATCTCACTCATACTGACGCCAGTTGAGCCTTTGCTGCCAGTCTAAAAGACGGCCACACGGCATCGAGCACTCAGGCGAACGGCGCGGCAGTGAGAATATTCTGGCCCTGGACGATAACATTGCACCAGCGCTTTGCCCGGGTGATGGCGTTGTAGAGGAGCCGACGCTTGTGTTCAGCATCGCCGCCCACCTGATAGGGCCAAATGACAACGACGCCCTCGAACTCCCTGTTCTTGGCCTGCTGGACCGTCATCGCGGTCAGTTGATGCGATGCACCGCCACCATGTTGCCGTCGCAGCGAGACCTGTCGCGCAATAACAGCCTCGATCTCCGCACGGGTGAAATTCACCCGTGCGCAAGCGTGAATCTGGTTCTCGACCCACGATAAAGTTGCGCGCACGGGTCCATTGCGCGGCATCGCTCGCAGCGCTCCACAGGCGTCAGTCGCCGACGCATCAGCCGCCAGGTCGAGACCGGCGATGATTGCCTGCGCCTCGTCGCGGTCATTGCCTTCCCAATGTAGATTATAAGGCCCATTTTTGTGTTTGCCGCAGGGCCCCTGAGCGAGACGAGCGACAACCGACGTGGCAAACCCGCCTTGCAGCGCTGGCGTGATCACCGCGACATCACCACCCTGCCGCCAAGCGATGGCATTGGCGAGCAAAGTCGCGGCAAGCGGCACACTGGCTCCCGGGGGCAGGAGCTTGAATCCCACGCCGTTAATGGGCGCATTGCCCGCACGGATCGCGGTCGCTGCCGCTAGCAGACCCGGTGAATTCGTGCGGCGCACCTGAACTAGTGCTTCCGGCTCGGTGTCCTGCTGCAACCAGGCGACCAGCGGGTTGGGCCGAAGCGCCTGATCGAGACACTGGAACTCGTCGGCGGCGATCAGCGCATGGCCTTCGCCCGCAAGGGCCTTGAGCATGCGCAGGCGCTCGGGCTTCAGGTCCTGACCTTCGTCGACAAGCACGATTGGAAAGCTTGACGCTACCCACGCGCCGACTTGGGCCTGTTCCAGTAGCAATCCGGCTGCGTCGCAGACGCGATCAAAATCGCCTTCGCCCGCAGGAGCTATTGCGAGCGCGCCCGCCAAACCCCGCCATCGGCGATAGATGCGCCAAGCAAAGGCATCGATCGTACAGCATTCCACGCGTCCACGAAGGTTGGCGACCGTCCGCAACCGCTCGGACAGGCGACGTCGCGATCCGTGCATGAAGGTGAGCGCGAGAACGCGCTGCCCGTCGCAAAGCGGATGGGCTTCTAGACGTTCCGCAAGCATCTCCATTAGTCGGTACGTCTTCCCGCACCCCGCACCGCCCTCGACAGCCTGAATGGTCACGGTGTGAAGACCTTGATCGCCGGATGGTCCGGGTCCGCTACAAACAATGGATTGTCGATGCCCTGAGCGACTTCGGTGATGGCGTTGAGGAGCGATCGTGCTCGGGCGCAACATGCCTCATTTGCACCGACCGCCCCCGCTATCGCTTCATAGCTGGAACTATCCTTCTTGAGTCCGCCTGATGCACGCACCTCGTCCTTTAGCCGTGCGACGAGATCCGCCACATTATCGGGTGGATCGTCGATCGGAATGATCGGCAGGCAACCGGGAGCATCTGCATCGATGATCCAACCGATCAAATCCTCGAGCATCTGGCCGTCGGCCCAGCGCAGGATAATTCCTGAATTCGGCGCGCCAGCTTCAGCAAGCGCATTTGCATAGCCCACGCCCTCTGGATCTCCATCGACCAACGCGACCACACGTGGGTGAAGTGGCGACATCGTTGCCACCGTTCGCAACACGGAACCGTCATGGGTCGGGATGACGCCGACGAAGGCGTCGAAGCGGCATTCATCGGCAGCGGCCCAGCTTTGATGGAGATCAACAGCCCGGACGAGCAGACCCAGCCATTCATAGTCCGTGCGTCCCTCAGGAATCAATACGAAGTCGTGCATGACCGCCGCGATCGTCTCGACGCGGTTGACCTGAAACAGCTTTCGGATGCTGTTGGGCGTGTCCGCCGGCAAGGTTGATTGTAGGAGAGGCACTGAAGTCAGGACGCCGCCTTCGTTGCGCAAGACAACGACGCCACTCGGGTCAGCCAATGCAGCGACCATCGGCGAGTGGGTCGAGACAAAGGTCTGGGATGACAGTGACTGTATGCGATGCACCAGCCGCCGCTGCAACGCCGGTGGAACATGCAGTTCGGGCTCCTCCAGCGCCATCCAGAAATTCTCGTCAGCCTCAACCCGCAGTCGTCCAAACTGCAACAGCAGCAACAGATGCTGCAGAGACAACAGTCCGCTACCGTGTCGTTTCGCCGGAAGCGGTAGGTCCGCGCCATTATGGGCGTAGTGCGATACGACGGATTCGAGCAGCCCGTCCGAATCGGTGGGCGTCACCCGCAAATGCAATGTCGGGTTCATCCGGAAAAAGCCGCTCAGCTCATGATTGAGCCGGTCGACGATCGGCGAGAGCCGTTCGTCCTGCTCGAGCCTAGCTTCCGGCGCGCGCAAACGGTCGCGCTCGGCGAGAACCGACTCCGAAGGCTGTCCGTCGCCAGCGGCGACTACGCGGCGGAACAGCTCGGAACCGAACGA
Organism: Qipengyuania sp. B-5; assembly: GCF_056857815.1. Lineage (NCBI taxonomy): Bacteria > Pseudomonadati > Pseudomonadota > Alphaproteobacteria > Sphingomonadales > Erythrobacteraceae > Qipengyuania > Qipengyuania sp. B-5. The sequence continues at coordinate 91,075 of NZ_JBSXNU010000037.1, read as the reverse complement.
CACGGTTCGGTCCCACGTCCGCGCTGCAGGTACGAAGAAGAAGCCGAGTTCTCGGATAAGACGCGCAGGAAGCGGGGTCGCCATCTCGTCGTCAAACACATCGCCGACACTGTCGTCGTCGTGGAAATAGCGCAGCGTCTCTACCTCGAGCGATGGCCGATGGAAGCGCGCCGAGAAGGCAATCTGGCAGGCGAGCTTCCATGCTGGATCTGTACGTGCGGGATGGACGGTGCCGGTCGCCGCGTTCCACCACTTGACGATGCCCCTGTCGTCCCGGAACCAGTCCGGATGCTGGGTCGGATCGTCGTCATGGAAACCGATGACTGTTGCGGTTAGCCGAATGCGATCTGCAGGCTGCGGATTGCTGCCGTAGAAATCATGCTCGGTCAAAGAGCGAATCATCCGGTCGCGGCCGAATAAGAGCGCCAACGCCTCGATCACCGTGGTCTTGCCGCAGTTATTGGCACCAACAAGCACTGTGTGCGGCGAGAAACGCACTATGCCGTGTTGCACGCCCCGAAAGTTCTCGATCTTAAGGCTGGCGATCTCCATTTCTTCCCCCCGCTACCGATCGGACGGCAATTGGAGCCGCATCTGGCTGTCAGCATGACATCGTCGAGCAGGCCAGTGATTGCAATCCACCGTAAAGGCATCGTCAACATCTTGCCATAAGGATCGAATATCTCGTTCGCAGAACACTAAATAGTGCAGTTTGGACACCAACCGGTGTAAAATGGGGAAATGACTGTCACCCAGACCACGGTCGGCAAGACCGAAACCGACCTTGAAGTCCACGCGAACTCGGCCCTAAAGATTGCTTTGCCCTGGCTCGATGTCGCTGGAATAAAGCATCAGCTGACCTTCTCCTTTAGACTGGGCCACAAGACGGTCCAGATTAACGGCGCCAAAGCCTCCAGTCGGCGCGGTCGGCTCGATATGCTGATTGAAAGCGCCGGCAAGCGACTGGCGATCCTCGAACTGAAGAAGCCGGGGCAGCCGCTCGACGCGGACGATGTTGACCAGGGGCTATCCTACGCCCGCGTGCTGCATCCCAGACCCCCGATCGTGATCGTCTCGAACGGAACCGAGACCCGTACCTATGCGACCGAAACGGGCGATCTTCTAGAGAACGGGCTGGCAGATGAGCAGGCCTTCGCTGCCTTAATGGATGCCGCGATGATGAATGCCCACGCCGGTCTGCAAGATGCCATCGCAACGCTCATGGGGCCGGGTTCGGCTGTCTGGATGGCCGCCATCCGGGCCGCTACCGAGCAGACGCTCGACGAACTGACCGGCGGCTGGAGCGACATTCGCACTCCGTTCACGCCCGATTTCCACATTTCGCGCAAGGCCTCCGCTGAGGCGATGACGGTTCTGCTTGGCACGCGCCGCGTCGTCGCGATCGAGGGTGCACCCCTGATCGGCAAGAGCCATGTCCTGCGCGAGCTTGCGATCGGCACAACCGCGTCGGACGAGATGGCAGTGCTCCTCGTCGAGGCATCGGGCACCGCCGCGATCGGGATCACGGAGGAGATCGCCCGGCTCCTGTCGGGGACGATCGGATGGCGTATTTCGGCTGAAGAGGCACGGCGCTGGCTCGAGCGGCTCGCGTCATCCGATGGTCCGCAACTCGTGATCGCCATCGATGGTCTGGGCCTCGAACATGACGGCATCCGCCGTGAACTCGAAGCGCTGTCGGCTCAATTGATGGGGCCGAAGGTGAAATTCGTAGTCGAGGCCGACACTTCGGTGGTCGACCGTCTATGGAAGGGTGTGACGCGGCGTAAGGATACCGTCTTCGCCCGTCGAGGCGTGCGTATCATGGTCGATCGGCTCGACGACGACGAATTTGACCAGGCCCTGAGGGTGCTGCAGCGGCATGACGTGACCTTCATGCATGGTGCGGACAGGGCCGATGAATATCGCCAACCCTGGTTGCTGCGATCGATGGCGGCCAGCGTTGTTGAAGCGCCGGAGAGGACCAGTGGCATGACGGCAATCCTGCCGCCGCTGCTAAGCCTCGACCTATTCCGCTATACCCGCGCTCACTTCATTCAGGATGAACTCGCTGAACAGGCGGCGACCTTAGCACGCGCGGTGCTCGATGATTATGGCCGGGGCGATCGGCCCAACGACGTCATTCTGCGATCGATGCACAGCTTCATGGTTCGCAGGGCGACGATGCGCGACCATGCCGATAGCGACGAACTGGGGGCGATGGTGCAGTCTGGCCTGACTGGAACTGCTCTCGACATCGGCAATCGACCTCTCGTCACCGGACGCATTCCCGAACTGATTGCATCCGAACTCGCGCGGCAGATCGCTGAGCAATTGGCTGAGCGCATGGGCGACGAAGAGGGGGATGCCGACGCGGACGCCGCCGACTGGCTCGTCGCGACAACCGCGCGCCTGCCCTTTGGCGATGTGATCGGCGCGCAGGCGCTGGTCGATCTCATTTCATGGCGCAACGGCATCTCGGTCGCGTTCCTGAATAGGTTGTTCCAGCGGGCGCCGGAGGTCCGCCCGATCAAGCCGGGTACGCGCGCAGTCGTCTGGATGCCGAGCGTCGGCCAGCTCAACATGACGACGCGCGCCGACGGCGTGACCGTGATCAAGAAGCCCGGCTGGAGGGAAGGCATCGAATTGCCCGCCGGCGAAGCCGCGGTGACCTATGCCGATCTCGACGCCTGGCTGATCCTCTCGCATCTCGCGAGCGTTCGGATCGGCGCGCTCGCGACCGATGAAGACCGGATTGTCGGCCTCATGGACCCGGCGATCTTGGCGCTGGTCGGCACCAGTCCGATCCTTCTGCGCCGCGTGCCTGAAGATCCCGAACGCTCCGGCCACCACACCCATAACGGCCCTGGCGGTGCCCAGCTCGCCTGCCGTGAAGACGGAATCATCGAGCCGGTCACCTTCTCGCTCCTGCGCTTTCTCGAGCGCGAGCAGGACAATGCCGACGAGTGGCTCGGGGAGGCTTGTGACGACGGATCCGCCCCCTTGCTGAATCGCCTTTCGCAGGCCCTGTTCATACTGACAGTGCTGAACCCAAAGGCACCGCGGGCGAAATGGGCCAAAGTCCGGCTCGACACATTGGTGAATCCGGCGCTGAAGAAGGCCCTTTCATCGACCGAGGGTTAGCGCGTAATCTGATGTCGTCCTTTCCACCACTCCCCGATGATATGCCCGAGCATCTCAGAGTGCTCGTGGAAGATTTGGATCGCCGCCAGCAGGCCTTCGATGCGGAATGGCCGAAGGTCATGGAATTGCGCCGACGATATTTCGTCGAGCGGAGCGAAGCTGCCAAATTGGAAATGGAGGCGGCGATCGAGCGCGCGCAGCGCGCCCGTGTCGATCTCGATGCCGCGATCGCGGCTATGTTCGAGGCCGCCGGGATCGATCCGGACGATCTTGCCGAGGAAAGAGAGCCGGTCGGCGACCCTTTTCCGAGGCTCAGTCGGGCATCGATCGTGGAGGGGACACCGGCTGCGACTGCTTATGTCGAAGACCATCTGCCCGAGGCAATCGAGTTCATCGAACGTCATGCGCCCAACGGCTGGTTGGAGCGAGAACCTGCTGACCTTTTTCGCTTGTCATCGGTGGCCGATGAACAGCCCGTCTCAATTCTAAAGGGTGTGCGACTGGAAAGCGAACGGCCGAAAGGACACCGACTTCGCCAAGCCATGACATTGGCGAAGGACTATCTCGCCAACGATCCGCGCTACGACCATTTCGGCGGCGCGCTGGCCGTAACCCAGCTCGCCCAGCTCGGGCGGCGGATCGAGGCGCTGCGGGCGGTCGGTGGTTCCCAAGAGAGGATCGACGCCCTCTATTCCGGCGCCGAGACCGATGCGACTATGTTCGAACTTCTCGTGGCAGCTGCTTGCTCAGCGCAGGGCAGAGCCATGGTCTTCGTCGAGCCAACGAGCGTCAAATCGCCTGATCTGCGCTGCACGGACGCTTTCAACATGGTCGTCGAGTGCAAGCGCAGCGCAGCGCTCACGGTCTATGAGGTCGATGAGGAAACGCGGATGCGTAGCCTGTTTCGCCTGCTCAGGGCTAGCGCGATGGCGCGCGGTCAGTTCGGCAGGTACGAGGTTGCGTTCTCGATCGAGGCCAGCGCGGTCGATATCGCGGATGTCGCCGCGACGTGCCTTCGGCAGCGGCTTGCCGCGCATCCCGAGCGGCCACTCACCTACCCATGGGGCAACGTTGCTTTTAAACCGCTGCCACGTCGCGTCGACCTCGACGAGGTGACGAAGGCGTACAGCCCGATCATGCTGGATGAGGTATTCGGTTGGAAACTGGAGATGCCGAGCTGGGATGGCTTCATCTGTCAGATCGACGGGCCTCCCGCTGTAGCCGTAGACCAGGTGCGCTCGCCGGTTGGGCTCGCCTGGCGGGTCGACGCGGAGGCAGCGATCACCAAGCGGAGCCGGGCACCACTGGGCCTGTTCGCTAAGGCGGTAACGCAGGTACCGCGCGGGGAGTTCGGGTTGGTCTATGTCGCCTATCCCGAGGGCGCGCGCTCCGATGTGGCCGACAATCGCACCCGTGCGTACATGGAGCGCATCCATCAATGGGAGCATGACGGCGCCATTCGTATTCCCGCCACCTTCCTCGTGCGCCAGTTTCCTCTGCCGACCGGTCATGGAAATCCGGACATGGTGGAGAACACGATCCGGTTCCTGAGCGAGGAAGGTGGCGGCGACGAGTGGATCTTCCGCGAGTATCCAGCCGCCATCTTTACGAGTAAGGATTAGCCGATTGCTTCGGTTTTCCGATCTGAACCCGGCCCTGCTCAATCCCCGCAGCGATCAGACGGTGTTCGAGGCGACCATCAATGCGCTCGGCACGTACACGACGGAGCATTTCGTGCTGCGCTTGAGCCCCCGAACGCATGAACTGGTCGATGCCATCACCCGGCAGGAAACAGACGGCTATGAGACGGCCGAACTGTATCAGGCCTATTCCACCTATCTGCACGAAACGATCCACTGGTGGCAACATGTGGGCTCGACGGCAGGCCTAATCCTGAGCCTGGCCTATCCTGCGCAGGTGTACGGCAGCATGGGCTTCCTCGCGGATTTTGCGCGCGAGGTCGGCGCCGTGAAGCCGATCAAGGGATGGGCAGATCGCGCTTTGATCGACGGCACGCCGACCCTCGATCCAGGGCTCGTTGCCGGCAATGTCGCCGTAAACAACGCACTCGATATTAACTACTATAAGCAGCTCGCCCTCTTTCCCGAGTCGGTGCTGGAGCATGAGCGCTCGCCCTTCTTCCTCGGTGTAGGGCACAGCTATCTCAAGGCCTATGGCGACACCGTCAGCGCCATCAACGGCTCGTGCGACTTCACTGACGGCCAATTTCCAAATCCCAAGAGCTGGGATGCGGAAACCCGTCGCCTGCATGCCGAGCGCAGCGAAGGCTTTCCTTATGGTCCGCGGCCGCCCTACGCGGAGATCGGCCGGCGCCACATCTTTGAAAGCCAAGCCCGCTTCTGTCAGATCCAGTTTCTGGCGTCGGCCGGCGGCCCTCAACTGCTTCAGACCTATCGCGACGGTGGCTATTTCGCGCCGCTCTACCGGGATGCCTTCGAGCTGTTCCTCAGGTTGACGGCCACACAATGGCCGGAGCGCTACGACGACCCGCTGGTCGGTCTCTTTCTTTTGATTTGCGATCTGGCGATCAACCCCACGCGTGGTTTTCCGCTGGATATCGAGCATTTCGACGACCTCATCAGCGATGTGGATGCAGGCGCCCGTTTCACGCTTCTGTGTCTGGCAGCGGCGGAGGCGCCGGAACTTGCGAACGGCGTGCAGACCTACTCCGCCCTCGAATATGATTATATTGCGGGTCGGCTGACCGACCGTTGCGGTTACGACCATCCGCGTGCGGCCCTTGAAGCGGTCGTCAGCCTTGTCGGAGATGGTGGTCCGGTCGACGCGCTGATGGAGGAGCATCGCACATTCGGCTTCCGAGCCGTCAACACGCCGGTGCGCGTCATGGTCGCGCACTATATCGCTTTCTGTCGCGACAAGCTGAAGCGACCTGAATTCTTCTGCTGGCCCGGTATGTGGCTGGCGGGCGATAAGGCGACGCCCGAGGAGAGCGCCCTTCTTGTGGATCATCTGTCCCTCTTTCAGGACCGAGCCGATACCGAGCAGATCTTTCCGCGCGCGATACGTGGCCGCAGCGATCAGAACATCAACATGCTCGTGCAGACCTTCTTCACTGGCATGCTCGTGTACGATCTGGCGCTGCAATGGACCCTGCGACCGGGGCCGTTCTGCTACGACTTCAAATGGCTCACCGGGAAGAGCGACAACGCCACCCTCATCGCGCTCGCCAAGCACCAGTTCCGACAATATTACGGGATCGACTGTGATACGTGCAATCTAATTGATCCACCTTAGATCTGGTAGCAAGTACAGAGTAAACTCATCGGTGGCTTGCCAATGCGGTTCCGGCTTTCCGCTTCACGAGCGAATTGATGGTGTTTTCCTGGCAGCGCAGCAGATCATCTTCCTCATCATTCGCGACGAAATGGAGCCTCCTGATCCGACGTCGGCTTTAGGGCGCGCCGATCAATCCACCGAATGACCGGGAAGGGAGCGCTTTGCTGTCATCGCGGCAAGCTTGATCGAACGGCAGGTTTCGGGCGAAAGTTGCAACCGCTCGAATGACCGAGGTGAGGGCGCAAAGCTAATGTTCCCACAAGCCAGCGATGGAAATTGGATGTACGAAGGTCCAGCCCCGGCGGCGCGGTGCAGCAATCTGCAAATTAGGCGCAACTTTAGTGCAACCGGACAACCCGCTGGAGCGGGTGAAGGGAATCGAACCCTCGTCGTCAGCTTGGGAAGCTGCTGCTCTACCATTGAGCTACACCCGCGAGGTGGGGCGCTTGCCATGATTTTCGCGAAACGGTCAATACACTCCGGCCTTGCCCGCGGAAAATGGCGGCGCCGGGGTTCCCCTGCGGTCCGGAGGCGATACAAGGCCCCGATGACTGACAAGCGCGAATGGCAGAACTGGGCGATTGGCCGGATCGAAGCGGATTTCAATCGCTCGGCCGATACGCATCTGATCCCCTTGCCGGTCCCTTCGCTGCCCGACATCGCGATCTACCTGAAGGACGAATCGAGCCATCCCACCGGCAGCCTCAAGCACCGGCTGGCGCGCTCGCTGTTCCTCTATGGGCTGTGTAATGGCTGGATTCACCGGAACACTGCTATCGTGGAGGCGTCGAGCGGGTCGACCGCCGTTTCCGAAGCCTATTTCGCCCGCATGCTCGGCCTGCGCTTCATCGCCGTGGTTCCCCGCAGCACTGCGAAGGCCAAGATCGATGCGATCTCCTTTCACGGCGGGGAGTGCCATTTCGTCGACAAGCCTTGCGAGATCTACGATGCCGCGCAGGCGCTGGCGGACGAGCTGGGCGGGCATTACATCGACCAGTTCACCTTCGCCGAACGGGCGACCGATTGGCGGAGCAACAACAATATCGCCGAATCGATTTTCACGCAGATGTCGCGTGAACCGCATCCGGTTCCCCATTGGATCGTGTGCGGCGCTGGTACTGGCGGGACATCCGCAACCATCGGCCGCTATGCCCGCTACAACCGCTTTGCCACGCGCGTCTGCGTGGCCGATCCGCAAGGTTCCGTCTTCCATCGCCACTGGGCGGACAGATCGGTCGAGCGGGTGGATCATCCCTCCGGCTGCATCGAGGGGATCGGCCGCCAGCGGGTCGAGCCCAGTTTCCTGCCCGACGTGGTCGACCGGATGGAAGTGATCCCGGACGCTTGCTCCATCGCTGCCGCGCACGAGGTGAGCGAGCGGCTCGGCCGGCGCTGCGGCGGGTCGACCGGCACCAATGTCTGGGCCTGCGCAAAGATCGCCGCGGAGATGGCCGACAGGGGAATGTCGGGCTCTATCGTTTCGATCCTCTGTGACGACGGGGCGCGCTATTCGGACACCATTTTCGACAACGACTGGCTTGCCGAACGCGGGCTCGACATCCTACCGCAAAAAAAGAAGATCGCGCATTTCTTCGATACCGGCACTTTCGCTGCCGGATAGGCGCGGCGAATACGAGAGAGGGACGCTTACCCCATGATCACCGACGATCGTATCATCCTCGGCCTGCTGGCCGCATTGCTGGCCTTCGTATTCGCCACGCGCGACCGGCCGGGCTGGCAGCGTTTCTACGTCTTCGTGCCGATCATCCTCGTCTGCTATCTCGTGCCGTCACTCTTCGTGACGACCGGCCTGATCGACACGTCGGAAAGCCAGCTCTGGCCGATCGCCAAGGATTACTTCCTTCCCGCCGCGCTGTTCCTGATGACGCTCAGCATCGACATCAAGGGCATCCTCGGCCTCGGCAACAAGGCGATCATCATGTTCCTGACCGCCACGGTCGGGATCATCCTGGGCGGGCCGCTGGCCCTGTGGATCGTGGCGCAGTTCGATCCCACCGTGATCGGCTCGGGTGACACCGCCGCCTGGCGCGGGCTCGCGACGCTGGCGGGAAGCTGGATCGGTGGAGGCGCGAACCAGACTGCCATGCTTGAAGTCTATGGCTATCCACTGGAAGGTTTTGCCGCCCTGCTAGCAGTGGACATCATCGTGGCGGAAATCTGGATGATCTTCCTGCTCTATGGTGCCGGCGCGCATGAACGTGTCGATCGTTGGCTCGGTGCAGACAGTTCATCCATCGCACGGCTGCGTGACTCGATGGCGGACTACACCGCGAAAACAGAGCGGATCGCCACGGCCAACGACTATGTCCTGCTGTTCGGCGTCGCCTTCGCCGTGGTTGGGTTTTCGCATCTACTGGGCGGGTGGCTGGGCAATTTCTTCGCCGAATTGCAGGGCGAAGAGGCAACGCTGGCGAGCAGCTTCTTCTGGGTCGTGGTGATCTCCACAACGGCCGGTTTGCTGGCAAGCTTCACCCGCGCCCGCGAACTTGAGGGCATCGGTGCAAGCAAGTTCGGCGTGTTGTTCATCTTCCTGCTGGTGGCGGTCATCGGTACGCGGATGGATGTGACCAAGATCATGGATGCGCCAGTTTTCATGGCGATCGGGGCGATCTGGATGCTATTCCACATCATCCTGCTGCTGATCGTCGCCAAGATCATCAAGGCGCCGTTCTTCTTCGTCGCAGTGGGCAGCAAGGCGAATGTCGGCGGTGCTGCATCGGCACCGGTGGTGGCTGCGGCCTTCCATCCCGCCCTGGCCCCGGTCGGCGTGTTGCTGGCGGTGCTCGGTTATGCGTTGGGTACTTATGGCGCGATCCTGTGCGCGCAGATGATGGCAGCGGTCGGCTAGACGCAATCCTTCCCGGTTTCATTTGATACCGGTTGATTTCGGACCTCTCGCTTGCCAAGGCCGTTGGCAAGAAAAGAGAGGAATTTTTCCATGCGCCAGGTTGACCACTTCATCGCTGGCGGGGCCGGTGGCTCCGCCAATCGCACCCACCAGATCTGGAACCCGTCGACGGGCGAGGTCCAGGCCGAAGTCCCGCTGGGCGATGCTGCATTGCTGCAGAAAGCGGTCGATGCGGCCAAGAAGGTCCAGCCCGAATGGGCGGTGACCAACCCGCAGCGCCGTGCCCGCGTGATGTTCAAGTTCAAGGAACTGGTCGAAGCGAACAAGCAGGAACTCGCCGAACTGCTTTCGAGCGAGCACGGCAAGGTCGTCGACGATGCGCATGGCGACGTGCAGCGCGGCCTTGAGGTGATCGAATATGCCTGCGGCATCCCGCAGGCGCTGAAGGGCGAATACACGCAAGGCGCGGGGCCCGGTATCGACGTCTATTCGATGCGCCAGCCGCTCGGTATCGGTGCTGGCATCACCCCGTTCAACTTCCCGGCCATGATCCCGATGTGGATGTTCGGCATGGCGATCGCGGCTGGCAATGCCTTCATCCTGAAGCCTTCCGAGCGCGATCCCAGCGTGCCTGTGCGGCTTGCCGAACTGTTCCTCGAAGCGGGCGCTCCCGAAGGCCTGCTGCAGGTGGTCCACGGTGACAAGGAAATGGTCGATGCCATCCTCGACCATCCCGATATCCCGGCGATCAGTTTCGTCGGCTCATCCGACATCGCGCAATATATTTACTCACGCGGCACGGCCAACGCCAAGCGCGTGCAAGCCTTCGGCGGGGCGAAGAACCACGGCATCGTCATGCCCGATGCCGATCTAGACCAGGTGGTGAACGATCTTGCCGGGGCCGCTTTCGGTTCTGCAGGCGAGCGCTGCATGGCGCTCCCCGTCGTCGTCCCGGTTGGTGAGGACACCGCCGATAAGCTGCGCGAGAAGCTGATCCCTGCTATCAACGGCCTGCGGGTAGGTGTCTCGAACGACCCGGATGCGCATTACGGCCCCGTCGTCACCCCCGAACACAAGGCGCGCGTCGAAGGCTGGATCGACACCGCCGAGAAGGAAGGCGCCGAGGTCGTGATCGACGGGCGCGGCTTCAGCCTGCAGGGCCATGAAAAGGGCTTTTTCGTCGGCCCGACCCTGCTCGACCGGGTCACCACCGACATGGAAAGCTACAAGGAAGAAATCTTCGGCCCCGTCCTCCAGATCGTGCGCGCCAAGGATTTCGAGGAGGCCGTGCGCCTGCCGAGCGAGCACCAGTACGGCAATGGCGTCGCCATCTTCACCCGCAACGGCCATGCGGCTCGCGAATTCGCGAGCCGCGTCAATGTCGGCATGGTCGGCATCAACGTGCCGATCCCGGTTCCGGTGAGCTACCACAGCTTCGGCGGCTGGAAGCGCAGCGGCTTCGGCGACATCGACCAATATGGCATGGAAGGCCTGAAGTTCTGGACCAAGGCCAAGAAGGTCACCCAGCGCTGGCCCGACGGCGGCGGCGATGGCTCGAACGCTTTCGTCATTCCGACGATGGGATAGGATTTCGGTGCGGAGCGTTGGAGACAGCATGAAACAGCTCAACCTTCTCCGCTCCGCCCTACCCCTCACGCTTCTCGCCCTTGCGGCATGCGCTGAACCGATCGAAGACAGGCCCGAGACCGAAGAGACGATGATGCCCGTCGAACCCGATGGCGGCATCGGAGACGGTGCGACGCCGCCCGCCGATATGGTAGATGGCGATATCCCCGGCAGCCTCCATGGACGATGGGGCCTCGTTCCTGCCGATTGCACCTCCGACCGCGGCGATGCGAAGGGTCTGATCAATATCGATGCCGAGGGCATCCAGTTCTACGAATCGCGCGGCGTGGTAGATACCGTGGAAACCAGCGAACCCGGCCAGTTCAGGGCCACCTATGCTTTCACCGGCGAAGGTATGGAATGGACCCGCGACATGGAGCTCAGCCTGTCGGAAGACGGCACGCAACTGGTCCGCAGCGAATATGGCGAAGATGCGCTGGCCGAGCCGCTGACCTACACCAAATGCCCTGCCTGAGGAGAATAAGCATGAAGACGATCCTGTTGGCCGCCGCCACCATCCCGCTGGCCGCCTGCGCCACCGCCTATGGCGAAGACACTCCCTCTCCCCCCTCTGCAGGTGGCACGTGCAATGCCGAAGCGGCGCAGTCATACGTGGGTAGTGAAGCGACACCGGAAGCCGGCGCGGCAATACTCGAGGAAAGCGGGGCGCGCACTCTTCGCTGGGGGCCGCCCAATTCGGCCTGGACCATGGATTACCGCCAGGACCGCGTGAATGTCCGCTATGACGAAGGCATGACGATCACCGAGATAACCTGCGGGTGAGCACACGCCGCCATGCCTTCACCGGCTCTCCCTACGAAACGAAGTTCGGGTTCGCCCGGGCAGTTCGCGAGGGCGACCGGATCATCGTTGCTGGCACCGGCCCGGTAGAGGACGACGGCTCCTCCACGCCGGGCGGTGCCGCCGCACAGGCCGAGCGCTGTTTCACGCTGATCCTGAAGGTAATCGAGGAACTGGGCGGCACACGAGACGACATCGTGCGCACCCGCATGTTCCTGACCGATTTCGACGATCAGGAAGAGGTGGGCAAAGTCCATGCGCGCTTCTTCGGAGAGGTGCAGCCCGCCGCAACTATGGTCGGCTGCGCATGGCTTTGCCGCAAGGAATGGAAAGTCGAAATCGAAGCCGAGGCAATCGTTCGCGGCTGACCCCGCGGCCCCCTTCCCATCACCCGTCCACAGGGCTAGAGCGCAGCCATGACAGGACAATTCCAGCTTACCGAAGAGCAGCTGCAGATCCAGGAAATGGCGCAGCGCTTCACTGCCGACAACATCACCCCGCATGCTGCGGAGTGGGACGAGAAATCGCACTTTCCGCGCGACGTGATCAAACAAAGCGCCGAACTCGGCTTCGGTGCGATCTACGTCTCCGAAGAAAGCGGCGGCATCGGCCTCGGCCGGCTCGAGGCAGCACTGATCATGGAAGCCATGGCATACGGCTGCCCCGCGACCAGCGCCTATATATCGATCCACAACATGGCCGCCTGGATGATCGACCAGTTCGGAGGCGCGGAGGTGAAGGAGAAATATCTTCCCGACCTCGTCACAATGGAAAAGATCGCCAGCTATGCACTGACCGAACCGGGTAGCGGCTCCGATGCTGCGGGCCTCAAGACGAGCGCGAAGCTGGATGGCGATCATTATGTGCTCAATGGCACCAAGCAGTTCATTTCGGGCGGCGGTTTCAACGACGTCTATGTCACCATGGTCCGCACTTCCGACCACAAGACCAGGGGCATAACCTGCCTGGTGATCGACAAGGACACGCCCGGCGTTTCTTTCGGCAAGCCTGAAAAGAAGCTGGGCTGGAACGCCAGCCCCACCGCGCAGGTGATCTTCGAAGATGCCCGTGTTCCGGTCGCCAACCGCGTGGGCGATGAAGGCGAAGGTTTCCGCTTTGCCATGATGGGCCTCGACGGCGGCCGTCTCAATATCGGTGCCTGCTCCCTCGGCGGGGCGCAGCGCTGTCTCGACGAGGCGGTGGCCTATACCAAGGACCGCAAGCAGTTCGACACACCCATCGCCGACTTCCAGAACACGCAGTTCATGCTCGCCGACATGGCGACCGATCTGGAGGCTGCACGCGCTCTGCTCTATCTTGCCGCGGCGAAGGTCACAGACAATGCGCCCGACAAGAGCAAGTTCTCCGCCATGGCCAAGCGCCTTGCCACCGATAGCGGCAGCAAGATCGTCAACGACGCGCTGCAGCTCTTCGGCGGGTACGGCTACTTGCGTGAATATCCGATCGAGCGGTTCTGGCGCGACCTGCGAGTCCACTCGATCCTCGAAGGCACGAACCAGGTCATGCGAATGATCGTGGGCCGCGACCTGCTGCGTCAGTAAGCGAGAGTAACATGACCGACGAAGTGAATATCCATGCGCATGGCCGCACCGGCCATATCTCGCTGAACCGCCCCAAGGCTCTCCACGCGCTTACGCTCGACATGTGCCACGCGATGAGCGCTGCGCTGACGGAGTGGGGCGCAAGCGGCCAGGTCGAGGCCGTGATCCTCGACCATGCCGAAGGACGCGGGTTCTGCGCCGGGGGCGACATCAACCTGCTGCGCCATTCCGCACTCAACGATGGCGGGAAGAGCGGCCGCGAATTCTTCCACGACGAATACCAGCTCAACCACCAGATGATGACCTATAACAAGCCCATTGTGGCCTTCATGGACGGCATCACCATGGGTGGCGGCGTGGGCATCGCCCTGCCGTGCAAATATCGCGTCGCGACAGAACACACGCGCTTCGCCATGCCCGAAACAGGTATCGGCCTGTTCCCCGACGTGGGCGGTGGCTGGCACCTTTCGCGCCTCGGCGGCCGGCTCGGCCAGTTCCTTGCCTTGACCGGCGCACGGCTCGACGGGGCGGAGTGCGTCTGGGCGGGCATCGCCACGCATTACCTGCCGACGGAAAAGCTGGCCGAAGCCAAGGCTCGCATCACCGAGCATCCGGACCGCATCTCGGGCATCCTCTCGGAACTCTCCGTGTCCCCGCCCGAAGCGCGGATCGAAGCCAATTTCGATGCCATCAAGAAGCACTTCGCCTCCGATCGCTACGAGGACATCCTCGCCAGCCTCGAGGCGGACGACAGCGAATGGGCGGCGAAGGAACTCGCCACCCTGCGCTCCAAGAGCCCGCAGACCTGCAAGGTGGCACTGCGCCAGCTGGCGGAGAGCGAGAAGCTGGACAGCTTCGCCGACAACATGCGCATGGAATACCGCATCGCCAGTCGCGTGCTGACCCGCCCGGATTTTTCCGAAGGCGTGCGCGCGGTGATCGTGGACAAGACGAACGACCCCCAATGGGATCCGGCAACGCCCGAGGGCGTGAGCGACGAACTGCTCGACAGCATCTTCGCCCCGCTTCCCGCTGACGAGGAATGGAAACCCCTATGAGCTACGAAACCATCACCGTCGAACAACGTGACGCGGTTACGCTGATCACCCTGAACCGCCCCAAGGCGCTGAATGCTTTGAACAGCACGGTTCTCGAAGAACTGATTCACGCCTTCGCCGCCTATCAAGCGGACGACAGCCAGCTTTGCGCAGTTCTGACCGGATCGGGCGACAAGGCCTTTGCCGCCGGTGCCGACATCAAGGAAATGAGCGAGAAGGACGCTGCGGACTTCTACCTCGAGGATTTCTTCGCCCCCTGGACCAGCGAGATCGTCAAGAAAACCCGCAAGCCGTGGATCGCCGCAGTCAACGGCTTCGCGCTCGGCGGTGGGTGCGAACTGGCGATGATGGCGGACTTCATCATCGCATCCGAAAACGCCAAATTCGGCCAGCCCGAGATCAAGCTCGGCGTCGCGCCGGGCATGGGCGGATCGCAGCGCCTTACAAAGGCGGTGGGCAAGTCGAAGGCGATGGAGATGTGCCTGACAGGCCGGATGATGGATGCCGAGGAAGCCGAACGCAGCAACCTCGTCGCCCGCGTCGTGCCGCATGACAGCCTGCTCGACGAGGCGATGAAAACCGCCGCGCAGATCGCCTCGATGCCGCCGATGGCCGCAATCGCGAACAAGGAAATGGTCAATGCCGCTTTCGAAACCAGCCTCGACCAGGGCCTGATCATCGAGCGCCGCATCTTCCAGATCCTCGCCGCGAGTGAGGACAAGAAGGAAGGCATGGCCGCCTTCGTCGAAAAGCGCGAAGGCAAGTGGAAGGGGCGCTGAGCCCCTCCCCTTCGAACACGAGAATACGCGGAGAGAGAACATGAAAATCGCCTTCATCGGCCTCGGAAACATGGGCGGCGGAATGGCCGCGAACCTCGTCAAGGCGGGGCACGAGGTGAACGCCTTCGACCTTGCCGATGAAGCGCTTCATACAGCCGCTGAACACGGGTGCACAACGTTCGACGATGCCGGCGCGGCATGCCAAGGTGTAGATGCAGTGGTGACGATGCTGCCCAATGGCGCAATCGTGAAGTCGGTCTATAAAGAAAGCGTCATCGGTCACGCCCCTGCAGGTGCTGTCCTGATCGACTGCTCGACCATCGACGTTGCTACCGCCAGGGAAGTGATCTCTAACGCCGAGGCTGCTGGGTACGACATGGTCGACGCCCCCGTTTCGGGCGGGATCGCAGCGGCGAATGGCGGCACCCTGACCTTCATGGTCGGCGGAACCGACAAGGCCTTCAAGCGCGCCGAGGAAGTGCTTCAGGCGATGGGCAAGGCGGTGATCCATGCGGGCGATGCGGGCGCGGGGCAGACCGCGAAGATCTGCAATAACATGCTGCTCGCCATCTCGATGATCGGCACGGCAGAAGCCATGAAAATGGCCGAAAAGCTCGGCCTCGATCCGCAGAAATTCTACGAGATTTCCAGCCAGTCCTCGGGATACTGCTGGTCGCTCAATGCCTATACGCCGATGCCTGGAGTCGGTGTCGAAAGCCCGGCGGACAACGAATACAAGGGCGGCTTCGCCACCGCGCTGATGCTGAAAGACCTGCGCCTCGCGATGGATGCGGCGAAAGATGTCGATGCGAAAACCGTGCTCGGCGCCAAGGCTGCGGAAATCTACGAGGCACTAGCCGAGGAGCATGGGGGGCTCGACTTCTCCTCAGTCATCAAGACCCTCTGAGTTCGCGCATCACCCGCGCGAGCCATTCGCGCGGGGGCTGACGCCTGCCCACATCGGCCACGAATTCCTGGCCGCGCGCCACGCTCTTCAGCCGCCCGTTGCCGAGCCAACGCTCGGGACGGTCGTGATAGGATAACCCTCCCCGCTTCAGCCAGTCGGGCCGCTTCCACAGCGATGGCGGCCCGCCCGGAACGGTGAGGCGCAAGTCCTCGCTCGCCCGCGCAGCCGTGCCGCCCGGTCCGATATAGATGCAGTCGTTGGGGCCATGCATTTCCAGCGCATGCGGGTGGTTCGCTTCGGCCAGCCAGGCGGGCACTCCGCGCGCGAGGTGAACGGTCTCGGCGACCTCCATCCACCCGAAGATCCGGTGGTGCAGTTCGCCGCTCTCCTCCTCGCGGAACAGGCCGAAAAAGAGGAATACATCGCCCTTTCCCACGCCGCGATTGGCAAGGTGGGTCTGCGCCGCACCGACCTGTCCGAAGAGACAGGTTCCGTCATCGCGGAACATGGGATCATGGTGGCAGAGATCGTCCGCGCCAAGTTTGCCGCGACTGGCCGCGGCCGCATGGTCCCCAAGCCCCAGATCGCGGTAGCTGGTGCGCGACGCAGCGCCTGCCGGGATCGGCAGGCTCAACGGCCTGCCGTCCACGATCGGCGAAGGTCCGCCGCCCGAAGCGCTATCGAAGCCCTTGCGGCTGAAGACGATCTTCATGGCCGCGGGCCCGCGCTTACCGTCCGCCCTGCTCGCTCATGCTCGGCGCACCGCCGGGAGGGTTGGGTTCTTCCCAGGCGAGGATCGGCTTGCGTGCCGCCAGCGTCTCGTCGAGGCGGCGACGCGGGGCATAATGCGGTGCGGTCTTGAGACTTTCGTCGCCTGCCTTCGCCCGCTCCGCCACGCTGCGCAGCGCGCCGATGAACTGGTCCAGCGCCGCCTTGCTCTCGGTCTCGGTCGGCTCGACCAGCATCGCGCCATGCACCACCAGCGGGAAGTACATGGTCATCGGATGGTAGCCCTCGTCGATCAGCGCCTTGGCGAGGTCGAGCGTCGAGACGTCCCCGGCGAAACCCTTATCTCCGAACAGCGCCTCGTGCATGCACGGCCCGCTGTGGCCGAAGGGCGCATGGAGCACGTCTTCGAGGCTGCGCAGGATGTAATTGGCGTTGAGCACCGCATCCTCGGCCACCTGCCTGAGACCGTCCGCACCGTGGCTGAGGATATAGGCCAGCGCACGGGTGAACATGCCCATCTGCCCGTGGAAGGCGGTCATGCGGCCGAAGGCCTTTGTATGCTCGAACTCGGCTGCGTTCTCTTCCTCGACGAGGTGGACCACGCCGTCTTTCGTCCGCGCCGTGAAGGGCAGCGGGCCATAAGGCGAAAGCGCTTCGGACAGCACCACCGGCCCCGAACCCGGACCGCCGCCGCCATGCGGGGTAGAGAAGGTCTTGTGCAGGTTGATGTGCATCGCGTCGACACCGAGGTCGCCCGGGCGCACCTTGCCGACGATGGCGTTGAAATTGGCCCCGTCGCAATAGACGAAACCGCCCGCTTCATGGACCGCGTCGGAGATCGCTTTCATGTCGCGCTCGAACAGTCCGCAGGTGTTCGGGTTGGTGATCATCACGCCCGCCACGTCCGGGCCCAGCCGCGCCTTGAGCGCTTCCAGATCGACCCGCCCATCGGCATTGGCGGGAATGTCCTCCACCCGGTAACCGGCAAAGGCCGCAGTCGCCGGGTTGGTGCCGTGCGCGCTTTCGGGGACGAGGATAACCTCGCGGGCATCGCCGCGGGCTTCCAGCGCAGCGCGGATGCAGAGAATTCCGCACAGCTCGCCATGCGCGCCCGCCTTGGGGCTCATCGCCACGCCGTGCATCCCGGTCAGCTCGATCAGCCAGTGCGCCAGTTCGTTCACGACCTCCAGCGCGCCGCGCACCGTGTCGACCGGCTGCAACGGGTGGACATCGGCAAAGCCGGGCATGCGCGCGACCTTCTCGTTCAGCCGCGGATTGTGCTTCATCGTGCACGAACCGAGCGGGAAGAGGCCGAGGTCGATGGCGTAGTTCTGGCGCGAAAGGCGCGTGTAGTGGCGGATCGTTTCGGGTTCGGAAAGACCGGGCAGGCCGATTTTCCCGCTGCGGTCGAGCCCGCCGAGGCGGTTCGAGCCGGACTGCGGTTCGGGCAGGTCGACACCGGTGGTCTCGGTCGAGCCGATCTCGAAGATCAGCGGCTCCTCCAGCATCAGTGCGCGGTTGCCGGTGACGGTATCGGGACCGGCCATGGCGTTGTGATCCTGCACAGGCGTGCCGGGCTTCCAGCCGGATGCGTTGGGCGCGCTCATGCCAGCACCTCCTCGAGAGCCAAGGCAAGGGTTTCAATATCCTCCTCGGTCGTGGTTTCGGTGACCGCGACGATCAGCCCGTCGGCGAGGTCGGCGTGGTCGGGGAACAGGCGGCCGAGCGAGACCCCTGCAAGCACATCCTGCTTGGCCAGCTTGCGCACGACGGCACGCGCATCGGTACCGAGGCGGATGGTGAATTCGTTGAAGAAGCTGTCGTTGAGCACCGAAACGCCCGGCACCTTGGCCAGCCGGTCGGCGGCGATGCAGGCGAGACGGTGGTTCTCCATCGCCAAGCGGCGCAGCCCGGCTTCGCCCAGCAGCGTCATGTGAACGCTGAATGCCAGCGCGCAGAGGCCCGAATTGGTGCAGATGTTGCTGGTCGCCTTTTCTCGGCGGATATGCTGCTCGCGAGTGGAGAGCGTCAGCACATAGCCCCGCTTGCCCTCGGCATCCTGCGTTTCGCCGCACAGGCGGCCCGGCATCATGCGGACATGCTTGGGATCGCGCACGGCAAAGAGGCCGAGATACGGACCGCCGAACTGCAGGCCGACGCCGATCGACTGGCCCTCGCCCACGACGATATCCGCGCCCATCTCACCGGGCGACTTCAGCGCGCCCAGAGCGACCGGTTCGGTATTCACGACGATCAGAAGCGCGCCCTTGGCATGGGCTGCCTCTGCTATGGGAGCAAGGTCGGTCACGCGACCAAGAATGTCCGGATATTGCACAACGACCGAGGCGGTATCCTCGTCGATGCGCGCGATCAGGCCTTCATTGTCAGGTTCTGCCTGCATGGCGGGCCTGGCATGTGCGATCTCGTCGTCGGTGAACTTCGCCATGGTCTTCACGACCTCCGCATAATGCGGATGCAGCGCGCCGGAGAGCACCACCTTGCGTTTCTTGCCGCGCGCGATGCGGCCAGCCATCGCCACCGCTTCCCAGCACGCGGTCGAACCATCGTACATGCTCGCATTGGCCACCGCGCAGCCATAGAGATGCGCGACCTGGCTCTGGAATTCGAACAGCATCTGCAGCGTGCCCTGCGCGATTTCCGGCTGGTAGGGCGTGTATGCGGTCAGGAACTCGCCGCGCTGGATGATGTGATCGACGCTGGCAGGGACGTGATGCTTGTAAGCGCCCGCACCGAGGAAGAAGGCGGCATCGGCGGCCGCAAGGTTCTTCTTCGACAGCCGCCGCATATGCTTTTCGACGGCCATCTCGCTGGCGTGCATCGGCAGGCCATGGATCGGACCGTCGAGCCGGGCTTCCTCCGGCACATCGACGAACAGGGCGTCCACATCGGACGCACCGATTTTCTCGAGCATTTCCGAGCGGTCGGCATCGGTCAGGGGAAGGTAGCGCATTTCAAAATCCCGTCATCCCAGCGAAAGCTGGGATCTGGTGCAGCAAAGTCCGACCATGCGGACAGCGATCCCAGCTTCCGCCGGGATGACGAAGTTACAACCCGTCGCAGAAGCTCTTGTAGGCCTTGTCGTCCATCAGGCCTTCGAGTTCGGACTTGTCGGAGACGGTCATCTTGAAGAACCAGCCGTCTTCTTCGGGCGAGGAGTTGACCAGGGCCGGATCGTCATCGAGGCTTTCGTTCACCTCAACCACTTCGCCTGAAAGAGGCGCGTAGACATCGCTTGCCGCCTTGACGCTTTCGACCACGGCGGCATCCTTGCCCTTCTCGACCATAGTGCCGACTTCGGGCAGTTCCACGAAGACGATGTCGCCAAGCTGGCCTTGCGCGTAATCGGTGATGCCGACCGTGGCGGTATCGCCTTCGAGGTCGATCCATTCATGCTCATCGGTGAAATAACGGGCCATCTCTCTCACTTTCCTCTGTGATAGCGGTGGGGGACGAAGGGCATGCTGGCGACCTTCGCGGACAATCTCTTGTTACGAACCTCGACTTCGAGTTCGGTTCCTTCATCGGCGAGCGCGGTGTCGATATAGGCCATGGCGATCGGCCGTTCGAGCGTGGGCGAAAACCCGCCGCTGGTGACGCGGCCGACCTGCTTTTCGCCAGAATAGACGAGCGCACCCTCGCGCGCAGGCAAGCGGCCGTCGATCGCCAAGCCGACGCGTTTTTGCGCGGGACCATCGGCGAGCACCTTGGCCACCGCTTCATGCCCCATCCAGCCCCCGTCCTCGCGGCGCTTCTTGGTGAGCGCGAAGAGGAGATCGGCAGAAACCGGATCTGTTTTTTCGGTGATGTCGTGGCCGTAGAGCGGAAGGCCCGCTTCCAGACGCAGGCTGTCTCGCGCACCGAGGCCGATGGGACGCACCTCGATTTCAGCACAGAGACGGTCGCAGAGGCTTTCGGCAAACTCGGCGGGAACCGAGATTTCGAAACCATCCTCTCCGGTATATCCCGAGCGGGTGATGCGAAGCGGCCACTCGCCGAAGTCGTGGACGAGCGAATCCATGAAGACCATGTCGTCGATGACATTGCGCATCACGCGATTGAGGGCGGTGGCGGCGTTCGGACCCTGCAGCGCGATCAGCGCATGCTCGTCCATGTGAGTGAGAGTGACGTCGTCATCGAGATGTTCGCGCAAATGGGCGATATCGTCCCACTTCATCGCACCGTTCACCACGAGATAGTAGGCCGGCACTCCCCAGTGGCCCTCGGTACCTTCTTCCTCGTCACCCTCGATCCATGGCGTCGCATTGGTGACCATCAGATCGTCGAGGATGCCGCCGTCTTCGGCCATCAGCAGCGAATAGCGCGTGCGCCCGGGCTTGAGCGAGGCGATCGCGCCGGGAAGCAGCTTTTCCAGTTCCTCGGCAGCCTTCTCGCCGGTCACCATGAGCTGGCCCATGTGGCTGACATCGAACAGGCCCGCCTGGTCACGCGTCCAATTATGCTCGGCAACGATGCCATCATACTGGATCGGCATTTCGTAACCGGCAAACGGGACCATGCGCGCGCCCTTGCCGCGATGCCATGCATCGAGCGGCAGAGTGCCGATTTCGTCCTCAAAGGTTTCGTTTTCTTCGCTCAAGTCCCGTCCTTCAAAAGCATGGGTGCGCCCGTCGCCGTGCGCCAAACCAACCCATGCCCCCTCTGTCGGGAAACCTGAGAGACTGACACGCCAGTTAGCGCGCTTACCCCTTCGGTGGCCGCCTGATCGGGCGACGCTTTCCAGAGTGTCGATGGCAGCGCACGGTCCATGTGCCTGAGAGTTTCCGGGGCGGTTGCTCCTTCGGCGCTATGCGGGTCTTCCCGCAGAGTCTCTCCCGTGCGCGCCCGCTGCAGAATCGCTCCTGAAGCCGACGCAAATGCCCTGCGCGATTAGCGCAGTGCGGTCAATCCAGATTGGGCCTGAGCCAGCGTTCGGCAGTCGCGATATCCACACCGCGCCGCTGTGCGTAATCCTCCAGCTGGTCGCGGCCGATACGCGC
The DNA here is from genome assembly GCF_056857815.1 of Qipengyuania sp. B-5. Taxonomy (NCBI): domain Bacteria; kingdom Pseudomonadati; phylum Pseudomonadota; class Alphaproteobacteria; order Sphingomonadales; family Erythrobacteraceae; genus Qipengyuania; species Qipengyuania sp. B-5. Next base: position 69,267 of record NZ_JBSXNU010000037.1, on the reverse strand, counting down.
AACTCCGAAATATTGCGCTTCGGGATGGCCGAAATAGAAGCCGCTCACTGCCGCAGTAGGCAGCATGGCATAGTTTTCGGTCAGCTTGAGCCCCGCATTCGTTCCGGCATCGAGCAAATCGAACAGGATGGGCTTCAGGCTATGGTCGGGACAGGCAGGGTAGCCGGGCGCCGGACGGATGCCGCGATACTGCTCCTTGATCAGCGCTTCGTTGGTGAGCTGCTCTTGCGGCGCATACCCCCATAAATCCGTACGGACATGCTGATGAAGCCGCTCGGCAAAGGCTTCGGCAAAGCGATCAGCCAGCGCCTTCAGGAGGATGTCCGAATAATCGTCCTTGTCGGCAAGGAATCGCTTCGAGTGCTCCTCGATTCCGTGGATGCCGACGGCAAAGCCGCCGATCCAGTCGCCCGCCGGATCGATGAAATCGGCCAGGCACATATTCGCCCGGTCGCGGCTTTTCTTCACTTGCTGGCGAAGGAAGGGGAGAACCACATGCTCCTCGCGCTCGGAGAGGTGAAGTGTCACATCGTCGCCGTCGCGCGCGCAGGGCCAGAAACCCGCAACTCCCTTGGCGGTCAGCCATTTCTCGCCGATGATCCGGTCGAGCATCTGGTCCGCATCGTCTTTCAACTGGCGCGCGGTTTCGCCCACCACTTCGTCGTCGAGGATCTTGGGATAGGTTCCGTGCAGTTCCCAGGCGCGGAAGAACGGTGTCCAGTCGATATAGTCGCGCAACTCTGCCAGATCCCAATCTTCGAAAGAGTGGACCCCGGGCTGCAAGGGCGGCGCGGCCTTGTCCGAGAGATAGGCGTCGAAGAAGTTCGCTCTCGCGTCTTCGAGGCTGAGCAGCACGCTCTGTGTCTTGCCTTCGCGCGCCTCCCGTACCTTGGTATAATCGGCGGCGGTGGTCTCGACGAAATCGTTCCGCTGGGTGTCCGACAGAAGCCGGCTGGCCACACCCACAGCACGGCTTGCGTCCAGCACGTGGATCACCGGCCCCTTGTAGGCAGGATCGATGCGCAGCGCGGTGTGTACCTTGCTGGTGGTAGCTCCGCCAATCAGCAGCGGCATGGTCATTTCCGCAGCCTGCATTTCCTCCGCAACGGTGACCATCTCGTCGAGCGAGGGCGTGATGAGCCCGGACAGGCCGATCATGTCTGCCCGGGTTTCGCGCGCGGTTTCGAGAATCTTTGCCCATGGCACCATGACGCCAAGATCGATTACTTCGTAACCGTTACACTGCAGCACGACGCCGACGATGTTCTTTCCAATATCGTGAACGTCGCCCTTGACCGTGGCCATCACGATTTTGCCCTTGGCTTTGCGTTCCTGTTCCGGAAGCAGGTCCTTCTCAGCCTCGATGAAGGGGATGAGGTGAGCGACCGCCTTCTTCATGACGCGGGCGGACTTCACCACCTGGGGCAGGAACATCTTGCCGCTGCCGAACAGGTCGCCGACCACGTTCATACCGTCCATCAGCGGACCCTCGATCACTTCGATGGGCCGGGAAAACTCCTGACGAGCTTCTTCGGTATCGGCCACTACATGCGCGTCGATGCCTTTCACCAGCGCATGTTCGAGCCGCCGCTGGACGGGCCATCCGCGCCATTCTTCCGCGGCCTTCTCGTCCGCCGCGTTCTTGCCGCGATAGCTTTCGGCAAGGTTGATCAGCCTTTCGGTCGCATCCGGGCGGCGCATCAGGATCACATCCTCGCATGCTTCGCGCAGTTCAGGATCGATCTGGTCGTAAACATCCAGCTGGCCAGCATTGACGATTGCCATGTCGAGCCCGGCGGGGATCGCGTGGAACAGGAAAACCGAATGCATCGCGCGGCGCACCGTTTCGTTGCCGCGGAAGCTGAAGCTCAGGTTTGAAAGGCCGCCGCTCGTCTTGGCATGCGGGCAACGCTGCTTGATTTCCTTTACCGCCTCGAGAAAGTCCAAGCCGTAGCGGTCATGCTCTTCGATCCCCGTTGCAACCGCGAAGATGTTGGGATCGAAGATGATATCCTCTGGCGGAAAACCCATACCGGTAAGCAAGTCATAGGCCCGGCTGCAGATTTCGACCTTGCGCTCTTTCGTATCGGCCTGTCCGGTTTCATCGAAGGCCATCACGACAACGGCAGCGCCATAATCCATGCATTTGCGTGCATGTTCGAGGAAAGCTTCCTCGCCCTCTTTCATGCTGATCGAATTGACGATCGGCTTGCCGGAAACGCATTTCAGGCCTGCCTCGATCACGTCCCATTTGGAACTGTCGATCATCACCGGCACGCGCGCGATATCGGGCTCGGCGGCGATGAGCTTGAGGAAGGTCGTCATCGCATGCTCGGCGTCCAGAAGACCCTCGTCCATGTTGACGTCGATCACCTGTGCACCATTGTCTACCTGGTCGCGTGCGACTTCGACGGCGGCTTCGTAATCGTCGGCGAGGATCAATTTCTTGAACCTTGCAGAGCCGGTCACATTGGTACGTTCGCCGATATTGACGAAGCGGGCGGTGGTCAGGTCACTCATCAGGCGGCAATCGTGAAGGGTTCAAGTCCGGCGAGGCGCATATCCGGGCCGATACTGGGTGGCTTTCGTGGCGCGATGCCGGCGACGGCCTTCGCCATCGCGGCAATATGTTCGGGGGTAGAGCCACAACAGCCTCCAAGCGCGTTGATCCGGCCACCGTCGGCCCAGACCTTGGTGAGCGCGGCGGTCGTTTCCGGCAGTTCGTCATACTCGCCAAGATCATTGGGCAGGCCGGCGTTCGGATAGGCCATCAGATAGGCATCGGCGATGTCGGAAAGTATCTGGACGTGCGGCCGCAATTGCTCAGCGCCGAAACTGCAATTGAGGCCGATCGTAAGCGGCTTCGCGTGTCGCACGGTATACCAGAAAGCTTCGACGGTATGTCCGGAAAGATTGCGCCCTGAAAGGTCGGTAAGGGTAAGCGAAATCATCAGCGGGATGTCGCGCTCAAGCTCGCGTTCCAGCTGCTTCACCGCCATGATCGCCGCCTTGCAGTTGAGCGTATCGAATACGGTTTCGATCAGGATGAAATCTGCCCCGCCCTCGATAAGCGCCCGGGACTGCTCGACGTAGACCTCCACGATCTCGTCGAAAGTCACTTCGCGAAAGCCCGGGTCCTCGACATCGGGCGACAGTGAAAGCGTCTTGTTGGTCGGCCCGACTGCACCAGCGACAAACCGCGGAATTCCATCGGTGCGAGCGTCGATCGCTTCACGAATTATCTTCGCGGCGGCCACGTTGATGTCGTGGACAAGCCCTTCCGCGCCATAATCCGCCTGACTGATGCGGTTAGCGTTGAAAGTGTTCGTGGCGAGTATATGTGCGCCCGCATCGATATAGCTGTCGCAAATCCGGCGGATGACTTGGGGCTGGGTCAGGTTGACGAGATCGTTATTGCCCTTCTGGTCGGCCTCCAGCCCGGTGTCCCCTGCATAGTCCTCCGGTCCCAGCTTCGCGCGCTGGATCTCGGTGCCGTAGGGCCCGTCCTTGATAAGAATCTGCTTCGCCGCGGCGGCTTCGAATTCGTGTCTCTTGGACATTGATTTACGCTTTCGGTCGCAGGCCGAGCATGTGGCAGATCGCATAGCTCAGCTCGGCGCGGTTGAGGGTGTAGAAGTGGAACTGCCGGACGCCGCCCGCATAGAGACGGCGGCACATTTCGGCGGCGATGGTGGCGCTGACGAGCTGGCGGGCCTCGGGTCTCTCATCCAGACCGTCGAACAGGCCTCCCATCCACTCGGGAATGGCCGTGCCGCAGAGGCCGGACATACGCTGGACCGCCGCGAAACTCAGGACCGGCATGATACCAGGGACGATCTCGCCCTCGATCCCGGCAGCAGCCGCCTTGTCGCGAAAGTCGAAGAAGCATTCCGGCTCGAAAAAGAACTGGGTAATCGCGCGTGTCGCACCCGCATCGAACTTGCGCTTGAGATTATCGAGGTCTGCCTGCCGGTCCGACGAGTCCGGATGCACCTCGGGATAGGCGGCGACCGAGATTTCGAAATCGGCGATCTTCTTCAGTCCGGCAATCAGGTCGGCGGCATTTTCATAACCACCGGGATGCGGAGCATAGCCTTTTGAGCCGCTGGGGGCATCGCCGCGCAGGGCAACGATATGGCGCACGCCTTCCTGCCAGTATTCCCGGGCCACCTGATCGACTTCCTCGCGGGTCGCGTCGACACATGTCAGGTGAGCTGCGGCGGGAATTGCCGTTTCGTTCACGATGCGCCGAACCGCCTGATGGGTGCGCTCGCGCGTCGAACCGCCTGCTCCGTAAGTCACCGAGAGAAAGCGCGGATCCAAAGGGGCGAGCGTCTGGACACTCTGCCACAGCGTCTCGCCCATCTTTTCGGTCTTTGGCGGGAAGAATTCGAAGCTGACCTCGATGTCGCCGGGCAAACCGGAGAAAAGCGGTCTTTCCAGTGCCCGCTGCGCTTCGCGCATCTGGTCGAGAGTGGGGCTCATCCAACTGTCCTTTCCGAACCGCGCCGGCGGTTGCACACCCAGATCTTTACGCCGATCTCACCATCGTCGAGCGAGATCGGCTCTCGCGGTTCGAAGCCCGCATCATCGAGTAGTTCATGCATATGGCCGTCGGCGAAGCCGAGCCGGGCATGGGCGTGCTTCTCACGAAGCTCCTCCCGCTGGTGAGCGGCGAAATCGACGATCGCAATTCGCCCGCCTGCCCGGGTCACCCTCGCCGCCTCGCACAGAGCGGCTGCCGGACTGGTCGCAAAATGCAGCACCTGGTGGAACAGGACGGTGTCGAAACTGTCGGGCGCAAAGGGCAGGCTTGCGAAGTCCCCCTGCATAACCTCGACCCGGGCGGCAGGGAGATGTTGTAGCTTGGCGCGGGCCAGCCGCAGCATGGCAAGGCTCTTGTCGAGAGCGACGATGTGATCTGCCTTGTCGGCGAAGAGTTCGGCCATCCGTCCCGTACCGGTTCCGATATCAAGAAGGCGGCCCAGCGCCCTTTCCTCGAGCGCTTCGGCGAGCGCTGCTTCGACCAGTTCATCGGAAGAGTGCAGGCGCCGCAATTCATCCCAGTCATGGGCATGATCGGCGAAATACTCCTGCGCTTGGGCCTCGCGAGATGCACGGATTTCCGCCAACCTGCGGCGGTCGCTTTCGCATTGCTCACCAAAGTCGCTGTCGAATGCCTCGATCCGGGAAAGAAAGCGCCCAAGGTCGGCCCGGATAGTTGAAGCATCCTCATCGTCGCTCTTTGCGCGCAGAAAAATCCAGCTCCCCTCGCGTCGACGCTCGGCAAGCCTCGCATCGCAGAGGATACCGACATGGCGTGAAACGCGCGGTTGGCTTTGCCCGAGGACCTGAGCAATTTCTCCCACCGCCAACTCCATCGAGCCGAGCAGCCGCATGATCCGCAGGCGCGTCGGGTCCGCAAGGGCACGAAAGATGGTTTCAGTCCGCATCACGCCCGACATATAAAGATATTTTTATGTCCGTAAACGATGGAAGGCAAAGCATTGCTTGCCCCGATGCGAACTGCGGTTTGGCGGCCTCGCTTACCGGATATTCACCATTTCCTCTCATCTTCGTGACTCGCTTGTGATGATCCCGCGCCTCGGCGGTCATCCACCACGCGTGTCGCCGTAGGACGAACATCTGAGTCGGTCACAGCTAGATGGAGGCAACGTGCGCAGTCGAAGTCGGACATTTCTCCTCCAGTCACCCGTACGCCTGGCACCACGAGCGAATATCGGATGATCCAGGCAATCACCGATACGGAATGCCAAAGGCTGATAGCCGATCTGCTGGCATACATGTCTGCAAAGGAAAAGGCGGGCCAGTTGGCAATGCGACCGGCCCCGTTCCCCGGCGATCGCGGTGAAAGGGAGCGTCTCGCCGCTGATATTCGCAAGGGCATGATCGGATCGATCAAGGGAATCCGCGACCGCGAACAGGCCGATTATTTCCAGAATATCGCCCAGACGGAGTCGCGTCTCGGTATACCCCTGCTTTTCCCGGCAAGAACCGGGACTGGGATCGACACGATATTTCCCACTGCGCTCGCTGCAAGCTCGAGCTGGGATATGGAGGCTATCGAGACTTCGGAGGCCGTTATCGCGCAGGAGGCCGAGCGACGCGGCATAAACTGGGCATTCGGTCCCGAGATCGTTCTATCCGATGAGCGTGGAGCACCTTCGGATTCGTGTGGCCAGGACACGCATCTTGCCGCACGCATAGCCGCTGCTCGTATCCGTGGGCTGCAGCAGACGGACGCAAGCGGCGCGTTCGCCTTGCTATCTTGTCTGGATTTGTCCGGCATTATCGCAAGCTATCGACAGGACGACAAACGCACGGGACCGACTGGAGCGCTCGATATTACGCTCGCCGCCATTACGGAGGCAGATGTCGGAGCTATTGCTATCGATGAGCTGGGCGGTGAAGTCCAACATGCGGTAGATACAGCATTTCGGTTCCTTAAAGGGCCCGGGGGCTTCGACGGAATATGGCTTTCCGAATGGGACGATCTGGCGCGCGACTTGACGGGTTCCGGGGTTACCGGCTTGCGCGACGGCATATCGGCGGATTTGCTGGCAACTGCTATCGATCAAGGGCGGATTTCAGCAGAGCGCCTGGATTCTTTGGTCGCACGCGTACTGCGCGCAAAATTCCGTCTTGGCCTGCTTAGGGCCGCCTTGTCGTCCAGCCAGGCCCCGCAGACGAATGACTTGCCGACACCGATCCACAATCGGGAAGCCGCGCTTGAGCTGGCAAGGCGTTCCCCCGTGCTTTTACGCAACGAACCGCAATTGCTACCGCTGGGAATAGATTCTGGCGACGTCCTTCTGGTGGGTCCCGCCGCTTCCGATCGATCCGCGCCTCTCGCCGGACGGGCAGGCATCGCAGCGAGCATTATCGATGGCTTGGAACAGCTCGGAGTGCCGCATCGCTATGTATCGGGCCTTGCGTTGCGCGACGGCGGAGCGGGGCCTGGAGACATGATCGCCGCCGACAATATGGCGATCGGAATGGCGATCGAGGCAGCGAAACGGGCGGGAACGGTCGTGCTGGTTCTCGCCGGCACCGACAAGGGTGAACTCGGAGAAGCGAACGAGCAGTTATTATACGCGCTTTCCGCCGCCAATCCGCGCCTGGTGTTGGTCACCATGGGACCGCGGCCAATCGATCCACGGATTTCGGGAGAATCCCTCCCCTGCATCCTGCATGCCGGCCAGCTGGGAACGATGAGCGGCCACGCCATCGCGGAGTTGCTGACCGGTGAAACGTCTCCGTCAGGAAAATTGTCGCTGGAGATATGCACGCCCGATGGGTCTACATTGCTGCCCTTTGGCCACGGCCTGACCTATGCCGATTTCGCCCTGACCGAATTCTCGATCGAATTGGGGCGGGACACTATCTTCGCCATCGCGCAGCTGCACAATGCAGGCAATTGCGAAGGGACCGAAACCGTACAGCTCTACATCGCGCGCCGGACGACGGACGGCGAAACGCGGCCTCGGCGGATGCCTCTCGTCGATTTCCAGCGTATCCATCTCCGGCCGGGTGAACGGGAAACCCTCACCTTCGAGATCGGTCGCGAGGCGATGGGATCGCATCAACCAGATGGCAGCTTTCGCATCGAGGCCGGAATCTTCGATGCCTTTCTCGGCCTGAGCAGTGAACGGGGAATTGGCGGCGAGATCACCCTTTCGGAGCAGATGGCGCGCACCATGACGGTGCAAGGCGTACACCCCACTCCGACGATAGGTTCGTTCGGCACCCGCAGGCGGGCCTAGCGCCGCCAATCATCGCGCACCCCAAGCAGTGCGAAGTCGCTCCAACATAATCGCCGGAGACATGGTCGATCACGCCTCACTGGCGCATCAGGGCGCGCCTTCGCTCATACCTGTATGGGGAGGGAAGATCAGACCCTGGCGTCGCGCTTTACCGTGATGACCTGAGGATAGGTAAATTCCTTCAGACCATCGATCCCGTACTCCGCGCCGAAGCCCGACTGCTTGTGTCCACCGAACGGCGCCAGCGGGGAAATGTGAAGGAATTCGTTGATCCACACTGTCCCGGTTTCGAGCTGTTCGGCAATTTCCACGCCCTTGTCGGTATCCTTGGTCCAGACTGCACCAGCCAGCCCATATTCCGAATTGTTCGCCCGCTCGATGGCTTCTTCCACCGAGGCGAACTTCATCAGCGGCATGACCGGCCCGAACTGTTCTTCTGCCACGATGCGCGCATCTTCGGGCGGATTGTCGAGGATGGTGATCGGCACGTAGTATCCCGTGCCCGAGGGATCGACATCCCCGCCGGTCAGGAATTCATAGCCCTTGTCCTTGGCATCCTGAATCAGTTCGCAAACGCGATCGAACTGCTTCTTGTTCTGGATCGGGCCGACGCCTGTGCCCTGCTGCGATCCATCACCGACGACAACGCCCTTGGCGTATTCGGCAATGGCCTTGGAAAGATCGTCATAGATGTCTTCGTGGATGTAGATGCGCTTGGCTGCGACGCATATCTGCCCGGCATTGGAAAAGCTCGACCAGAAAAGCTGTTCGGCCACCTTCTCGACATCGGCATCGGGCAGCACGATCGAGGCATCGTTACCGCCCAGTTCCAGCGTAATCCGCTTCAGATCGCCCGCGGCGCCTTCCATGATCTTCTTGCCCGTCGCCGTGGAGCCGGTGAAGGTGATCTTGTCGATATCGGGATGCTCGGTGATAAGCGGACCGAGTTCGTCGGGGCCGGTGATGATATTGACCGTTCCGGCCGGGACCACGTCCTTGATCAATTCTGCAATGCGCAAGGTGGTAAGCGGCGTGAAAGGCGATGGCTTCAGCACGATGGTGCAACCCGAAATCAGTGCGGGCACGATTTTCTGGATCGCCATCATGACGGGGAAATTCCACGGCACGATGCCGCCGACGACGCCAACCGGTACGCGGCGCGTACGGCTGAGGCGTGTGTCGTCATCCTGGTTGATCACATCGTCGAGCGTGAGCGTCGATTGCGCTGCGGCCAGTCCGGCAGCGCCGTAAATCTCCTGCTGCGCCTGTGCATGCGGCTTTCCCTGCTCGGTGGTCAGCAGGCGGAACAGCTCGTCGGCATTATCCTTGATCACGCCGGCGATGCCCTGCACGACCTTCTGGCGTTCTTCCGCGCTGGTCTTGCGCCAGGTCTTGAATGCGCGCCGGGCGGCAGAGACTGCGCGGTCGAGTTCGTCCTTTCCGCAAGCAGGCGCGAGACCCACGACCTGCTCGTTAGCTGGATTCACGACTTCGAAAGTCTGTCCGGCAGTAACCATCTCGCCGTCTATCAAATTGGCATAGGTCTTCGTCATGGGTCTCTCCTCAATATGCAGATTCGGTTGCGGAGAGAAACGTAATGGCTCGCAGCGGAATCACAAACTCCAATCAACATGCGAAGCATCGAAGCTTGACCGGTGGCTATTGAATCGCGTCAGTCAGAGCCCGAGCCATGTCCGGATCAGCAGCGCCACCACACCAAGGACGGCGACACTGGCGAGCCAGATGACGGCCATCCAACCCAGCCTTTGCCAGAGAGGTTTTTCTTCGGGACGCGTCATCAATGATAGCCCTCGTCCGCGACCTTGCCGCGGAAAACCCAATAGGCCCATGCCGTATAGGCGATGATCAGCGGCATGGTGATCGCAACTCCGATCAGCATGAAAACCTGGCTACGCTCGGGCGCAGCGGCATCCCAGATAGTCACGGACGGAGGTACGACGTTCGGCCACATCGTAACGCCGAGCCCTGCCATGCCGAAGAAAAAGAGGGCAAGGCTCAACCAGAAGGGCTTGCTATGCCGTTCGACCGACAGAGCGCGCAGCAATGCCAGCGCGATGATGCCGGTCAGGATCGGCACGGGAGCAGCAAAGTAAATCTCCGGTTCGGTTAGCCAACGTTCGGCATACTCCGGGCGCAGGCCGAGATTGTAGAGGCTGACGGCGCCCATCAGGATGAAGGTCATCCAGGCAGCGCGCTTGGCGAGTTTGCGCGCGTGGTTCTGGCTCTCCCCTTCCAGTTTCCATACCAGCCATGTCGCACCCAGCAGCGCATAGCCCGCGACCGTGCCGAACCCGGTCAGCAGGGTGTAAGGCGTGAACCAGTCGAACCAGCTTCCTGCATAGGAGCGATCGACGACTTCGATCCCCTGCAGCAATGCGCCCAGAGTCATGCCCTGCGCCATCGCGGCGACCAGGCTTCCACCGGTAAAGGCCGCATCCCAGTATCGCCGGTGGCCGGGATCACGCCACCGATATTCGAATGCCACGCCGCGAAAGACGAGGCCGAGCAACATGGCGATGATCAGCGGATAGGTGGCGGGAAGGATGACTGCGTAGGCCAGTGGGAAAGCCGCGAACAGGCCTCCCCCACCCAGCACCAACCACGTCTCGTTTCCGTCCCAGACCGGCGCGATCGAATTCATCGCACAGTCGCGTTCCGGTCCCACCTCGAAAGTCGGGAAGAGTATGCCGATGCCGAGATCGAAGCCGTCCATCACGACATAGGCAAACACGGCAAAGGCGATGATGAACGCCCAGATGGTCGTCAGGTCCACGTTAACGGCCATCGGTCGCCTCCTGGTGATCACGCGGCAGGGTGTCGGGATCTTCACCCGGGTTCTGCGTCGGCCCCGGCGTGATGCCCGCGGTCCGGATCGGTCCCTTGTCGCCGCGCTTCACGCCGTACTCGCCCGTGTGCGGCGGCTTGTGCATCAGGTGAAGGATGTACCAGACGCCCGCGCCGAACACGGCGAAATAGACGACGACGAAGGCGAGCAGCGAGGCACCCACAGCAGGAGCATCGAGCGGGCTTGCTGCATCAGCCGTTCGTAACAAATTGTAGATGACATAGGGCTGTCGGCCGACCTCGGTAGTGATCCAGCCTGCGAGGACTGCAACAAAGCCGCTCGGCGCCATGACCAGTGCCGCCTTGTGCAATATGCGCCAATCATAGAGCTTCTTGCGATACCGCGCGAACAGGCTCCATAATCCCAGTCCCAGCATGGCGAAGCCGATGCCGACCATGATCCGGAACGACCAGAAGACGATGCCGACGGGCGGTTCTTCATCGTCGGGTATCGTGTCCAGCCCGGCCAGCGGAGCATTCAGGTCGTGCTTGAGAATGAGCGAGGAAGCCTTCGGAATCTCCAACGCGTAATCCACACGCTTCTCTTCGCTGTTCGGAATGCCGAACAGGATCAGCGGCGCACCATCAGGGTGGCTGTCGAAATGCCCCTCCATCGCCATGACTTTCTGCGGCTGATGCTCGAGCGTATTCAGGCCGTGCATGTCTCCCGCGAATATCTGGATCGGAGCGACGATCGCCGCCATCCACATCGCCATCGAGAACATCTTGCGCGCATGGAGGTTGGCGCGATCCTTTAGCAGGTGCCATGCACCGACCCCGCCTACCACGAAGGCAGTGGTGAGATAGGCAGCGATGACCGTGTGGACGAGGCGATAGGGGAAGCTCGGATTGAACACGATATTCCACCAGCTGTCGCCGGGCAGAAACTGGCCGTTCGCTCCGATTTCATAGCCCACCGGCGTCTGCATCCAGCTGTTGACCGACAGTATCCAGAACGCGCTGATAAAGGTCCCCACCGCAACCATCAGCGTAGCTGCGAAGTGCAGTTTCCTGCCAACCTTGTTCATGCCGAACAGCATGACCCCCAGGAAACCTGCCTCGAGGAAGAAGGCGGTCAGCACCTCGTAAGCCATGAGCGGGCCGATGACCGGCCCTGCAATATCCGAGAATTTCGACCAGTTGGTGCCGAACTGGTAGCTCATCACGATTCCGGACACGACGCCCATGGCAAACGTGATCGCGAAAATCTTCAGCCAGTATTTGAACAGGTCGAGATAAAGCTGCCTGCCGGTCTTGAGCCACAGCCCCTCAAGCACCGCGAGATAGCTGGCCAGTCCGATGGAGAAAGCCGGAAAGATGAAATGGAAGCTGACCGTAAAAGCGAACTGAATGCGGGCCAGCAGCAGGGCGTCGAGCTGTTCGAACATGTATCGGCTATAACCCAAATTGAAAGATCGCGCATTGCGAACAGTCGAACTGGTATTCGCTTTGATGCATCTTGATGCATCCCCCTAGGAATGGCTCTCGATGCCGAAAAGCAAGCATCGTCGCAACAGGCAGATGGGTCGGCCTTCCGGTCATCCGTTTTAATGGGACCAAAGCGAATTCAAGATGAATGTGAATTGCCCATATCCATTCGCGAAGCGTGCTCGCGCTGTTTTCCTTCCTCTCTGCGCTGAGCGCGATGATGGCGGTGATGCCGTCGACCCGGGCGGGCCAAGCTGGCCCCGAACGCCAGAACATCCTGTTCTTCGGTGTATTCTCGCGCTTGAGCGAAGAGGAGTTCGCCACCGACGTGCTCGATCGCCTGGAAACCGACGAAGATCTCTATCGCACCATGCTGCGCGACATCTATCAGAACGGGCTAGTGCTCCAGCACCGCAAATATCGCTATCTCGGCATCGCCTACCGCATCTTCATGGTCGGCCTCGTGCTGACTCTGGCCGTGTTCCTGTTCGAAAGCAGTGACCTGCTCGCGCGCCTGTTTTAGGGTTCCCTCTGGGAGTAACATCTCCGACCCACACGGGGATTAGACGTCAAGCTGCCACTACCACGCGACGCAGATCCTAGCCGAGCCTGATCAAACTCACATTTAATTGCCGCGGTTGTTGCCGCGCAATCGCGGGCGATACCTTCGAGGCGCGTCCCGAACCGAAATCGCAGCGATTGCAGTGCTTCTAAACTCTAACCATTCCGCTTTTAGTCCGGACGGTTTCCCCACAAGGTTGAGGTCTTCGGCATCGCCGATTCTGCTAAGGTCCGAAGTACGTCTTTACCGCGCTTGCCAGAGTGTGGCCGTTCGTTGCTCTTTGATTTTTGCGCTTATGTCCGGATAAACGTGGTATTTACCCCGAGATGTCACCGAGGCCAATTATCTCGAGCCGGACCCATGAACAAAATACTTGCACCGAAGGCCTTCAATCGCGTCACCAACCTCGCAGCTGGCGACGAGGTGAACACCCTGGAACTGTACGATCAGGCCGCTTCACTCGCAGCTCTGGGCGCTTGGTCATGCGATCTCGAAAGCGAACGTCTTACCTGGACAGGTGGAGTTTTTAAACTCTTCGGTCTCTCCGTCGAGCAGCCGCTCGAGCGACAGAGCATTGTCGAGCTCTATAGCGAACAGTCACGCGAGCTACTCGAGCGAAAACGATCGCACGCAATTGAGACGGGTGGAGCCTTTTCGCTCGACGCCAACATAGTGCGCCCTGACGGGGAGGAGCGCTGGATACGGATAAACGCAGCGACGCGAAGCTCCGGTGGACGAGCCAGAACTCTTTACGGGATGAAGCAGGACATTACCGAGGATCACACACGGTGGGAAGCCCTGCGAGCTATGGCCGAATTGGACCCACTCACTGGCGTTGGAAACCGCTCGCGCTTTCAGCGCTTCCTGGACCAACCAGATGAGCCTGCTCAGGACGACGTCGGGGCGTTAATCTTGTTCGACATGGACGAGTTTAAGCGGCTCAACGACTGGTGGGGACACTCTGCCGGGGATGCGTGTCTAGCCGCTTTCGGAGAGCGACTGAGAAATGCGTTTCCCGAAGCGCAACTTATTTCGCGGATCGGCGGCGATGAATTCGCAGTGTTGCTTCCGTCTGGCAAAACGCGGCGCGATACGGAGATGGAAGTGGGAATGCGCATCGGTAGCCTGCGGAGCCCAATACTTTACAACGGCGATTTATTGCCAATTGACGTGTCGGTTGGATTGGCCTTCGTTCCGAAAGACACTGAATTGAACCCCAAACTCTTGTTCGAAGCGGCCGACAGGGCGCTTTACGACGCCAAGAGAAATACCTCGAAATTTCTTGTCTGCTCATGATGCGTAGTATCGATAGGCAGCCAGAGCATATACTCTATCAATCGCTCTCTGAACTACGCAAAGACCGCTTGAAGGCCGCAGAACTGCGGGATTCAGGGATGAAGCGTCTGGTTTAGGTGAGCTTGGTCAGACTAGGTGGCGGAGCAGGAGGGATTCGAACCCTCGATACGGGGTTACCGTATACACACTTTCCAGGCGTGCGCCTTCGACCACTCGGCCACTGCTCCGCATTCCCGGAAGGCGCGCCTCTAGCGGGACTTGGCAGGGTGCGCAACAGCGACAAGGCGGGCACCGCGCAGGCGCAGGAATTTTATCGGCGGGCGGGAACCGGATCCTGTGTAGCGGCGTTTCGGATTTACACCCCCCAAGTTGCGGTGCTGCGCGGAATGGCATTCCCTGCGAACACCGTTACAGAGCCCCTTCCCGCCCACAAAAACGTGCGTGAAGGGGCTTTTCTTTTGCGCAGGCGGTGCCAAGCTCCTTCTCCATGAAAAAGCACCTGATCTCGCTGGCAGCAGCGCTCACCCTTGGCTCGCCTCTTGCCGCTCAGGAAACCGTCGAAAGTCCGCCCAGTCCCAACGAGATCGTGGAGCAGGCAGGCGCTGAGGAGTGGGTCGCGATCCCCGCTGAAGACCTGCTGGTGATGACGCTTGCTCCTGATGCCGAGGGGAACGCGCGCAGGGTGGTAATCCAGTTGATGCCCGAACCCTTCAGCCAGGGATGGGTGGAGAACATCCGAACCCTCGCCCGCGCCGGATGGTATGACGATATCACCGTCAACCGTGTACAGGACAATTACGTCGTCCAGTGGGGCGATCCCAATTACGACAATCCTGAGGCTCAAGGTGAGGCCAAGCCGCTGCCTGAAGGGCTGAGGGTGATGGATGAGAGCGACTATGCTACTTTGCGGAAAACACCTGGAGGCAGCGAACTTAACCGGGCCGTGCGGGCATTCGCTCATCGATACGCAAAAGCAATTGCTTCCAATCCCGAAGCTACTAGGTTTGATCCGGTGCACAATCGCTATGAGATAGTCGGCCGATATCAGTCCGATAGCTATGCACAATTTACTGGTTTTCGCTGGGGTTGGCCCTTCGCAGGCGCACCGATCGGCTTCTGGCCCGTCCATTGCTACGGCATGGTCGGCGTCGGGCGCGGAATGTCACCAGATACGGGTTCGGGCGCCGAACTCTACACGGTGATCGGTCATGCCCCGCGCCATCTGGACCGTAATATCGCGCTGGTCGGGCGGATCGTGGAGGGGATGGAACACCTCTCCAGCCTCCCGCGCGGTTCGGGCGCGCTAGGCTTCTACACAGCGGAGGAGGCGGACAAGCGCACACCGATACTCTCGGTCCGCGTGGCCAGCGACCTGCCTGAAGCGGGAACGGCCTCTAGTAGCGAAGCGGTAGGCCGACAAACACGCCCGGAATTCGAATACCTCTCCACCGAGGGAGAGACCTTCGCTCGCTATGCCGAAGCCCGTGCCAACCGCCGCGATCCCTTCTTCATCGTGCCCGCGGGCGGCGCAGACATCTGCAACATTCCGGTGCCGGTCAGACGCGTTGAAAGGTAATAGTCCGAGCCTGAAACAGACCCGCGTCTAGAGCCTTTCCATCAGCTCGATACGGTTGCCGAAGGGATCGGCGATGTCGCCTCGGCGATAACCGTCGAGCGGCTTGCCCGGTTTGAAAGGAACCCCCGAAGCCTCCAGCTTGGCTGCCAGCGCACCGAGGTTTTCGACCAGCAACGCGGGATGCGCGCGGCGGGCAGGCAGGAAGGCGTCCTCGACCCCGTAGTGAATCGCTATGCCCTCATCTTCGAACCAGCATCCGCCATTGACAGCGAGATGCGCGGGCTTCTCGACCTCCCGCAGTCCCATCGCCCCGGTCCAGAACTTGCGCGCATGCGGTTCCCCGCCGTGCGGCATGGCGAACTGGACGTGGTGGATGCCGGTGATCAGGCTCATGCGCGCTCTGCCTGCGCCACTGCATCGCTGGCACGCAGCGCGCTGAGGATGCGGGTGAGGTGTGCAAGGTCCTGTACTTCCAGATCAACCTCGTAAGTCGTGAACGGGTGATCGAGTTGGGTCTGCTCCAGGCTTTTCACATTGGCCGCGTTCTGCGCGAAAATCCCCGCCATTTCGGCGAGCGTGCCCGGCCGGTCGTAAAGCGTGACGCCAAGCCGGCCGACAGCGCCGCGCGATCGCCGGCCCCAACTCAGATCGAGCCAGTCATTGTCGATACCGGTGGCGAGCTGGTGGCAATCGATCGCGTGTACCTCCACCCCCTCACCCTTCTTGCGCAGCCCGACGATCCGATCCCCCGGCACCGGATGGCAGCATTCGGCCAGTTGGTAGCCGACACCCGGGGTCAGGCCGCGGATCGAAAGTGATTTGCCACTGCGCAGCCATTCGTCGTCTTCCTCGGCCATGTCCTCGGTCGAGCCGGGAACGAGCGCTTCCATCACGGTGCGATCGGAAATTTTCGCCGCACCGATGGCGTAGAAGAGATCTTCCGGCTCTTCCATTTCCAGCCGCTTGAGCGCCTCGCGCAGTGCTTTCTTGCCGATCTTGGCGGGCACGCGGGTGACGATTTCGTCATAGAGTTTCTGCCCGATATCGGCGACCTCGGCACGTTCCTTCTGCCGCACCGCACGGCGGATGGCGGCACGGGCCTTGCCGGTGATGACGAAACCCAGCCAGCTCATCTGCGGCTCGGCATTCTTGCCTTTCAGGATTTCGACCACGTCGCCATTGTTGAGCTGGGTGCGCAGGGGCATGTGCCGTCCGTTGATCTTCGCACCCACCGTCTGCGCGCCGAGATCGGTATGCACCGCAAAGGCGAAATCGACCGCGGTCGCGCCCTTTGGCAGCTGGAACAGCGCGCCCTTTGGCGTAAAAGCGAAGATGCGATCCTGATAAATCGCCATGCGCGTATGCTCGAGCAGTTCCTCGGCATCGTGGCTGGCATCGACGATCTCGATCAGGTCACGCAGCCAACCGACTGCGCCATCGGGCCGGTCGCCCTGCTTGTAAGCCCAGTGCGCGGCAAGGCCGAATTCATTTGTCTGGTGCATGTCCCGCGTGCGGATCTGCACTTCCACCCGCATCGACTTTCCGTAAATCAGCGAGGTATGAAGCGAGCGGTAGCCATTGGTCTTGGGCGTCGAGATATAATCTTTGAACTTGCCCGGTAGGAACTGCCACGTCGTGTGCAGCACACCCAGCGCGCGGTAGCAATCGGCCACATCGTCGCAGATGACGCGAAAGGCCATGATGTCGGTTACCTGTTCGAAGCTGACGTGACGCTCAGCCATCTTGCGCCAGATCGAATAGGGATGCTTCTCGCGTCCCGAAACCTCCACATGCAGGCCCGTTTCGGCCAGCGCATGCTTCATGTCGAGCGCGATGGCATCGACCTGCCCGCCATCTTGTTCGCGGATCTGCTGCAAACGCTTGGTAATGGTGGTATAGGCTTCGGGCTCGATCTGCTCGAAGGCGAGCAGCTGCATCTCGCGCATATATTCATACATACCCACGCGCTCTGCCAGCGGGGCGTAGATATCCATCGTCTCGCGCGCGATCCGCTGGCGCTTTTCGGGCTTCTTGATGAAGTGGAGCGTGCGCATGTTGTGCAGCCGGTCGCCCAGCTTCACCAGCAGCACACGTATATCCTCGCTCATGGCGAGCAGGAACTTGCGCAGGTTCTCCGCCGCGCGTTCGTTCTCGGGCATCTGCTCGATCTTGGATAGCTTGGTCACCCCGTCGACCAGCCGCGCGACTTCGGGGCCGAAATTGGCCTCGATATCCTCGATCGTGGCCAGCGTATCCTCGACCGTATCGTGCAACAGCGCGGTGGCGATCGTCTCCTGGTCGAGCTTCAGATCGGTCATCAGACCCGCAACCTCGACCGGATGGCTGAAATACGGATCACCACTGGCGCGCGTCTGTGTGCCATGCTTCTGCACAGTATAGACATAGGCGCGGTTCAGCATCGCCTCGTCGGCGTCGGGGTCGTATTCGAGGACCCGCTCTACAAGTTCGTACTGGCGCAGCATCTGCTGTTTAAGATGGGGGCAAAGCGCCTCTTTTTGCAATGCAAAAGAGCGGGTGAGACTATTCGCTTCTTCCCATCACCCGATCGACCGCGCCGCGCGTCACCGCGTGGTATGTCGGGCGGGTTTCCGTGTAGATCCGCGTTGCGATGTGTCGGCCCCACTCACCCTCATTCCACAGTGTTGCGAAAAGTGGGCTTACGAACTTGGCACGACCGACGCGGCCTAGGAATTCCTCGGTTTGCGGAACGGCGGGTTCATAGCGGTTGGCCAGTGCCAGTTCGAGCCAGAGAAACAGGATTTCGTTATTCTGCGTGGTCGAAAGGCCGAGCTTGCTTTCGAGATTTTCGAGTTCACGAGCGCTCAGCTCAGTCGGAATACGCTGAAGAAAGCGCTGGCGTTCGGCAGAAGTCCAGTTCCCCCATTCAGATGGTGTCCTGAGCCGGAGACCCTCGGCATCAGGGAAAGCCATCCCTGTCGCCGGATCGACTATTGCGGTACGAATCCTGCTGTAGTCCCTCACCGCCGCATCGACTTCGGCAAAGGCCGCCGGATCGGGCCGCGCGACATTGGACGGGAGGCCCGGTTCGAAGATCCACTCGCGCAGCATCAGCCGGTCGGCCTCTGCCTGGTTGCGGACTAGGTTCGCCATCATGTCGTCATAGAACAGCTCGCTGGTCGCTGGCTGGAATGCGTGGTTGTCGAACCACTGGCGCAGCCACGCATCGAACCGCTCGCGGCCCACGATGCTTTCTACCGTGCGCAGGAAGAAGTGGCCCTTGTCATAGGTGATCGCGCTGCCGATTTCGGCACCGGTGGATTCGTGGTGCAGCGCAGTGCCTGGCGCATCCATGCCGACTTCGGCCAGCACGTCCTCGATTCCCGCAAAGGCCAGCGCGGCTTCCTGCTCAGCGCGTTTCTCCCCATAAACCGCCTTGACGATGCGGTTTTCGAAATAGGAGGTCACGCCCTCGTTCAGCCAGCTGTCTTCCCAGACCGCATTGGTGACGAGATTGCCCGACCAGCTATGCGCCAGCTCATGCGCGACGAGACCGTTGTTTGATCGGTCGCCCGCAATGAAGGTCGGCGTGAGGAAGGTCATCACCGGATTTTCCATTCCGCCATACGGAAAGGCGGGCGGCAGTACGATCATGTCGTAGCGTCCCCAGCGGTATTCGCCATAAAGCTCTTCCGCCGCATCGATCATCTCTTCGGTATCGGCGACTTCGTTATAGGCACGCTCCAGCGCCGAAGGTTCGGCCCAGACACCGCTGCGCGGACCTATTGCCTGGAAATCGATATCGCCTGCCGCGATGGCGATGAGATAAGGCGGCACCGGCTTGTCCATCACGAAACGAAAAGCGCGGCGACCATTGCCCAGATCCTCCGGCTCGCCCTGTCGCACTCCGCTCATCACCACGTCGAGCGGCTTGGGGGCGGTGACGCGTGCTTCCCACGTCTGCCGGATTCCGGGGCTGTCCTGCGTGGGTATCCATGTCCGGTTGAGGATCGCCTGACCCTGGCTGAAGAGATAGGGATATTCGCCGCCAGCGGTCTGCTCGGGGGTCAGCCATTGGAGGGCTGCCGCATCGGCGGGTGCCATGTACTGGATGCTGACATTGCGCGCGCCTTCCAGCTGGATCGTCAGGGGCGCGCCCTTGCCGCCTTCTTCAACTGCCTCGCCGATCTCGTAGGAAAGCTCGCGTCCCGAACCGTCGGTGATACGCGAAATCTGCAGACCATTGCTATCAAGCACGAGTTCCTCCTCGCCTGGCTCGGCCAACACCCGCAGGTTAGCCACACCGCCGACACGCTTCGTTTCGAAGTCCAAGGCGAGATCGAGTGCCACATGAGTCACGCGCGCTTCCTGCGGCTGGGCATAGGTCATTGTGTCGACAGCATCGGACCCGGTGAGGATGGGAGAGACCATCGGATCGGCAACCGTTGCTGGACTGGAACCCGTCGGCGACGTGGCGCACGCGGTTGTGGCAAGCAGCAGGGACAGGACGGTGATGGTGCGACGCATGGAATTCTCCCGGATTGTCTTCAGGCCGGAGGATGCCCCGGCACGGACTAAACGCGGGCCGTCCTATCGACGATCCCGGCACCGTAATCCAGTGCTGGCGATGAAATCGTCCGCAGCCTCTGGCAATGTACGGGGAAATAAGGCATGGGAACGTTAACAATAAATGGCGGAGAGGCTGCTATGATCCGGATTTCCACCCTTGCCCTGTCAATCGCGCTGATGCTGGGCGCCGCGGGCACATTGTACGCGCAGCAGGCAGATGCCGGCGCAGCGTTGGCCGAAGCGGTCGCGCCGGAGCGCGAATTGCTGTTCGCCGACGAATTCAACGGCGGGGCGCTCGACCGTGATAAGTGGATCGTTATCGGTCCTGACTTCTGGGTGAACAACGAACAGCAGGCCTATATCGACGATCCCTCGACCATCGCATTCCGCAGCGATGTGCCCGGGGCGGATGGCGGCGCTCTGGTTTTGCGTCCCGTGTTCAAGCCCGGGACCGATCCCAAGGCCGAGCGGAATGCGCCGTTCGTTTCCGGCCGGATCGAAAGCCAGGGCAAGTTCGATTTCCAGCACGGCCGCGCCGAAGCGCGGATCAAATTGCCCGATAACGTGGGCGTATGGCCAGCTTTCTGGCTATTGGGCAACGACCGGTGGCCGGACACCGGCGAAATCGACATCATGGAATATGTCGGTGAAAAGGACTGGATCGGCGTCGCCCTTCACGGCCCGGGCTACTCGGGCGAGACCCCGCTGGTAAACAAGTTCTTCTTCCCCGAAGGCGTCGACGTGACGGCCTGGCATACCTATGCCGTGGAGTGGACCGACGAGCAGATCGATTTCCTGATCGACGGCCACGTAACCTACCGTGTGACCCGCCCCATGGTCGAGAACTACGGCGAATGGCGCTTCGACAATGAGAAATACCTCATTCTCAACTTCGCCATGGGCGGTGCATACCCGTTCAAGACCAACCGCATCGAGGAACCCTATAACGGCGTTCCCCAGGAAACTGTCGATGCGGTGAAACGGGGTGAGGTGGAAATGCTGGTCGACTGGGTGCGCGTTTACGCACCGAAAAAGTAAAAGCCGTCAGCTCACTGAAATTGCCGAGAAGGCCTCGATCCGGTCGATCCGACCCGATACCACCAGCTCGTCGTCGGGCATGATAATCGTGTCGGGCACGGCGTGGATGAAATCCTCGCCCGCCCGCTTCACGCCGACCACCGTAACATCGAATTTCTTGCGGCACTGGCTGGTTACCAGCGGCAGGCCGATGATCGGCTCGGGCGCTTTCAGGCGGGCGATGGCGAATTCGCCATCGAAGCTGATGAAATCGAGCAGGCGTTCGTTGACCAGGTGCGCAACGCGTTCGCCCATTTTCTGTTCGGGAAAGACGACGTGATGTGCCCCGGTGCGTTCCAGAATACGGCCGTGTCGGTCGCTCGTCGCCTTGGCCCAGATATTTGGCAGACCGAGATCGACCAGCGCCAGTACCGCCAGCAGGCTCGCCTCCACATTGGAGCCGATAGCCACAATGGCAGTATCGAATTCAGCCGCTCCAAGTCGGCGCAGGGTTTCGATCTCGGTACAATCAGCTTCGACGATCTGGGTGAGCGCATCCTTGTGCTCGCGAACGATTTCAGCATCGGCATCGGCGCCGAGCACTTCGTGCCCCATACGTTCGAGAGTGGCAGCGACGGCGCTGCCGAAACGGCCAAGACCGATGACGAGGACGGGTTTGCGTGGGTCAACCGACAATCGGGTTCTCCTCGGGATAACGATATGGGCGATCGCTTCCGCCAAGGGCAAGCGCGGTCGCAGCGGTAATGGTTCCAACGCGGCCGATGAACATCAGCATCGCCAGCACGATCAGCGCCGACGGCGGCAATTGCGCGGTGATGCCGGTCGACAGGCCGACGGTGGCGAAGGCGGAGATCGTCTCGAACAATACGTCCTGCAAGGGCAGCCGCGTGATCGAGGTTATGAACATGGTCGCACACAAGACCATGAGCAATGCGAGCGAGGCAACGGTCAGAGCCTGCCGCTCCACCGCATGGCCGAAGCGGCGGCCGAACATGCCCGCATCGCGTCGCCGCAGGACTTCTGCCAGTACGATCGCGAGAAGCACCAGGAATGTCGTAATCTTGATGCCTCCAGCGGTGCCGGCGCTGCCGCCGCCGATGAACATAAGTACGTAATTCACCACCAGCGTTTCCTCGCGGAAAGCGCCGAGATCGAGGCTATTGAATCCGGCGGTGCGCGGCATGACCGAATGAAACCCTGCGTTGAGCAGCTTGGCTCCGGTCGCCATCGGCCCGAGCGTATCGGGATTGCTCCACTCCATGAGCATTATCGCCAGCCAGCCTAACAGCAGGAGCATCAGCGTGCCAGCCAGCGTCATCTTCGAATGCAGCGTCCATTGTCGCCAGTGCCGTCCGTGAACGCGCCAGTCTTCCATCACAGGAAAGCCGAGCGCCGAGACGATCACCGCCAGCGCTATCGGCACCAGGATGACACCATCGCCCTGGAAACCCATGACGCTGTCCGAGAAGGTCGAGAATCCGGCATTGTTGAAGGCACTGATCGCGTGGAAAAGCCCGTGCCATGCAGCCTCGCCCGCGTTCATGCCCCAGTTAGTAGCAAAGCGGAGCGCGAGAATCACCGCCAGTATCAGTTCCACCGTAATTGTGATCCGCAGGATAAGCTTCAGAAGCGACGCTGTACCCGTAAGATTCAGGCGGCTACGCTCGACCTGGGTTGCCATCCGGTCACGCAGACCGAAGCCGCGTCCTGCCATGAGACCCAGCAAGGTTGCCGCCGTCATGATGCCCAGCCCGCCGATCTGAAACAGCGCCATGATCACAACCTGCCCGAAACCGGACCAATAGGTTCCGGTGTCGACCACTACGAGTCCGGTCACGGCGACTGCCGAAGTTGAAGTGAACAAGGCCGTGACAAACGGCACCGGCTCGCTCTCGGCGCTCGCGATGGGAAGCATAAGCAGGATGGTGCCAAGCGCAATCGCTGCCAGAAACAGCAGCGGGATCAATCGCACCGGATCGCGAAGGGCGTGAATCATGACGGCATAGCGCGCAACTGCGTGGTTAGCTCCACGTCGCTTCGGGGGGCAGGCTCATCAGGATGGCATCGATATTGCCGCCTGTCTTGAGCCCGAACAACGTCCCGCGGTCGTAGACGAGGTTAAATTCGGCATAGCGACCGCGCCATTCGAGCTGCTGGCGTTTCTCGGCATCGGTAAATTCACTGTCCATCCTGCGACGCACCAGTTTCGGGAATATGTCGAGGAAGGCTTCTCCCACATCCTTCGTGAAGGCAAAATTCCGCTCGAAAGCGGCTTCGTCATCGCATTCGAGGTGATCGTAGAAAATCCCGCCTACACCGCGATGCACGCCGCGGTGGGGAATGTAGAAATAGTCGTCGGCCCATTTCCTGAACCGGTCGTAATAAGTCGGGTTGTGCGCGGCGCAGGCGGCGCGGAACCGGGCGTGGAATTCCTCGGTGTCCTCCTCATAGGGAATCGGCGGATTGAGATCGGCCCCGCCCCCGAACCACGCAGCCTGCGTTGTCAGGAAACGCGTGTTCATATGGACCGCAGGCACATGCGGATTGGCCATATGCGCGACGAGGCTGATCCCGGTAGCGGTGAAGCCGGGGTTTTCTGCACTGGCGCCATTTATCGAGGCGGCGAATTCGGGCGCGAAATTGCCGCGAACGGTCGAAACATTGACGCCGACCTTCTCGAATATCTTGCCCCTCATCAGGCCGCGCGTGCCGCCCCCGGGATCATCGTTACCCTCTTCCTCGCGGTCCCAGCCGTCGTACTGGAACGAGGCATCGCTGCCCGCTTCGCGCTCGATGCTTTCGAACTCTGCGCAGATGCGTGTTCGCAGGGTTTCGAACCAGCCACGCGCCTGTTCTGTCTCATCGGCCCAGTCGGTCATGGGAGAAGCCCTTGCCATTGTAGCGCGCAAGCGGCAATAGCGATGCATGGTTCCCCTTTCGTTCGCAGGAGAGGAATGGCTCCTCACCGAAGGTCGTGCGCTTTACTGGCCGCGAGAGCAGGCGCTGCTGGTGGCCGACCTGCACCTTGAGAAAGGGAGCTTTTTCGCCCGTCACGGGCAGATGGTCCCGCCCTACGACAGCCGCGAAACGCTGGAGCGCGTGGCACTCGCCATCCGCGAAACCGGCGCGCGCAGGGTCATTACCCTGGGCGACAATTTCCACGATTCGGAGGGGTCCGCACGGCTTGAACCGTATGCTGCAGGAATGCTCTCGGCGCTTACGAGGGCGGTCGACTGGGTATGGATCACCGGCAATCACGATCCCGACATGGACGTGCGTTGCGGCGGGACTTTGGCAGAGGAGCTGGAGATCGGCGGCACTATCCTGCGCCACCGCGCGCAGCGGGGCGAGACCCGGCCCGAACTTTCCGGGCACTATCACCCGCGCCTGCAACTCACCGTCCATCGCCGCCACATCCGCCGCCCCTGCGCAGTGGTGAGCACGAATGAAGACGCTGGCGGCAACCCTTCCGGGCGCATGATCCTGCCTGCTTTCGGCGCTTACACCGGCGGGATGAATGCCGCCGATCCGGCTATTTTAGAGGCGCTCCAGCCGGCGGAGCGAATCGATGCCGTCGTGTCCGCAAAAGGCAGGTTGGCCCGCTTCAACCTTTGGTCCCGCGCTGCGTGATGGCAACGGATGCGGAGAAATCAGCGCGCGTGATTGCCTTCCCCTTTGCGAATCTGCGGAACAGCGCCTACATCTTCACATTCGATAGAGACGTAACCAAGGAGAATACCCCATAGCCCGTCCACCCCGGCGCAGCATGCAAATGCCCGTGAAAAGCGGCCCGCGCTACGATAACATGATCAATGTCCCCAAGGTCCGCGTGATCGATCACGAAGGCGAAAACCTGGGGGTGATGTACACCCGCGAAGCGACCGAGCAGGCCAACGAGCTTGGCCTCAACCTCGTCGAAGTGTCCCCAAATGCGGACCCGCCGGTGTGCAAATTCCTCGATGTTGGCAAGTATCGCTTCGAAGCGCAGAAGAAAGCCAACCTGCAGCGCAAGACGCAAAAGACGCAGGATATCAAGGAAATCAAGATGCGCCCGAACATCGATGATCACGATTACGATGTGAAGATGCGCAACGTGCACAAGTTCATCGACAATGGCGACAAGGTGAAGTGCACCCTGCGCTTCCGCGGCCGTGAAATGGCGCACCAGCAGTTGGGCATGGACCTGCTCAACCGCGTGCGTGACGATATGGAAGAGACCGCCAAGGTCGAGAGCTTCCCGCGCCTCGAAGGCCGCCAGATGGTAATGGTGCTCGCGCCGAAGTAGGCAAGGCAGGTAATCAATGAGTTTGACGGGGCGGCACGCGAGTGTTCGCCCCGTTGGTGTTGTAGAATAGCAGATTTAAGGATTTATCCGTTGCTTGTATTCGACGGATAACACCATTCGCTCGGCAAAGCACATGGCATCGGTGTAATTATTCTTCTAAAATTCATCGTGATAGCCATTCTGAATTTTTGGACAGATAGAGCCATGATTTTCCGTTCGATCATCATAATCGGCGCATTTGCAAGCTTCGCCTGCGCCTTACCCCTCCATGCACAACAGGGAGGCGCGAAGCCGGTGAGCAGTCCCACCACAGGCGATGCTATTGATCGTTTCGTACCCCGACCGTCGGGCAAAGAGACCAAGTTCGAATACTCGTTCTTCGATACGGCGCTAGAATACATGGTGTTGCGCATGTGGCCTTCGACGCGCGACGGGTCACGCAATCCCGATCCCATCATTGGATCACGGATGAATTGGGGCCACACCTCACGCTACAGGCTGGAGAGCAACCGAATTGTCTTTTCCATGCTCGAGGAAAAGGACATCACGCCCTTGACCGAATACCGACAAGATCTGGAGCGGCTCGGGAGTGAAATCGATATTGCGTCGCTGCCGCGGAACGAGCAGCTCGCCTACTGGATGAATCTTCATAACGTCGCGGTCATCGAACAGATCGCGATCAACTACCCGGTCAAGTCCCCTTCGCTGCCCAAATTCGGCCCCGGACAAACTCCGCTCGACCACGCGAAGGTCCTGACCGTCGACGGAATCGCCCTCAGCCCGCACGACATCCGTACTCGGATCGTGTTTCCCAACTGGAACGATCCCGATGTCATCTATGGCTTCTTCCGAGGGGACATCGGAGGCCCTTCTATCCAGAGAAGAGCGTACACAGGGGAGAATTTGGCCGAGCTTCTAGGCAGCTCAGCGCGTGAATTCGTCAATTCGCTGCGCGGCCTTGAGAGCTTCGGCAAGAATATCAGCGTGTCGAAAATCTACGAGGAAGCAGCCCCCTTCTACTTCCCGCGTATGGATGAAGACCTGCGTGCACATCTTGCAGAACACGCCGCACCAGAAGTTTCGAGCCTCCTCGCGCAAGGCGGGGAGTTTGAAATAAATCGTTATGAAGACACGGTCGCCGATCTGGCCGGTGGGGAAAAGGAACCGAGTTACAGTTATGTCGAACTGGGAGGCATGCCACAGGATACGCGCATCAGCCCCTCGATTGCGCGCCTCCTTGGTGAGCGCCAGCAGAAGATCGAGCAGTTGCTCCGCGATGGCGAATTGCGCGGTCGTGTGATCGTCCTGTCGCCGGCAACGGGTGAAGAGATCTCGGCCGAGGAAACCGCGCCCGAAATCGACTAGCGACCATCCCAGAGGTTGCCAGGCCACGTGCTGTGAGTCGAGGCAGGAACACATATGCCGCGCTCCCGGTTTTCATTTTATTTGATTTTTCTCGGATCATCCTACTACATCAGCCGCGCGACGATTACGGCCGAAGACCCCGACGGACTCCACGTGCGGTACGAGGGGCAGATCATGCTACGGCGGATCAACGATGTACCCGGCGCCACCGAACAGCAACTGCGCTGGAATATCGACAGCGTAACGCTCGACTGGACGCACTAGCCCTCGCCTTCCCCGCTTGCTAGCAGCACGGCAGGGGAGAGAGGGATGACCGCCAAGCGTATCGGACTGGGCGTGGGCGCACTGGCCCTGCTGGCCAGCATCCTGCTGCCGATGCCCGCTGGAATGAGCCGCGAGGCCATGATCGTTGCGGGTCTCGTCATCCTGATGGCCGCCTGGTGGATGACCGAGGCGCTGCCGCTTACCGCCACTGCGCTGATGCCGTTCCTCGTCCTGCCCTTCGCCGGGGTAATGGATGCGCAGGAGACGGCCAGCGCCTATTATTCACCCATCCTCTTCCTGATCCTTGGCGGGGCCTTCATCGCACTTGCCATCGAGCGGACCGGACTACACAGGCGCCTTGCGCTCGCCCTGTTGAGGATCGCCGGCCACCGTGGTCAGGCAGGCGTGCTGCTGGCCTTCATGGTGACGGCTGCGATCCTTTCCATGCTGATATCCAACACCTCCACCGCGCTCATCATGATGCCGATGGCAATGGCGGTCCTGGCCAGCGGTGGGTCACCTGAGGGAGACACCGAGGGACTGGCGGGAGCACTTCCCATAGGCATCGCCTTTGCCGCCAGCATCGGCGGACTCGGCACGCTGGTCGGATCGCCGACCAACGCCATCGCTGTAGGTCTGCTCGACACGATGACCGGCACGCGCATCACCTTTGCGCAATGGACGCTCTACGGCCTGCCGGTCGTGATCCTCGGCGTTCCGCTGGCGGCATTTCTGGTAGCGCGGGTCCAGAAGGTGGCGGCGCACCCCTTCGATACGGAGGCAGCGCGCCGCGCAATCGACTTGCATACGGCCTGGAGCAGCGCGGAGAAGCGGCTCGTCCCAGTGGTCGCAGTGACCTTTACACTGTGGATGGGCCAGATGTGGATCGCGCCCTACCTGCCCGATGGCTCATTGACCGACGGGACAATCGCCGTCGCCATGGGGCTGACACTGTTCCTCCTGCCCGACGGGACGGGACGGCCGCTGCTCCTCTGGAAAGAGGCCGACCGCGCACCCTGGGGCGTGATCATGATGTTCGGCGGCGGTCTCGCGCTCGCGGCGGGCATGGGTGCAAGCGGGTTGGCCGACTGGCTGGGGCAGGCGCTTCTGCCGCTCGAAAGCTGGCCGCTGCTGCTCGTCGCGCTGGCGGTCGTGGCGATGGTGGTTCTCATCACCGAATTCGCCAGCAATGTCGCCACAGCCAGCGGGATCATTCCCGTTGTCGCCGCGCTGGTGGTAGCGCTCGGCGTCGATCCGATTCTGCTCGCCATGCCTGCCGCACTCGCCGCCAGCTGGGGCTTCATGCTGCCCGCCGGGACCGGGCCGAATGCCATCGCCTGGGCGACCGGGCGTATCCGTATCGAGCGCATGGTCAAGGCGGGTCTCCTGCTCGACCTGGCAGGCATCTTTATGATCGTCGGGGTGGTCTGGGGGATCGGCGCGTTGGTCTGAGCAGGCAGTTGATTCCCGTTCGCGTCCGCCATATTGGCAGGCCCATATCGGCTGCCGGTGGAGAGGCGTTCCTGCGGAGGTTAGGAACGGGCGCCCCGGCCAGTTCTCACGGCTCCCGCCTTCCTGGGAGCGATATGCAGGAAGGATGCTCTCACCATGAGCGACCACGATATCGACCCTACTTCGCCGCGCATGGCACCCAAGCCCGAAGTCACCAAGATAAACGGGCGCGAGCTAAAGCCCAGCACACTTATGATGGGCCATGGCTTTGATCCGGTGCTGTCCGAAGGCAGCCTCAAAGCTCCTATCTTCCTCACCTCGACATTTGCTTTCCCCAGCGCGGCCGACGGGAAGCGTCACTTCGAAGGGATCACCGGCAAGCGTCCGGGCGGCGCGGATGGCCTCGTCTATTCGCGCTTCAACGCGCCGAACCAGGAAATTCTCGAGGATCGCCTGTCGGTGTGGGACGGCGCGGAGGATGCGCTCAGCTTCTCCAGCGGCATGACCGCGATCTGCGTGCTGATGCTGGCCTATGCCAGCCAGAACGACGTGATCGTACACTCCGGTCCGCTCTATGCCGCCTCCGAAGGCTTCGTCGCCAAGATCCTCGCCAAATTCGGCGTGACCTATGTCGATTTTCCCGCAGGCGCGACGCACGAACAGATCGACGCCGTGCTCGAAAAGGCCAGGAAGCAGGCGGACGAACAAGGTGGCAAGGTCTGCATGGTCTATCTCGAAAGCCCGGGTAACCCGACCAATGCACTGGTCGATATCGAAGCCGTGCGCGATGCCCGCAACGCGGCGCTGGGCGAAGATTGCCCGATCGCGATCGACAATACCTTCCTCGGCCCGCTGTGGCAGCGTCCGCTCGAGCATGGCGCGGATATCGTCGTCTATTCGCTGACCAAATATGTCGGCGGCCATTCGGATCTCGTCGCTGGGTCCATTGCGGGCGCTAAGAAGTGGATGGATCCGGTGCGCATGCTGCGCAACACCATGGGCGGCATCTGCGATCCGAACACCGCCTGGATGCTCTGCCGCAGCCTCGAAACGGTGGAACTGCGGATGAGCCGTGCGGGCGAGAATGCCGCCAAGGTCTGCGATTTCCTGTCGAAGCATCCCAAGGTTGAAGGCCTCGGCTATCTCGGCATGATCAAGGACGCGCGCCAGCAGGACATCTACGATCGTCACTGCCTCGGCGCGGGCTCGACCTTCTCGCTGCTGCTCAAGGGCGGCGAGGCGGAATGCTTCCGTTTCCTCGACAGTCTCAAGATCGCCAAGCTGGCTGTCAGCCTCGGCGGGACGGAAACGTTGGCCAGCCACCCGGCGTCGATGACGCACCTCTCGGTAGCCGAAGGGCGCCGTGCGGAACTTGGAATCTCGGACAACCTCGTGCGCATTTCGATCGGTATCGAGGACGCCGACGATCTCATCGCCGATTTCGAACAGGCGCTGGAGGCGGTCTGATACGCATCGGTTTCCTCGCCTGCGCGGATACCCTGCCGGGCGAGGGAGCGCGGCGGGGCGATGCGTTCGAGCACGATGTCGAGGTCGCGGCGCTGCGTCCTGCATTCGAGGGCGCGGGTCTGGAACTAGTAGAGATCGACTGGCGTGCCTCGCTGGACGAGTTCGACGGGCTCGCACTGGTGCTGCTGGGAACCGCGTGGGACTATCAGGACCATCTCGAGGAGTTCCTGGATAAGCTGGCGGCGGTCGAGGCTCGCGGCACTATGGTTTGCAACCCGCCGCCCGTGGTCCGCTGGAATGCAGAGAAACGCTATCTGTGCGAATTGGAAGAGCGTGGTGCGACCATAGTCCCGACGCTCTGGCTCGGCGATGCGGGACGCGAGGAGGTGCTCTCCGCGATGGACCAATTCGGCATCGACCGCGTGGTCGTAAAACGACAGGTGGGTGCTGGCGGCCTTGGGCAGCACAGCTTTACGAGAGCCGCCTTGCCGGACGAGGAATGGCGCATGGGCCGCCCCTGCATGATCCAACCATTCCTGCCCAGCGTGGTCGAGGAGGGCGAATACACCTTCGTGTTCGTCGATGGGCAGTTCAGTCATGGCGTGCTCAAGCGTGCCGCGGAAGGTGAATACCGAATTCAGTCGCTCTTCGGCGGAAATGAGAGCGATTACGCACCCGAACCGGCAGATCTGGCGCGTGCCCAAGCCGTCGTGAGCGCCCTGCCCTTTGGCGATCTGCTCTATTGCCGCATCGATATGGCACGGCTGCCTTCAGGCAAACTGGCAGTGATGGAGGCGGAGGCGATCGAACCCTATCTTTACCCCGAACAGGGTCCGCAGCTCGGGAAACGCTTGGCGGCGGCTATCATGAACCGCCTTATCTGAATTCAGAGTTCGAGCGCATCCATCGCGAGCGGACTGAGCTTGTGCATGAAGCGAACACCCGCTTCATTGCCTTTAACCCACACGATCTGACCAGCCAGCTCGTTCCGATCATCAAGTTCGAAAAATATTGTCGAACCCTTGTTCACAAAGCCGTCGAACAGCTCGATCCGGCAACCCGTGAGCGAGATATCGCACAGGATTGCCCGCGCACGCTGGATCGGCACTCGGCAATCGAGCACTATATCGCTGCCCTGGCGGTTTGTAGTTCGCGTCTGCATTTCGGGTCCTCGGTGTGCTCCTCCCTTTTGCCGGGAAAGCCGCAAGAAAGGGTTAATGTCGCATTTATACAATGCGGCAGTTCGCGCTCAGCCCTTCCATTCGCGGCGTTCTTCCGCGGCTTTGAGCACCTCGTAGGCGACCTGATATTTCTGGAACTGGTCGGCTGCTTCCTTGTCGCCCGGCTTGACGTCCGGATGGACCGCCTTCGCCTTGACCCGCCAGGCCTTCTTGACCGCAACGAAATCCGCGTCGGCCTCGAGCTCCAGAATTTCGAGCGCGCGCATTTCGTCGGCACTGCGCGATCCGTCGCCCGAACCGCCCCAGCCATAGTGCTGGGCCTCGGCATAGCCGGCGTTCTCCGCTTGCTCTGACTTGGTGCGCGCGGCCTTTTCCGCCTTGTCGAGGCCTTCGAAATAATCCCACTTCGAATTGTATTCGGCCGCGTGCTTCTGGCAGAAATACCAGCGCTCGGGCGTGTTCGGCGATTTCGGCGCAGGGCAATCGCCTCTTTCCTCGCAACCGTGCCGGTCGCACAGGCGTACGGTCGCCGCTTCGCGGCCCTCGTCATAGCCGCGCCAGCGGGGAAAGCCCCAGTCGTTCGAGCGACGCGCCTTAGGCACAAGCGGTCGCGAAATATGTCGTCGGTCGAGCGGGCATGGCTCTCAATCTAGGGATGCTGGCGCTATTGGCAAGCGCGTGGGAAGGGAAGATACCTTGCTGTGTTGCATTGCAACGAAGCATTCATGATCCCTCCTTAGAGAGACCACCATGAGCAAGCAACTTACCCTTTCCGCCACTGTCGCCGTGTTGAGCATGGCTGCTTTCGCGCTCGTTTCGGGCCTTGGGAATTTCGGGGCCGCGAACGATACCCATCAGGTCGCGGGGGCGCCACCGATCAGCCTCGACGCTTCGCGCTGACGAGCGCTGCAAGTTGATAAAAAGCCCCGGCCGAAACCGGGGCTTTTTCTTATCGGTGATCAGTCGATCGTGACAGTGGCGGCGCGGCGGTTCTGGGCCCAAGCGGCCTCGTTCGACCCCAATGCCACCGGACGTTCCTTGCCGTAGCTGACCGTGCGGATCCGGCTGGCCGGAATACCCAGCGAGACCAGGTAGTTCTTCGCGGCATTGGCACGACGCTCGCCCAGCGCGAGGTTGTATTCGCGTGTTCCGCGTTCGTCGGCATGGCCTTCGATGGTAAAGCGGACATCGGGATACTGGTTGAAGTACTGTGCCTGCGTCTGCAGCTTGGCGCTGTCTTCCGCATCGATGTTGTAACGATCGGTATCGAAATAGACGGTGGTGTTCGCCTGGCCGACTGCCTGCATGAAATGCTCCATGCTGCCAACGGCGGGGCCACTGGAGGTGGGCGTGGGCGTAGGCGTCGTGGTTTCGGCCGGCGGCGGCGGAATCTCTTCCGGGGCCTTCTTCTGGCATGCTGCCAGCGCAAGCGCGGAACTGAGCATCACTGCAGTAGCAATACGGGTATTCATCAGGCTGTCCCCTTATAAACAGCGGTTGAACTTGTCTTTGGCCCCCGTTTCATCCGTCCCCACGGATAGAACAATGTTCTTACGGCAGGATCGGTCCCCAAGCAGGGTCCGAGGCATCCACCGGCGTCGGCAGGCGACGCTCGTTCTCGCCGGTGAGGTCCACCTGCCAGAGCGAGGTATCGCCGGTATTGCGCTGCGTCCGGAAGAACTGGATGATCCGGCCATTGGGCGCCCAGGTCGGCGCTTCGTCCTGCCAGCCACGCGTGAGCGTGCGGACATTGCCGCCTGAAGGCGACATGACGGCAATGTTGAAATCGCCCGCGATCCGCGTGAAAGCGATCTGGTCGCCGCGCGGGCTCCACTCCGGCGTCGCACAACGGCCACCGCCAAAACTGATGCGGCGCTGGTTCGAACCGTCGGCATTCATGATGTAGCACTGCTGCGCACCCGAACGGTCGCTTTCGAACACGATCTGGCTGCCATCCGGCGAATAGGACCCGCCAACGTCCACGCTGGCGCCATCGGTCAGGCGCTGCGGCTGTCCGCCGCTGGCGGAAACGCGATAGATGTCGGTATTGCCGCTCACCGCCATGGAATAGAGGATCCAGCGCCCGTCAGGGCTGAAGCGCGGGGCGAAGGTCGGATTGTCGCTCTGCGTCACCAGTTGCTGGCGGCCGCTCCCAATATCGTAGATGTAGATGCGCGGATTGCCGTCGACATAGCTAAGATAGACCAGCTTGCTGTAATCGGGCGAATAGCGCGGGGTAAGCGCGGTCGAGCGGCCGGTGGTGATGAAGCGATGATTTGCCCCGTCGCTATCCATGATGGCCAGCCGCTTGGTCCGGTTATCCTTCGGGCCGGTTTCCGCGATGTAGGCGATACGGCTGTCGAAGAAAGGGCTTTCGCCGGTCAGCCGCGAATAGACGAGGTCGGCGCATTTGTGCGCTGCACGGCGCCAGTCGGCGGGTGCAACGACCCAACCTTCGGCTACGAGACGCTGCTGCAGCGCCATGTCGTAGAGATAGCAGCCCACGGTCAACCGATCGTCACTACGCGCGCGAACATAGCCGTGCACCAGCATTTCCGCGCCGCGCACGCCCCAGGTCGACCAAACGGGCGAGGTGATGTTGTCGAAGCTCGGCTTGGGCAGCGAGTCCGGGCCGGTCGGCTTGAACAGGCCATTATTCCGCAGGTCGGCGGTTATCACCCGGGCAAGTTCAACGCCCAGCGCCTCGGTGCCGTTGGCATTAGCAGGCGTAGAGGCGTTGCGATCGGTCGCAAAGGCGGGAATGGCGATGCCAAGATCATCGAGATTGCCTTCGAAGCTGACCGACCCGGAGAGGCCTTCCTCCTGCTCGATCGTCTCGACCTCCTGCCCTTCCGGAACAGGTTCGCCGAGATCTTGGTTCTGCGCCGCCAGTGGGCTGGCGACAAATGCGAGAGTTGCGAAGATCAGTTTTTTCATTGGGCAAGCTTCCAGTCAAAGCTGAACGAAGTGATGTTCTTCCACGCCTCGTAATACTCGGGTGGCAGATCATCAAAGGGGGCGGCAAGTTGTACGGCCCGGATGGCCTGTTCGGCATGGCGGCTCGCTTGCGCGCGATTGGTGTCGTTGATGCCGGTCTGCCGGACTACTTGCGGTCGACCCGCCAAGCTACCGTCGGGGTTGAGACGGAAACGGAGGAAGGTGGTGATTGCATCAACATCGGGTCCGCTTGGCGGTTGCCATCTCGGCTTGATCTTGCGGGCGATGGCCTGAACCAGAGAGGCCTTCGCGCTTGCACCAATCTGCGAGGCGGGGGTGCGGGTTTCGTCAGTGGTCGTGCTGCCACCGGCGCCTGCCAGAAAGTCGCTACCGATGCGCGAACCGCCGCTGCGTTCGGACGGTCTGGGCTGGCTGCGCTCGCGCGGCTGTTCGCGGCGAGGCTGCGGGCGGGCCTCACGGGCAGGAACGGGCACGGGCGACTGTACGCGCTGCGTGGGTCGTTCGACCACCGGGTCGCTCGGCGCGTCGAGCATTTCCGGTGAAGGCGAGGGAGTGTCGGACAAAGTCGGCGCGATGGCCGCCCGGCTTTCCGGCACAGGATCGGGTGCGGTCGCCTCCATACCGACATCTTCGGCGAGGTTGACTGTCATCCTTTCGGTACGCTCGATTTCGGGCGCGGGCATCAGAGCCTGGATTACCATGGCGGCGAGCAGCGCAAGGTGCAGCGCCACGGCGACGATCAGACCTGTGCGTTCTTCGCTCCTGATGCCTGCGCTATACATGGGACCGTGGCTATTCCCCGGACTCTGAACCGCGGTTGACCGGCGGAGCCGATTGTCCGCCATTCGTCACCAGTGAAATCCGGTTGAGTCCGGCGCGGTTGAGTTCTCCCATGACCGCCATCACGCGCCCGTAATCGAGCGCGCGGTCGGCGCGCAGTGTGATATCCGGCCCTTCGCCCGTGCGCGGGATGACCTCAAGCGCCTGCGGCAATTCGCCCACCGGAACCTGGTTGTCATCGATATAGACATAGCCTTCGGTGTCGATGCTGATCGATACCTGCTGTTGTTCCTGCGGCAGCACGTTGGCGCGGCTGTCGGGGAGCTGGATCGGCACGCCCGCAGTCAGCAGCGGCGCGGTAACCATGAAGATGATCAGCAGCACCAGCATCACATCGACGAAGGGCGTGACGTTGATTTCGGCCATGGGCCGCCGCCCGCCGCGTCCGCGACGCCGCCTTGTTCCTTTCCCGGAAGCGAGAGTCATCGCCATGTCAGCGCTGCTCCAGCTGGCGGCTGAAGCTGGCGTGCAGCTTGTCGGCGAAGCGGTGGAGGCGCGTCTCGAAGCGTTCGACGGCATGACTGAACCGGTTGTAAGCGATTACCGCGGGAATTGCGGCGAACAGGCCGATGGCGGTGGCGAACAGCGCCTCGGAAATACCCGGTGCTACCACTGCGAGCGACGAACTTTCCTGCGCGCCGATCTGGAAGAAGCTGTTCATGATGCCCCAGACCGTGCCGAACAGGCCTACGAAGGGAGCGACTGCGCCCACCGTGGCAAGGAAGTTCAGCCGCTCGGCGATATCGTCGGCCTCCTGCGCGATCTGGCTGTCCATCGCCGCGGCGATCCGGCCCCGCAGCGCCTCGCGGTCGCGCACCTCGTTCTTGGTCGAACGCCGCCATTCGCTGATCGCCGCCTGCGCCACGCGGGCGGAAGGGATATCGCTCTTGCCGCGCTCGGACATAAAGCGATCGAAATGATCTGCCTGCCAGAATTCGCTTTCATAGGTCAGCTGCACGCGCTTCAACTTACCCATGCGAAGGCTGAAGGACACGATGATCGCCCAGACCCAGATGCTGGCAAGGATCAGGCCGGCCATGACCGCCTGGACGACGATATCGGCATCAAGGAACAATTGCACCGGGTCGAGCCGGGTCGGTGCGCCGATGGAAAGAAGGGAAAGTGTGGTCATCAATCCTCTGTCGAATGAACGAAGCGCGCGAAAGCCGCGCGCCATTCTTCTGGCTGGCGAATAGGCCGTCCGCCGGGTGAAACGAAGCCGACGCGCAAATGTGCCTCGGCCAACAATTCTTCTCCGCGGAACGCCTTCTGGTGCATCCGGCAGGATGCTGCCTTGAGTTCGGTACAGCGGGTCTCGATAAGGATGTCGTCATCGAGCTTGGCTGGCCGCAAATATCTGAGGCTGACCTCGGACAGTGCATAAGCGCCGAGGCCCGCTTCGATCGCGGCGCGCTGATCGATGTCGAGGCGGCGCAGCAGGTCGGAGCGCGCGCGTTCGAACCAGCGAAGGTAATTGGCGTGATAGACGATGCCCGAAAGATCGGTGTCTTCGTAATAGGCACGCACGGCATAGAGATGCCGGTCGCCATCGAGTACTCCGTCGGGGGGATTGGGCAAGGACATGCGAAAGGCGCTCTAGCGCAGCGGGGAGTCGCTGCAAAGCCGCCTTTCACTCCGAAAACATGAACGGCGGTGAAACGAGATTCTCGCGCGGCGAAACTATCTGGCGATCATCGGACCGAGCGGCTGGCCGCCAAAGATATGGACGTGCAGATGCGGCACTTCCTGCCCGCCATGCGCGCCGACATTGGCCATCATTCGGTAACCGGGCTCCACCAATCCCTTGTCGCGCGCGATCTTGCCGACCGCGCGCACGAAACCGGCGATTTCCTCCGCACTGGCTTTCGCACTGAAATCGTCCCAGCTGACATAGCGCCCCTTGGGGACCACCAGCGTATGCACTTCTGCCTGCGGATTGATGTCCTCGAAAGCAAAGGCCCATTCGTCTTCGTAAACCTTGGACGAAGGGATCTCGCCGCGCAGGATTTTCGCGAAGATATTGTCATCGTCATATGGTTGGGTCGGGTCGATCGGCATTATTCGCTCCTCGAGTTTTTCTCATCGATACCGGACACGCCCTCGCGCCGGTCCAGTTCGGCCATGACGTCCGCCAGGGGCACGTTCTTTTCGGCCAGCAGCACCATCAGGTGGAACAACACATCGGCTGCTTCACCGACCAGTTCCTCGCGGCTGCCCGAGAGCGCTGCAACGCAGGTTTCAACGGCCTCTTCGCCCAGCTTGCGCGCCATGACCGGCAGGCCGCGATGGGTCAGCTGCGCCACATAGCTGGTGTCGGGATCGGCCGTGCGGCGCTCGGCAATGGTCGTCTCGAGGCGGGTAAGCGTGTCCATGGAGACCGTGTGCGGTATCAGCCGCGCGCAGGCAAGCCCGCCGCGCGCAGGGCACGGTGCGCCTCGCCGATCGAATGCTGCCCGAAATGGAAGATCGAGGCGGCGAGCACGGCGCTGGCATGGCCCTGTCTCACCCCTTCGACGAGATGGTCGAGCGTGCCGACACCGCCGCTGGCGATGACAGGCACGGAAACACTGTCGGCAATCGCGCGGGTCAGTTCGAGGTCGTATCCCTGCTTCGTCCCGTCCCCATCCATCGAGGTAACGAGCAGTTCGCCCGCGCCCAGCTCTGCCAGCCTTTGCGCATGTTCGACCGCGTCGATACCGGTCGGCTTGCGGCCGCCGTGGGTGTAGATTTCCCAGCCGCGAAAGCCCTCGCCCTGCGTATTGGCGCGCGCATCGACACTGGCGACAATGCACTGACTGCCGAATTTCTCGGCAATCTCGCGCACGAGTTCCGGCCGCGTGACGGCTGCGGAATTCACCGCCACCTTGTCCGCCCCAGCCAGTAGTAGCGCCCGCGCATCCTCGACGCTGCGTACCCCGCCGCCAACGGTCAGCGGCATGAAGCACACTGCCGCGGTACGCCGCACCATGTCGAGCAGCGTTCCGCGCCCCTCGTGACTGGCGGAGATGTCGAGAAAGCACAATTCGTCCGCCCCGGCACGGTCATACGCCTGTGCCTGCTCCACCGGATCGCCCGCATCCTTGAGATCGACGAAATTGACCCCTTTCACCACGCGTCCGTCGGCAACGTCTAGGCAAGGAATGACGCGGATACGGACGGTCACTTCAAGAGCCTCATGATTTCGCCGCCATCGCCAGCGCCGCCGCCAGGTCCAGCCGCCCGTCATAAAGCGCACGCCCGGTAATCACGCCCTCGATACCTTCCTTGGCATAGAGCGAGAGCACATGGATATCGTCCAGACCCTTCACCCCGCCGCTTGCGATCACGGGAATATCGACTTGCCGCGCCAGTTCCACGGTCGCGTCGATATTCACGCCCTTGAGCAGCCCGTCGCGCCCGATATCGGTGAACAATAGCGCTGCAACTCCGGCATCCTCGAACCGGCGGGCAAGATCGTCCACGGGCACGTCGGACACCTCGGCCCAGCCCTCGGTCGCGACCATGCCGTCCTTCGCATCCACCGCGACGACTATGCCGCCTTCGAACTCGCGCGCCATGTTCTTGACGAACTCGGGGTCCTTGAGGGCCGCAGAACCCATCACTATGCGCGACACGCCCGCACCGAACCATCCTTCCACATCCTCGCGCTTGCGGATGCCGCCGCCAAGCTGGACATGACCGGGAAACGCCTTGACGATGCTCTCCACCGCCTCGCGGTTCTGCGCCGAGCCGACGAAGGAGCCGTCGAGATCGACCACATGCAGGTGCTGTGCACCCGCCTCGGCGAACAGCGCCGCCTGCGCGGCGGGATTGTCGCCATAGACGGTCGCGCGCTTCATATCGCCCTCGGCAAGGCGCACGACCTGGCCGCCCTTCAGGTCGATGGCGGGAAAGACGATCACGGTTTCCACTCCAGGAAGCGTTGCAGGATGCCGAGCCCGTAGCTCTGGCTTTTTTCGGGATGGAACTGCACCCCGAGGATATTGTCGCGCCCGACTGCGGCAACCAGCCCGCCGCCATGGTCTGTCATCGCCAGCACGTCGCGACCGCTGTCGGCGTGGAAGTGGTAGGAATGGAGGAAATAGGCCTCGCCAACCTCGATCACCTCATGGTTCTTCGCATGCGGTGTGGGCGCGACGTCGTTCCAACCCATGTGCGGCACTTTCACGCTGGTATCGGTCGGCTCGATCAGCCGGACTTCGCCTTCGATCCAGTCAAGCCCCGTCGTTTCGCCATATTCCAGCCCGCGCGTGGCGAGCAATTGCATGCCCACGCAAATGCCGAGGAACGGCGCGCCACCCACAAATACCCGCTCGCGCATTGCTTCGATCGCGCCCTTCTCCGCGCGTAGCCCTGCCGCGCAGGCCCCGAAACTGCCGACTCCAGGCAGCACGATCCGGTCGGCGGCGCGCAACACGTCGGGATCGGCCGTGACCTTCACCTGCGCCCCTACCTTACGCAGCGCGTTCTCGACCGAGTGCAGATTGCCCGCGCCGTAATCGACCAGCGCGATCACTTCACCCACCGAGCTGTCCCTTGGTGCTGGGGATCGCCCCGCCCTTGCGCGGATCGATTTCCACTGCGGCGCGCATTGCGCGGGCGAAGCCCTTGTAAATGCTCTCGCAAATATGGTGGTTATTGGTGCCGTAGAGCAATTCGACATGCAGCGTCAGCCCGCAGGTCTGCGCGATGGAATGGAACCAGTGCTCGATCAGCTCGGTATCCCATTCGCCCAGCTTTTCCTGGCTGAAGCCCGCCCGCCAGACGAGATAGGGCCGCCCGGAAATATCGAGCGCCACACGCGCCAGCGTTTCGTCCATCGGCGAATAGGCACTGCCGTAACGCGCAATCCCGCCCTTGTCGCCCAGCGACTGCGCCAGCGCCTGCCCCAGCGCCAGCGCGCTGTCCTCGGTCGTGTGATGCTGGTCGACATGGAGATCACCATCGACCTTCATCGTTACGTCGATCAGCGAATGCCTGGAAAACTGCTCGACCATATGATCGAGGAAACCGATCCCGGTGGAAATGTCATAGGCACCCGTCCCGTCGAGGTCGACTTCGACCAGGATGTGCGTTTCCGCGGTGTTTCTTTCGATACGGCCTGTTCGCATGCCGCCTGCCTATAGGCGCCAGTGTGGGCGGCGCAAGAAATAGCCGCTATTCGCAGGGTAAAGACAGGCTTAAACCGCTTGACCACGGCATCGTGCGGTTCCACCTAGGAGGGCATGAGCGAAGACACGCCTGACAGCCTTATTCCCTATGACACCATCGTGCAGGAGGCCCTGCGCGCAGTGGTTGGCCGGGTACTGGGCGAAATCGAGCAAAGTGGCAGCGAACTGCCCGGTGCGCACCATTTCTACATCACCTTCAAGACACACGCGCCGGGGGTTTCGATCCCCGCCAGCCTGCGCGAGCGGTTTCCCGACGAAATGACCATCGTGCTGCAGAACAAGTTCTGGGATTTGAACGTGCGCGAAGACGGCTTCTCGGTCGGCCTGTCCTTCAACC
This sequence comes from Qipengyuania sp. B-5, assembly GCF_056857815.1. Classification (NCBI taxonomy): domain Bacteria; kingdom Pseudomonadati; phylum Pseudomonadota; class Alphaproteobacteria; order Sphingomonadales; family Erythrobacteraceae; genus Qipengyuania; species Qipengyuania sp. B-5. The sequence goes on along the minus strand of NZ_JBSXNU010000037.1, from coordinate 28,850 downwards.
AGATCCCGTCGCAACTCGACATTCCCTATTCCGCAATCACGCAATTCGTCGATCCGGCGGTGGATTTCGGCCTGCAGTTCCAGGCGACCGTCGCCGACATGGCTCCCGCCGCGACCGAAGAGGCTGGGAATGACGAGGAACAGGGTCGCCAGGCACCCGTTGCAGGTGTGGAAGACGGCTCGAATGTCGTCTCGGTCGATTTCGGCCGGAAGAAATAAAGGCGCGGGGGCTGATCTGCGCCGGAAGGTGCACAGGGAATGGTTAGACACGTCAAGGAAATGGGTGCGGATCTCGTGGAGAATACGCGCGAGGCGACAGGTGGTCGCGAGGAAAATGTACCCGGCCCGTCGACCAATCCCATGACCAACATTCTGCTGGCGGATCTGATGATCCGCGCAGGGTCATACGTCATGCGCGATGCAATCGAGCGCGGAATGCTTCGCGGGCGCTACGGACGCGAAACGGCGCGAGAGATGATCAAGAACAAGTCGCTCGGCCAGCAGGCGATCAGCTTCGCACTAGCCAAGGTGGCGACACGCAGTCTGCCCGGCGCATTGCTGGTGGGCGGCGGTGCGCTCGCCAAGACGATCTTCGACCGCAGCCAGAAGCGAAGAAAATCGCGCCGCGAAGGCGATCGTGCCCTGATCGAACAGGCCCATTCGGACGAGTAGGCTTGATTTGAACGCGCCGCTTGGCCCAAAGGCGCGCATGGCCGATTCCTCAGACAGTCACGACAACGCACTCGCCCGGCGCGGATTGATGTTCATCCTCTCCTCGCCCAGCGGGGCCGGGAAGACCACGATCAGCCGCATGCTGCTGGCTGCCGATCCGTCGATCAAACTATCCGTCAGTGTAACAACCCGCCCGCCGCGCCCGGGCGAAATCGACGGTGTGCATTACTTCTTCCTCGACGATGCCGCCTTCGACCGTATGGTGGAGGAAGACGATTTCTACGAATGGGCGCATGTCTTCGGCCACCGCTATGGCACACCCAAGGGCCATATCCGCAATGCGTTGAAGGAAGGACAGGACTTCCTTTTCGACATCGACTGGCAGGGTACGCAGCAGCTCTACCAGAAGGACCAGCAGGACGTAGTCCGCGTGTTCATCCTGCCGCCCAGCATCGCCGAACTCGAACGCCGTCTGCGCAGCCGGGCGACGGACAGCGAGGAAGTGGTGCAGGCCCGCATGGAACGCGCCCGCGCCGAGATCAGCCACTGGGACGCCTATGACTATGTGGTAATCAACGAGGATGTGAACGATTGCTTCGCCAAGGTGCGCGAAATCCTCGACGCCGAACGCATGAGGCGCCAGCGCCAGACAGGCCTGATCCCGTTCGTGCGGGAACTGATGGGGTAAGCGGGTTTGGTGTGAAGGCGAGTCGGGCAGCTAACCACCCTTTTCGAATGCCCTGCTCTGCCCTGCCGAGGCACCGTAAGCGGAAGCTTCTTGCCCTCAATGGCCCCGACATCGGACCTCGGGATGCCGACTTCCTGCCAGCACTACGCGTTTTCTCTTAGCCGGCCTTTCCCGGACCATTCACCATAGTCTGGGATAAGTTAAGGATCGCCGCCATGGAAAACTCACTCGCCCCTCGGGATATGTCGCAAGCCTACGAGCGCTCGTATCAGCGTAAGGCGATGTTCGTTACTGCAAACCTGTCTTCATCTGGAATGACCGGTAATGTGCGCGTGCGCAACATTTCGGATTCCGGAGCTCTGATTGAAGCCGACACCTTGCCGCCGGTGGGCGAACGCGTGAAGCTGCGCAAAGGCGAGCTAAGTGCAACCGGCACCATAATCCGCCGCGAAGGCAAGCAAGCAGGGATCCGTTTCGAGCGCCTCGTGAACGCGATCGACTGGTTGCCGAACAAGGCACACTCGCAATTGATGGTCGACATCGCTTTCGAAACGATCAAACCCCGTTTCGAGGGCGGCCCTCCCACCGCCAACGCTGCGGCGAATGCGCGCGCAGAGGCAATAGCCTTGCCGTCCAGCCCAGCCACGCGAGACGAACTGGAAGGCATCGCCGATATGCTCGATGCGCTGGCGGACCGGATGAGCGAAGACCCGGTGATCCTAGCTAGCTATCTCGACAAGCTGCAAGTGCTCGACATCGCCTCGCAAAAATTGCGCAAGGTTGGACGCAACCTACCTGATCGCTAACCGGCTTCGAACTCTCTGCCCCGAGGCACATCCCGCGGCACAATCGCCCCTAATGCGCTCTGCGGCCAGAAAAACTCGAGTCAGCGAGACACCCGCCTCTCAACAGACAGGAATGCAGCGCGGAGCTACCTACCGCCCGCCGGATCGGCGAAATGCGTGGGCAGGTGAGCGTTGACGATACCGCCGTCGACCGCGATCGTTTCGCCTACGGTATAATCGCCCGCGCGGCTGGCGAGATAGACGCAGCTTCCGCCCATATCGAACTTGTCGCCCACGCGCTTGTTCGGGATGCCCTGAGCGCTGGCCTCGGCATGGTCGCGCGCGACCTTGTTCATGTTGCTCGGGAATGCGCCCGGCGCGATGCCGGTGACATAGACGTGGTCCTGCACCAGCCGCGCGGCCATGCGGCGCGTAAGGTGGATCAGCGCCGCCTTGCTCGCCTGGTAGGAATAGGTCTCCCACGGGTTGATGCGCAGGCCGTCGATGCTGGCAATGTTGATCACCTTGCCGGGCTTGTCCTGGCTGGCATTGGCGGTGAGGAGCTTGTGCAGTTTCTGCGTCAGGAAGAAGGGCGTCTTGACGTTGAGGTCCATGACCTTGTCCCAGCCCTCTTCCGGGAAGTCGAGATAATCCGCCCCCCAGGCCGCGCCGGCATTGTTGACGAGGATGTCGAGGTGGGATTCCTTCGCGGAAATCTCGGCCACCAGTTCATCGATGCCTTCCAGCGTCGAGATATCGCCCTGGATCGGAACGACCTTGTCGCCCAGTTCTTCGGCAGTTTCGTGCAGTTCGCCGCCCTTGCGCGCAGTGATATAGACCCGCTCTGCGCCCGCGGCGAGAAAGCCCTCCACGATCATGCGGCCGATGCCGCGGCTGCCGCCGGTAACGAGGGCAATGCGTCCCTTGAGGCTGAACATGTCTTCGAGGTTCATATCGTCTCTCCCGCTCAGTAGCCGCTCATTTCGGCGACACGGCCCGCGTGGTAATATTGGTCGCCGAGGAATTCCTGCAGCGCCCGGTCCCGTTTCATGTAGAGGCCGATGTCGTATTCGTCGGTCATGCCGATGCCGCCGTGCATCTGCACCCCTTCCTTCACCGCAAGACCCGCCGCCTTGGCGACCTTGGCCTTGGCCACACTCGCCATGAGGTCCGCCTTCTCGCTGCCGCCATCGAGCAGCTGGGCCGCCTTGATGGTGACAGCGCGGGCGATCTCGACTTCGGAATAGAGATGCGCGGCGCGGTGCTGCAGCGCCTGGAATTCGCCGATCAGCTTGCCGAACTGCTTGCGCTGCTTGAGGTAGTCGACGGTCATGTCCATCGCGCCCTGCGCCACGCCCACGCCTTCGGCAGCCGCACCCACGCGGCCCGCCATGAGCATGGCATTGAGCACTTCGCGCCCGCCGTCGACTTCGCCGATCACGGCATCGCCGTCGAGCTCGACACCGTCGAAAGTGACATGGCTGGCCATCGAGCTGTCGACCAGCCGGACGCTGTCATGGCTCATGCCGCTGGCATCCTTCGGCACGGCGAACAGCGTGATGCCGTCCGCATCGCTGTCGCTGCCCGAAGTGCGCGCGGCGACCACGATCATCTCGCTGCTGGCGCCATAGACCACGAAATCCTTCTTGCCCGACAGGCGGAAGCCGTTGCCCGATTTCTCCGCCTTGCAGGCGATGGTTTCGGGGCGGTGCTTCGCGCCTTCGTCGATAGCGACCGAATAGACCTTCTCGCCTTCGATCAGGCCGGGCAGCCAGCGCCCCCGGACATCGTCGCTGCCGTGCTTGAGCGCGGTAGCCGCCAGCACGGAGGAGGACAGGAAGGGCGAGGGCGTAAGGTTGCGCCCGATCTGTTCGAGCACGATCCCCGCCTCGACATGGCCCATGCCGAGCCCGCCGTCGTCTTCGCCCACCAGCATGCCGGTGAAACCCATTTCGGCAAACTGCTTCCACAATCCGTGGCCGAAGCCGTCCTTGCAATCGCGGTCGCGCCAGTGGCGCAGCTGCTTCGCAATCGCGCCTTCTTCGGCCATGAACTGCTGTGCGGTTTCGGCGAGCATCGCCTGGTCTTCGTCGTAATAAAGGGGCATCGATCAGGCTCCCGGCAGGTCGAGGATACGTTTCGAGATGACGTTGAGCATGACTTCGCTCGTGCCGCCCTCGATCGAATTGGCCTTGGTGCGCAGCCAGTTACGCGACGGCTTGCCGCCGGATGTTTCCTCGCTCTCCCATTCGAGAGCGAGGCTGCCGCCCGCTGCCATCATCAGTTCGTGCCGTCGCTTGTTCAGCTCGGTCCCGACATATTTCATCATGTTCGGCTGCGCGGGATGCGCCTTGCCGACCTTGAGTTCGTCGAGGAACTTCTCGCCCATCGCGGCATAGGACAGCGCGTCGACGTCGAATTGCGCCAGCTCTGCGCGCAGCACCGGATCGAGTTCGCCAGCATTGCGCTTCATCGCCGCGCCGATGGCTGCGGTGCGGTCACCGCCGCCCGCGCCCGAGATCATCTCGCGTTCGTGGCCCAGCAGGTACTTCGCCACGTCCCAGCCGCGGTTGATCTCGCCGACATAGGCGGGGATGTCCTCGCCATAGCTCTTGGGCACCTTCACATCGTCCATGAAGGTTTCGCAGAACGGGCTGTTGCCGCTGATCAGCTTGATCGGCTTGGTCGAGACGCCATCGCCCGCCATGTCGAACAGCATGAAGGTGATGCCCTGGTACTTGTTCTGCTTGTCGGTGCGGACAAGACAGAAGATCCAGTCGGCCTCGTCGGCATAGGAAGTCCAGATCTTCTGGCCGTTGACGATCCAGTGATCGCCCTTGTCCTCGCCGAAGGTCTGCATCGAGACGAGGTCGGAGCCGCTACCCGGTTCGGAATAGCCCTGGCACCAGCGGATTTCGCCTTTGGCTATCTCGTTGAGGAATTTCTGCTTCTGGCCTTCCGTGCCGAAGTGGAGCAGCGCCGGGCCGAGCATCCAGATACCGAAGCTGGACAGGGGCGGGCGGGCACCGATGCGGGCCATTTCCTGGCGCAGAATCTTGCCCTCTGCGGGGTTCAATCCGGCGCCGCCATATTCCTTGGGCCATTCGGGAACGGTATAGCCCTTGTCCCGGCAGGCTTCGAACCATGCCTTCTGGGCATCGTTCTTGAACTTGGCATTGCGGCCGCCCCAATAGACGTCGCCCTCGTCACGAACGGGCTCGCGCATTTCGGGGGGACAATTGGCTTCGAGCCATTCGCGCGTTTCGGCGCGGAAGCTTTCCAGATCGGACATTACCGACTCCTCTCTCAGATCTCTTCGGTTGACGTTTACGTTAGGGTGATTCGCAGCCTTCCCGCAAGGGCGATGATGAGGAAGCGCCATGCCGTAGCGTCAGGCGGTTTGCGTTGACGTAAGGTGCGGCTCGCCTAAGCTTGAAGCCGAGGATTTCTGGGAGAAAGACGATGCGATTCACGGGCAAGATCGTGGTGATAACCGGTGCGGCATCCGGTATCGGAGCCGAGACCGTGCGCCTGTTCGCCGGCGAGGGTGCGACCGTATTTGCCTCCGATATCGACGATGTGGGCGGAAAGGGACTCGAACAGGAAACCGAAGGCGTCATCCGCTATCGCCACTGCGACGTCAGCTCGACCGAGGATATCCGCAGGCTGATGGACGGGGCCGCCGAAGAAACCGGCGGCATCGACGTGGTCTTTAACAATGCGGGTGCTGGCGGCGCACGCCCCGGGATCGACGAGATCGAACCCGACGAGTGGGATCGCACGATGGACCTGCTGCTACGCTCCGTCGCGATGGGCATCCGTTATGCCGTTCCGCACATGAAGCACCGCAAGGGCGCAAGTATCATCAACGTGTCAAGCGTGGCGGCGGTCGGCCCCGGCTATTCTCCTACCGCCTATGCCGTGGCCAAGGCAGGTGTCCTGCACCTCACCAAATGCGCCGCGACCGATCTTGCGAGGCACGGCATCCGGGTGAACGCCGTGCAGCCTGGCTTCATCAACACAAACATCTTCACCGCCTCGCTCGACATTCCCGAAGAAATGGCCCGCACGGCCAAGGCCGCGATTGCGCAGATGTCGTCCAATGCTCAGCCGGTGGCCCGCGGAGGTCAACCGCGCGACATCGCCGAAGCGGTCGCCTTTCTGGCCAGCGATGCGGCCAGCTTCATGACCGGCACCTCCATGCTGGTCGACGGCGGGCTGACCATCGGCCCGCGGCATAGCTGGGATCCGGAAGTACCGGGCCTGTTCGATACGCTAGAAGCCATGCAGAAACAGGCGCAGGGTAAGGCCTGATGGCATTCATTGCCGGCCCCCTGCCCCAGCGGCTGAAACTGGTCCACGGGTCGGGGGCAGTTGCATTCGGGATCAAGGATTCCGGTTTCAGCTTCTTCCTGCTGCCGTTTTACAACCTCGTACTGGGTGTCGATGCAGGAACTGTCGGTGCGGCGCTGGCGACGGCACTGATCGTCGATGCGCTGGTCGATCCGCTGATCGGCCATCTTTCCGACCGGACCTATACGCGCTGGGGGCGCCGCCTGCCCTGGCTCTATCTTGCCCCGATCCCGCTCGCTCTCTTATGGACGCTGCTGTGGTCCCCACCCTTCACCGGAACGCCGGGATATTGGGATATTCTCGCATTGGCCGTGGGCGTTCGCCTCCTGCTCTCAGCCTGCGAAGTTCCATCGGTCAGCCTCGTCCCCGAGATTACGGACGATTACGACGACCGCACCACCCTGTTCCGCTATCGCTTCCTGTCGGGGTGGCTTGGCGGCCTGCTGATGATGGTCATGGCCTTCAGCGTATTCCTGCCCACACCCGAAGCCCAGCTGCGACCGGAAGGCTATGCCGAATACGGGATTTTCGGAGCGGCCCTGATGGCACTGGCGGTAATCGGATCGGCGGCGGGCCAGCACAGCACCGTAGCCCACCTGCCCCCGCTGAAACCGCCGCCCTTCTCGCTGAGGGGCGCGTTCGCCGAGATTTTCGATGCTTTCCGGGAAAAGGCCTTCCTGATTTTCGCAGTAGGTGGTCTCGCCATCTATGTAGCGCAGGGCATGACCTTTTCGATCACGCAATATGTCAATCTCTACGTCTGGCAGTTCTCCGAAACCGCCTTCATGTTCTACCCGGCGGTGCTGTTCCTCTCGGTGGTGCTCATGTTCCTCGTGGTCGGGCCGCTCCACCGTATGTGGGGTAAGCCGAAATCCGCCGCCGTCGGCGCACTGGCCGGCCTCGCTCTCTATTTCACCCCCCATGCCCTGCTGCTGGCGGGTTTGTGGCCGGAAACGGGGACGACGACCTCGACAGCCATACTCTTCGTCTTCCTGATCTTCGCCAATACGGCGAGCGTGATCTCGATCATCTCCGCCACATCGATGGTGGCGGAAATTGTCGAAGCCTTCGAAGAACGCACCGGCAAGCGGGCGGAAGGGACATTCTATTCCGGAAACTGGCTGGTGCAGAAATGCGCGACCGGCGGCGGTATCCTGCTGACCAGCCTGATCGTCCAGTCCATCGATCTTGCTCCCGGCACGGCCCAGGCCGATGTTGCGCAGGGGACCGTGCGTCAACTGGTCTGGTTGTATATGATCACCTCGACCTTGCTGATGCTTGTTGCAGCATACTGGCTGAGCCGCTTCCCGATCACGCGCGAACAGCATGAAGCACGTGTCGCCGCGCGCAGATTGCGCGAAACAGGAAAGGAAGACGATCCGATCGGCGATGCCGTAAGGGCAGATCCGGATGCCCACACGATTACACCGTGAACCCTGCTTTACGGGACTTGGCGAGGCCCGAATGATCTGCCAGTTTCCGGAAGAAACCGATTTTGAAGAGAGGAATTAAGCGATGGATTTCGAACCCACAGAGAGGCAAGTTTACTGGCGCGACCGGGTGAAGAACTTCATCGAGGATCACGTTCGCCCGGCTGTGCCGACCTACAAGGCGCAGGATGCCGAGGGAGAGCGCTGGAAGGTCATCCAGGTGGTGGAGGACCTCAAGGCCAAGGCCAAGGCCGAAGGCATCTGGAACCTGTTCATGCCCCCGCGCAACGACGGGCATCACCATGTCGACGAGACCTATGATTTCGAAGGTCCCGGCCTCACCAACCTCGAATACGCGCTTTGTGCCGAGGAAATGGGCCGCATCGGCTTCGCCTCCGAAGTCTTCAATTGCTCCGCGCCCGATACCGGCAATATGGAAGTGTTCCATCGCTACGGTACGCGCGAACAGAAGGACCGCTGGCTGACCCCGCTGATGAATGGTGAAATCCGTTCCGCCTTCCTCATGACGGAGCCTTTCACCGCTTCCTCCGACGCCACCAATATCGAAACCCGTATCGAGCGTGACGGCGACGAATATGTCATCAACGGGCGCAAGTGGTGGTCTTCGGGCGTTGGCGATCCGCGCTGCAAGGTCGCCATCGTCATGGGCAAGACCGATTTTTCGGCGGGCCGCCATGCCGCGCAATCGATGATCCTGATGCCGATGGATGCACCGGGCGTGACGGTGCTGCGCCACCTGCCCGTGTTCGGATATGACGATGCGCCCCACGGCCATATGGAAGTCGAACTCAAGGACGTGCGCGTCCCGGCCACCAACATGCTGCTGGGTGAAGGACGTGGATTCGAGATCGCGCAGGGCCGCCTCGGGCCGGGCCGCATCCATCACTGCATGCGCACCATCGGCGTGGCCGAGGAAGCGCTCCACAAGATGTGCCAGCGTCTTCAGGAGCGCGAGGCTTTCGGCAAGCCGATCTACAAGCACTCGGTATGGGAAGAGCGCGTGGCCCGCGCCCGGATCGACATCGACATGACCCGTCTGCTGTGCCTCAAGGCCGCCGACATGATGGACAAGGTCGGCAACAAGAGCGCCAAGCAGGAAATCGCCATGATCAAGGTGCAGGCGCCCAATATGGCGCTGCGGATCATCGACGATGCAATCCAGGCGCATGGCGGCGGCGGCGTGTCCGAAGATTACGGTCTCGCCAATGCCTATGCCCACCAGCGCACGCTGCGCCTCGCCGACGGGCCGGACGAGGTTCACGCCCGCTCGATCGCGCGGATGGAATTCGCCAAGCACATGCCCAAGCCGGGACCCTCCGCCAACGCCCTGCGCGACGGCAAGGGGCCGGTCGGCGGCGATGACCGGCAAAGCTCGGGCGACATCGGGGCAACGCGCTGATGGCTAAGGCGGCTATACTCGAACAGGTCGGCAGCCTGACCATAGGTGAAGTCGAACTGGCCGATCCCGGCCCGCACGAAGTCCTGATCGACACCAAGGCCTGCGGGCTGTGCCATTCGGACCTGCACTTTATCGAAGGCGCCTACCCGCATCCTCTGCCCGCGATCCCGGGTCATGAGGCGGCAGGCGTGGTCCGTGCGGTCGGCAGCGAAGTAAAGACGGTCAAGCCGGGCGATCACGTGGTCTCCTGCCTCTCCGCCTTCTGCGGCCACTGCGAATTTTGCGTCACCGGCAGGATGGCGCTGTGCATGGGGGCCGATACCAGGCGTTCCGCAACCGAAACACCCCGGATCAAGCGCTTGATTGACAAGTCGCCGGTCGGACAGATGCTCAATCTTTCGGCCTTCTGCGAGCAGATGCTGATCCATGAACATGCCTGCGTCGCCATCGACAAGGACATGCCGCTCGACCGCGCGGCGATCATCGGCTGCGCCGTGACGACCGGTGCAGGCGCGATCTTCAACGCCTGCTCGGTGGTTCCGGGCGAAGCGGTGGCCGTGATCGGCTGCGGCGGCGTCGGCCTTGCCGCAATCAATGCTGCGAAGATCACCGGCGCGGGCAAGGTTATAGCCATCGATCCGATCCCGGAAAAACGCGCACTGGCCGAGACACTGGGGGCCACGCACACGGTCGATGCCATGGCGGACGATGCGGTCGAGCAGGTAATGAAAATTTCTGGCGGCGGCGTGCATCACGCCATCGAAGCGGTGGGCCGGCAGGCTAGCGCGGACCTTGCGGTGAAGATCCTGCGCCGCGGCGGTACGGCGACTATCCTCGGCATGATGCCGCTCGACTGCAAGGTCGGCCTCGGCGCGATGGACCTGCTCTCTGGCAAGAAACTGCAAGGCGCGATCATGGGCATGAACCACTTTCCGGTCGATCTGCCGCGCCTCGTCGATTTCTACATGCGCGGTTTGCTCGATCTCGACACGATCATCGCCGAGCGTATCCCGCTCGATAAGATCAACGAAGGCTTCGAGAAGATGAAACAGGGCACCTCGGCCCGCAGCGTTGTGGTGTTCGACTGATGACGACAGGCCCCGATATCGATTACGACAAGGAAATGGTCGGCACTGTCGAAGTGCCGGATAAGGATCGCCTGAACCTCGAAGCGCTCACGGCGTGGTTCACGGCCAATGTCGAAGACTTTGAGGGACCAATTTCCTACACGAAGTTCAAGGGTGGTCAGTCGAACCCGACCTACAGGATCGACACCCCGAACCGCTCCTACGTCCTTCGCCGTCAGCCTTTCGGCAAACTGCTGCCCAGCGCGCATGCGGTGGACCGGGAATACACTGCAATGCACGCGCTCGGGCCGACCGGCTTCCCCGTACCCAAGACCTATGGCCTGTGCGAGGACCCCGAAGTCATTGGGTCGAAGTTCTTCGTCATGGGCCTCGCCGATGGACGATCTCTCTGGAACGGGGCGCTTCCGGGTATCGACAAGGAAGACCGCCGGGAAGTCTACAATGCCATGATTGACACCATGGCGGATCTTCACTTGCGCAAACCCGATGAAATCGGACTCGGCGACTATGGCAAGCCTACCGACTATTGCGCGCGCCAGATCGCCCGGTGGAGTAAGCAGTACAAACTCTCCGAAACCGAACACATGGAGAAGATGGAGCAGCTGATAGATTGGCTGCCACAGACCATCCCGCCCCAGCACGAAAGCAGCGTGGTCCATGGCGACTATCGGCTCGACAACCTCATTTTCGAGAAGGAGGATAACAAGGTCCTCGCCGTGCTCGACTGGGAATTGTCGACGCTGGGCGATCCGATTGCCGATTTCAGCTATCTCATGCTCAACTGGCATAATCCGCACGATGGCAGGGCCGGACTGCTCGGCCTCGATCTCGAGGAACTGGGTATCCCTTCGCAGCAGGAAGCGGTCGACCGCTATGTCTCACGAACCGGCTATCCGGTTCCGCCAATGGACTGGTATTTCGCCTATAACCTGTTCCGGCTCGCAGGCATCATGCAGGGTATCAAGAAGCGGGTGATCGACGGGACGGCTTCTTCGGCCCATGCCAAGGCCATGAGCGAGCGTGTTGGACCATTGGTCGACCGGGCCCATGAATTTGCCGTGGCTGCGGGGATGGACTAGCGCGCCCACGCTGCTAACGACCTCTCCGAAATTCCGACGGAGACAAACATGAGCGCCGACCTCGAAAACCGTATCGAAGCCGCGTGGGAAGACCGCGCCAATGTCACGCCGCAAAGCGCGGACGTGCGCGAAGCGGTAGAGGCAGCGCTCAAGCTGCTCGACAGCGGCGAAGGCCGCGTGGCAGAGCCCGATGGAAAGGGCGGCTGGACGGTCAATCAGTGGCTCAAGAAAGCAGTGCTGCTTTCTTTCCGCCTCAACGATAACCGCGTGATGGAGGGTGGCAGCGCGGGCCATCCCGCCTTCGACAAGGTACCGAGCAAGTTCGCCGGCTGGGACGATGCGCGTTTCCGCGAAGCAGGATTCCGCGTCGTTCCCGGCGCCGTGGCCCGCGAAGGCGCATATATCGCTCCTGGATGCGTGCTGATGCCCAGTTTCGTCAACATCGGTGCCTATGTCGGCAAGGGCACGATGGTCGACACCTGGGCCAGCATCGGCAGCTGCGCGCAGATCGGTGAAAACTGCCATATCTCGGCCGGCGCGGGCATTGGCGGCGTACTCGAGCCGATGCAGGCCAACCCGACCATCATCGGCGACAATTGCTTTATCGGTGCCCGCAGCGAGATCGTCGAGGGTGTGATCGTGGGCGAAGGCAGCGTAGTCGCCATGGGCGTCTTCATCACGCAGTCGACCAAGATCGTATATCGCGACACAGGCAAAGTCATCCACGGCCATATCCCGCCCTATTCGGTGGTAGTGCCTGGTTCGATGCCGGGAAAGGACGGCGGCCCAGGTCTCGCCTGTGCTGTCATTGTAAAGACTGTCGACGCGCAAACTCGCGAAAAAACCGGTATCAACGATCTACTGCGCGACTGAGGCGTAGGAACATTCCACACAAACGCGCGTAAACCCTGCGAACTGGATTTTTCGCAGGGAGGTTTTGTGATGCATACTGAAGATGGCCACGTCCACTTGGACGAACAAGAGGCAAGCGGCGGCTCCAAGGAAGGCGTCGTCCGCTGGGTGCTGCTCGGTGGCCTGGTGCTGGCAGTTATCCTCCTTTCGATCGTCTGGATTATCCCGGCGATGACGCAGGGCGATGTGGAGGAAGAGGCCACTGTTAGTGGCGAAATCCGGTCCATGGAAGAAGGTGGCGATAACACCGACAGCATTGTCGGCGTACCGGACGAAACGGATCTGGGCGACGACACCGTTGCAACACCGCAGGACCAGACCACTACCGAAGACGGGCTCGAAGTCATCGAGAACTGATCGGTAACGAGGTGCTCAGGCGCAGCAGCAAATTGAAGGAGCAAGGCTGATGCCAGCAAAATCGAAAGCGCAACAAAAGGCCGCCGGAGCGGCCCTCTCCGCCAAGCGCGGCGACACGAAGGTGTCGGAATTGCAAGGCGCATCCAAGCAGATGTACGACAGCATGTCGGAAGACGAGTTGGAAGATTTCGCCTCCACCAATCGCGACGATCTGCCCGATCATGTCGAGGATGACGATTGATGGATCGAGACTTGCGGGCCGATATGTGTTTTGAATTTTACGGCTGCGTGAACATGCAGCACGGTGTGCCCATAGAGTGCTTCGATGCTGTGGAACCAGGTCCGGGCCGTGACCGCTACGGGAAATGCGGTCTCGTGAGCCGGGGGCGCGCGCTCCTCGACTGATGCCTACCGACGATCCCTTCGGCCACTTCGTCAAGGCGCAGGATGGCGGAATCTACGAGCAAGCACTCGAGGAGATCGCCGAGGGTGAAAAGAAGAGCCATTGGATGTGGTTCATTTTCCCGCAAATCGAAGGTCTGGGGACCAGCGCCAAGGCGAAGAAATACGCTCTTGCGGACCTCGACGAGGCCCGCGCCTATTGTCAGCACGAGGAACTCGGACCGCGTCTGTTCGAGGCAACGGAGGCGATGCTGGAATGGGCCGGCACAATGAGCGCCGAGGATATCCTGGGTGAAGTCGACGCGATGAAATTCCGCAGTTCGATGACGCTGTTCGAGCGCGCCTGCGACGATGAGGATGCCGAGGTTTTCGCCGATGCGCTGGAGGCCTTTTACGAAGGAGAACGCTGTCCTTTGACGCAGGAGCGAATGTGACCAACAGGCTGCAAGGCGAAAACGCCGGGACTGACTAGCCTTCTTCGTGGCGCGGCTCGCCCGCCGGATATTCGATCGGCATCGCGCCACGCTGGCTTTGCGCATAAGCCTCCGCCTCGCGCATCGCCCGCAACACGTTCCGCATTGAGATCTTCTCGAGATCTTCCTGTGAATAGCCGCGCCGCGCAAGTTCTGTGAACAATGCCGGATAACCGCTGACATCCTCCATTCCGGAAGGTCCGTGCGGCATTCCGTCATAGTCGCCGCCAATACCGATATGATCGATGCCCGCCACTTTTCGGATGTGATCGATATGATCGGCCATGTCCGAGATGGTCGAGACCGGCTCGCGATTTTCCGCGTCCCATTTCGCCAGTTGCGCCTCGACTTCATCGGGAAGCCCCGGGTAGAGCGCTTCTAATCGTGCACGCTCCGCCGCGCGATTGGCCGAATGGTTTCGCAGATCCTCATTGATGAACCACGGAAGCGCGACAACCATCACCACCCCGCCATTCTCTGGCAGGCGCTCGAGCACGCCGTCGGGTACGTTACGAAGGTGGCCTGTAACGCCGCGCGCGCCGGAGTGGCTGAAGATCACGGGCGCGCGGGCAGCGTCCAGCGCATCGTGCATCGCCGCCTCGCTCACATGGCTGAGATCGACCAGCATGCCGATACGGTTCATTTCGCGAACCACATCCATGCCGAAGGCATTGAGCCCGCCATGCTTAGGCGCATCAGTCGCGCTGTCGGCCCAATCCAGCGTGCGGCCATGGGTCAGGGTCATGTAGCGTGCGCCTAGATCGTACATCTGTCGCAGCACGGCGAGACTGTTGCCGATCGAATGACCGCCCTCCATTCCCAGTAGCGAGGCGATCCGGCCAGCTGCGATGGCCTCCTCGACGTCGTCCGCCGTCAGAGCCAGTTGCAGGTCGGAGGGATAGCGCGCAATCAGGCGTTTGGTCACATCGATCTGTTCAATGGTCTGCTGCACCGCGAGCGGCTCTTCCCCGGCTGGACTGACATAGACCGACCAGAACTGAGCTCCGACCTGGCCCTGGTCGAGACGGGCGAGATCGCTATGCATGGCGTTGCGCTCGCCCTCTGCGGTGTCGAGCGTATCGGCGAAATCGAAGTCATTGATGACATTGCCGAAACGTGCACGTAGCTGGATCGGAACATCGTTGTGCCCGTCCCACACCGGGGCCGCCTCCAGCGCAGCTTCTGCCGTCGCTTCGGGCGATTGCTGCGCAATCGCCGCGGAAGAAAGCAGGGCCAGGGCGGCAACACCGATGTAAGGACGAATGGAAGGCACGAATTTCTCCTCGCTGGAACTGGAACAGTCTTCGTTGGCTGTTCTAGCGAATGATCCATCGAAAGAAAGGGACTGCACATGACCGTTGTGGCGCGCTGGAATGGAGAAGAGATCGCCCGGAGCGACGATACGGTAGTGGTCGAGGGAAATCATTATTTCCCGCCTTCGGACGTCGCACGGAGTGCCCTCGTTCCTAGCGAGAGGACCAGCATCTGCCCATGGAAGGGTACGGCGCAGTATCATTCGGTCAATGCTGGCGGCGCCATCAACGCAGATGCAGCCTGGTATTATCCGGATCCCAAGCCGGACGCCGCACAGATCAAGGATCATATCGCCTTCTGGAACGGCGTCGAAGTTTCCGAGGAGTGACCCGCGCCATCTTCCGGTGGCTGCTCGCCATATCCTACGCTGGCGCCGGATATCTCCATCTCGTCTCGCCCCGCCCCTTTATCGACATCATGCCGGGGTGGGTGCCTGCGCCCGAGGGTGTAGTTTTCTGGACGGGTGTTGTCGAACTGTTGGGCGCCGCAACGCTGCTCCAGCCCTGGTCAGTCAATTTGAGGAAGGCCGGCGCGATCGGCCTGGCGCTTTATGCGGTCTGCGTGTTCCCCGCCAACATCAATCATTTCGCAATCGATATGGCGCGCAACGATGAAGGTCTAGGGCTGGCCTATCATCTGCCGCGAATGGCTGCGCAACCCGTATTTGTCTGGCTCGCGCTATGGGTCGGCGGCGTCACGGACTGGCCATGGCGCCGCCGCTCCTGAAGATTACGACATGTGCTTCGAAACGGCACCGGTCATCTTGAACATGGAGATCTGCTCCTTGCCGATCACCGCGCCCAGCTTGTCGTCGGGATTGATCATGCGCCGGTCCTTCGAATCCTGAAGGTTGTTCGCCTTGATGTGGTCCCAGACCTTCGAGGTGACCTGTGCACGGGTCATTGGGCCCTTGCCGACTACGTTTTCCAGTTCCGGCGAAAGATTCACCGGCTTCTGCAGTGCGTTGTTCTTGCCAGCCATTTCAGTATCCTTTCAGTTGGCTACGCTTATTGATCAGTCTTCGATATCGAAGTCTTCCGCGCCCAGCTCCTCGATCTCATGCCCTTCGAAACGGGCGGTGAGGATCGCGATAGCTGTGACGTGTCCCTTGATCTGCTTGAGCAGCTCCTCGTAACCCGCGCCCGGCATCAGGGTGAGCGGCAGGTCGAGAGCGAAGAGCTGAAAGACATAACGATGCTGCACGCCAAGCGGCGGGTCGGGCAGCATCCATTCCGAATTCCCGACGGCGTTTTTCCCTGTCCGAGGTGGTGTTTCCCCCTCGAACAAAGCACCCTTCTGAGGCTTCAGGCCCCAGACGAGCCAGTGGACCTTGCCGTCTTCGGCATCCTCGACCACCAAGACGAGTTCCTGTGTGCCGGGAGGAGGGGCAGTCCACTCCAGCGGCGGCGCGACCGCATCGTCTTCGATGGCAGTGAAGCTTGGATCGAGTTCACCACCGTCGCGGAAAGCGGGACTGGAAAGCGCAAAGCCCGATTTGCCAAGCAGCTTCTCCTCTGCAACTGCGCCGATGGTGAGAGAGCCCTTCACTCCGCCGCCGACTGCTTGCTGAACCCACTCTGGCATTCCGGTACTCAATTAAGCTGCTCCATCCGTTACTTTTGCGATTTACGCATATTCAGGGCGCAGCCTAGGCATAGCCATCCAGCAAAGACCATGCCT
This sequence comes from Qipengyuania sp. B-5, assembly GCF_056857815.1. Taxonomy (NCBI): domain Bacteria; kingdom Pseudomonadati; phylum Pseudomonadota; class Alphaproteobacteria; order Sphingomonadales; family Erythrobacteraceae; genus Qipengyuania; species Qipengyuania sp. B-5. The sequence continues at coordinate 12,198 of NZ_JBSXNU010000037.1, read as the reverse complement.
CACCAGTGAATTTGCACCGTTTTTCGCCCGATTCATCGTGGTTTTCCACCATATTTCGCTACGGCAGACGTAAGGCACACCTCGAAACGAGAAGCCCCTTGCTCATCGCCGGGTAATTGGTCATTCCTAGCTTGAACGCATGATGCAGGGAAACCTGCGTCCCACCTGGGGAGGAACTGCCGTGAAATTGGGTCGCACCGCTTTATCCGCAACACTCGCATTCTCGCTCGCAGCCTGTGGCGGAGGAGGGTCGGGAGGGACCTCGGGGAATATCGGCGGAGGATCAGGTGGCGGGGGTAGCACGGGAACTTGCTCACTTTCAGCTAGGCAGGATTGGGCACTTTCCGTACTCCAGGAATGGTACCTGTTCCCGGACTTGCTCGACGCCTCGGTGACCAAGGCAAACTACAACAACCTGCAAAGTTATATCGATGCACTGGTCGCCAACGCCCGGGCGGAAGGCAAGGATCGCGGCTTCACCTACATCACATCGATCCAGGAAGAGAACGATCTGATCAACAGCGGGTCGAACGCCGGCTTCGGCATTCGCCTGATTTACGACATAGACAACAATCGCGTATTCGTGGCGGAAGCGTTCGAAAATGCGCCTGCCTTCCCGCAAGGCTTCGATCGCGGCACCGAAATTCTGCAAATCGACGGCCAGTCGGTATCCACGCTCATGTCTACGGGTGGCCCTCAGGCAGTGAGTGACGCTCTCGGCCCCAGCGATCCCGGGGTCACCCGCAGTTTTGTGATCCGGGATGTTTCCGGTGTCGAAAAGTCGGTCAGTGTCACCAAGGCGGAGTTCTCGCTCGATCCGGTTTCCGACCGCTATGGCGTCAAGATTCTCGATGACGGGGCAGGCGGCAGAGTCGGCTACGTGAACCTGCGCACCTTCATCATACAGGACGCAGGCCCTCAACTTCGCGAGGCATTCGATCGCTTCAGAGACCAGGGCATTACCAACGTTATACTCGATTTGCGCTACAATGGCGGGGGACTGGTCTCGGTCGCCGAACTCCTCGGCGACCTTATGGCCGATGGATTGGAAGGCCAGGTATTTTCGCAGACCAAACTGCGTTCTTCCAAGTCCGCAGAGGAAAGTACCGCCTTGTTCCAGGACCAGCCTGAACAGATCCGCGCAATGAAGCTGGCCGTAATCGCGCGCGGAGGCACGGCTTCCGCAAGCGAACTGGTCACCAATTCAATGATACCCTATCTTGGCGACAACATTGCATTGGTAGGCACCGATACGTTCGGCAAGCCGGTGGGCCAGTTCGCCTTCGACCGCTCGGCGTGCGACGATCGCCTGCGCGCCGTCACCTTCAAGACCGTGAACGCCGACGGCCAGGGCGAGTACTTCAATGGCCTTGCAAGTGTTATGCCTAATACCTGCCGTGCTAATGACGGGATATTCAACCAATTGGGCGATCCACAGGAAGCCTCGGTGTCGGTTGCGCTGGATTTCATCGCCGGACGAACCTGCACCCCGATTGGAGTGGCTGCCAAAAACGAAATCCTGAAGGCGGAAGATGCGCCGCGACAATTTCTGCAGCCCGCCGCACCGAATGCTGCGCAGCGTGAGAACCCTGGCCTGTATTAAGCTGCAATGCGTTCGAATAGCCGAGAATAGTGCGAATGGCTTGAACGATGGGATTGTCCCCCGGTCGGGATCGGTGAGGCAAACTGTCATTCGCGGCTGATATCGAATAGATGGAGGTGATCGCGCCGCCCCAAATCGGCGCCGCTCGCAAAAACTCTTGACCGCCAGACAGGTGAGCCATCACACTGGCATAATGGCAAAGACCTATACGACGTTTGCCGAGTTTTGGCCCTTCTACCTGCGCGAACACTCGAAACCGCGCACGCGGGCACTCCACTATTTCGGGACCACCCTGGTAGTTCTGCTGGCGTTGGGGGCACTGGTGAGCGGCACCTATTGGCTCCTGGCCATCCTGCCGGTGGCAGGATATTTCTTTGCCTGGATTGCTCATTTCAAAGTCGAGAAGAACCGTCCTGCGACCTTCACCTACCCGCTGTGGAGCCTCGGAGCGGATTTCAAGATGTGGTGGCTCTGGCTGACCGGGCGGCTGAAGCCCGAACTGACCAAGGCCGGTGTTGACGTCTAAACCATCGCAATAAGCATCGTCGCTCCACCGAGCGCTATCGATAGAGGCGCGCGCAACCTCATCCACCAGCGCGGTCCGAGCGCCCCGATCCGGGAATCGACGCCGAGCGCGATCCAGAACCCCGCTCCGAGCATGATGAGGACGGGTTCAAGTGGAAGCATCCCGCCAGCCCATGCACCTAGACAGCCAAACGCGATCAGGCTTGGAAGCACTGCGGCGATCCAGAGCCACGCCAGGCCGCTGCGCCTTTCGGCTGCGGGTGCGCCTGCGGCAATCCCCCACCAGGCTCCGCCCAGGAAAGTGAAGACCAGCCCTGCATAGATGGCGGCAATGCCTGCTGCTGTGTTCTTCCACTCGTCCGGCCCGAACAGAGCCGCGGCCAGGCATGCAAACTGCGGCAATAAGCCTGCAAGTCCCAGCAAACGGGGCCAGCGAGGAATGTTACGCATAGCGCGCACCAGTCATCAGTTCAGCCCGTAAGGGAGACCGGGAAATGGATCGCATGGAAGTATGGTGCCGAAGATTGCGACCGCATCAGGTGTACCCGTAATCACGGGTTTTCCGGTCCCGTGAAGGGCTGGCGATCGGTCCATGCACAACCGCTGCGTTGTTCTTCGCCGACCTTGAGCGTCGCCGCGAAGGGATAACTTCGGTCGCTCATTCCGTCCGAACATTCCCCCGGCGTAACCGTAAGGTCGAAATTCCCGCCATCGATCTTACCGGTAAAAGCCAACCCGTTGTTTCCGGCGAACCGTTCTACCACGAACGTCGTCCCATCCTGATTTTCCGGCGTCGAGTACTGCGCTTTCGAGCCCTTGATCTCACCACCCCAAAACGGTTCCGTTCCGATCAGGTAGATGGTCTCCTCTTCCGATATTCCGTCGAACGCCTGCGCGGGGGCACCGGTGGCGGTATCTCCGCCCGGCTGGCAAGCGCCGAGTAGCAACAGCGGCGCCAGAAAAATTATGGGGCGGTTCATGGATTGCCTCCCAGGTGATAGTGGCGAAAAGACAATTACTTCCGGGTACTTCCCAGCGTCACGAGCTGGAGAGAAGGTTCTCCCCTGTCGCGCATAATAGTATATCGCGGAAAGGATAAATCGTTCCGCCTCCTATTGCCTATTCATCGCCGAGCCGGTGCGATCGGCGGCAGTCTCCCAGCCTTTCTGCAAAGATGACCTGACGCTCCAAAAGCACGGCAGCAATTATCGCCCGGTGGTCAACCGCGCCCGAAAATTCGAGCCAGAAGCCCTTTCTTCTCCGGCTCTTCTTCCTGTACCGTTCCCGAAATCCGGCGGCGAAGATCGGTGCCGGATGGAGGTTCCTTGATTTCCTCGACTTCGCGGCGGGTAATCATGCTCTCGGGAAGCATTTCGGCCATTTGGGGGCCCCTCTCGACCTGTTTCGGTGTTGCCGGCCGATCACCCTCGATCAATCCGTGCACAGCCACAACGTCGGGCCTCATGTCGACCATGCCGGCTAACACCGGCACGTGATGCGGCAAGGGTTTGTCCTTGCAGATCCGTTCCACTGCGCGATGGAACAGGAGAGCGCGCCACCAGCATGCCAACACATATTCCACATAGCGCCGGGGCGCATGATCGGGCGTATCGTCCCTGAAAAAGTGACGTTCCTTGTGATGGACAAGCGCGGTGTTGATCGCATCGAGTCCTTCGCACTCGAGGAATACCTCTATATCCTCGTCATAGCCCGCCCAAGCCGGTCCTTCCTCTGCGGCGGTCTGTTCAACCAGCGCCGCCCTGTCGGCGCGGCTAAAGACGAATGGCTCGTCCGTATACAGACCCAGCATCATATAGGGGTGATGCACCTGGCCCTTCTCGAAGGCGCGGTCGGTTTCATTCGCGATGGCCAGCGTTACCCCGGTGATCTGCTCTCCTTCATGCAGTTCGATCGCTTCGCACAATTCGTCCCAACCGGTGATTTTCACGCGGTCGGGCTCGTCGATCAGGCATCGCGTTGCCAGTTCCGTATCGAGCTCGGCGAGCTGCGCCGCCAGATATTCTTGCGCATCATCCAGTTGCCCGGCGTGAAAGTGTTCATGCATCACGGCAGTCCACGCTGCCTCGCCTTCCTGAGTGGTGAACTGGCTTTGTAATTCGTGCATCTTGCCCTTGGTCCGTTAGTCCCGGTCTGACGGGGGATTATGGCTTACATTCCTCACCATCCCATTAACTGTTCCGTCAGGCCAACCTTACCGATGGGATCGCCGACAACATACAGGCGTTACCGCGGCAGGCCCGGGAGGGAACTCGGCAACCGAGGCATGCGTTACTTTTCAAAACGCTACTTGCGGAGACAGATGATGAAGTTCGCTCCCCAAATCCTGGGTGCGGTGGTAATCGTGGCAATCGCGGGAGCCGTGAGCGGCGCCATGATCGGGGATAGCACGGTTCTCAAGGAAGGATATAGCGACACCCTGCCCGAAACCCCGATCATCGGCGCATCCAACGATGGCTTGCGCAACATGGCGAGCCTGCCCGACCATTACCCGCTCAAGACTCCAGAAGGCACGATCGAGGTCGCGGAACTCGCCCTGCGCGGCCGTCTCCACGATCGCGGTGGATCCATATGGCGGGAAGACCGAAGCAACGAGTCCGCGAAACTGAGCGCAGGCTATGATTTTTACAAGACAGCGAGCCCCGAAAGGATCGCGCGCGAAGAGGCTTTGCTCGCCTACACTGGAGGCCGCGCGGAGAGGCTGGACAGCTCGATTGAAGAGACCGGACCACCGGCCAGGCAACGCATCACCCGCGCAGAAGCTCCTATGGCCTTGGCCGAACCGGTGAAAATCGAAATCGCAGGACATTCGCAAGCAGCTCCTGCGGAACCGAAGATCGGTAACTCCAAGACTGTAGATGTTGCAGCTGCTCTCGCTCACCGAGACTGACGATAGATCTGCCATGTCGGCTTTCCGAGACCCTGACAGCATATATCTCGGCATAGCCCGTTCAATAAGACCGGCATGAAATGGTATGCGGGTTCAGATCAGGGCGGCATCAGAACAGTGTCGATTACGTTGATCGCGCCATATTAATAGAAAATTACCTATATAAATCTGTGACTTGACTAATTACGTCACTTTCTCCATATTAAGTCGAAATGATAACTTAGTAATTGAGGCTGTGGTTTGCGCCGCGGTCGATAGGGTCCGCATTTCCGACCTTTCCGAGGGGGGAAGCTACGTGGAACAAATTCTGGTCCGAAACGGACGTTTCAGAATTTCCGATGATACGGATCGTATCGTACTCCCCCTATGCGGCCGCCAACTTGACTGCATGACGCTCGTCAAAAAGGGGCTCACAACTAAACAAATCGCACGTGAACTGGGCATTTCTCCGCGAACGGTGGATCAGCATATCGGTGCTGCACTCGCAAATCTCGGTTGCGCCAACAGAACGGCTGCGGTTGCGCTGATGCACGAGTTCGAAAGAGGTCTGCACCGCAATTCGGAGACGCCGCTTATACTTTCGAATCCCGAAACGCTGGGCGATCCTGTGATTCACGCCGGGATGATATTTCCCAACGCCGGGCAGAGAGGCACGAGTTCGCCAAACGAACGGATCCTGCCCCGCCTCGGAGGTATCAGGAATACGGCCAACGCCCAGCTCCGCATCACCTGGATTTTCCGCATCGCGATGATCTGCAGTATGCTGACCTGTTTCCTCATTCTATCCATTATAGCGGCTTCCGCTCTGGCAAAGGGTCTCGCCGAATGATTTCTTTCCTTTCTCCGCAAGCAATCAGGGTTGCGGCATGAAGGAGAACATCATGTTCGAAATCGAAAAGTCATCCGGCCAGGTTGTTGCAGCCGACACGCAAAAATCCGTCGACGCGCTGGACCAGGCGGTCATGTCGATGGCACATCTTTGCGCCAGCATCGTCGAGGTGAGCCGGGCGTCGCGCCTGCCGGTCTCGACACCCCAACCGGCCCTTGCCAATGCCGGTGAGAGCCTGTCCAAATTGATCGCCGGCCGGGAAGACATCTCACACGCGGTCCGCGAGCTTATCGCCATTCAGCGCACATCGAGCCTTCAGGCCGTGTCGTTCGGCTGTCCCGACGGCTTGCCGCAGGCACAGGCGCAAAGATCCGAACCTGCTGTCGAAGCCGACGCTGCATAGGGAAGCCAGAGATGATCGTCGCATTTGCCTTCTGGTTGTTTCTCCTCGGAGCCTTATCGATCGGATGGCAAATCGGCGATGCATTGGATCGCAAGGCGATGGCTGCGATTTTCTGCGCCGCGTTGGCGACCTCCTTGATGGGATACGTCTTCGATGGCTTGGACAAGCATATCGCCGTGCGCATCGTGGATCTCCTGCTGCTTGCAATCATGGTCCGTATCGCAATGACATCCAGCCGGCACTGGCCGATCTGGTTCGCGGGCATCCATGCCACGGCGGTCCTGATCGGCTTTGCCGGATTGATCTTGCCCGATGCGCGGGTGCCGGTGCTTTTCCTTGCCGCGGCATCCTGGGCGATCCCTGGAATAATCGTCATGGTGGTCGGTTTGCTTATCGACCGAAACAACGGGATCGGGGAACGCGGTCAGGAAAAAGCACTCGCCCTGGAAGACATTACCTCCCCCTGACCCCGAACAGATTGGCCGGGACGGACTCACATGCCCCGGCCGAATTCCAGCCTCCTAGAGAACCTTCTCCGGGCGAGGATCATGGCCGTGGCGCTGTTCCTTGCCGAAGGTCCGTTCAAGCCGCTGGACGAGCGTATTGGCCGCCTTGCGAGCCGCATCGTCCACCTTGGCGGCATGTTCGGTCACGCCGATCGGCTTGCCCGAGCGCGGGCGCGCCTCGATGGTACAGGCCTTGTCGTCACCCCCGCCCTTGGCCCCATTCTCGTCACGCACGTGTATTTCGATCCGGGTAAGCCGTTCCTCGAACCGGGCAAGCTTGCTGCGAACGCTAGCCTCGATACGCTCGGCGACATTCTCCGTACCCATGATACTGCTGTCGGAATTGAACTGGACCTGCATGGCGCTTTTCTCCTTTTATGCCTTGCAGGATCAACGGACCGCCCGAGATTCGGTTTCCCGATTCCAGCCAGGAAAAGCGCGTGTCGCACTCTTTTCTTGGCACGACGAAACGGCGGCGAGGGTTGGCCCCTCCCGCTAGCAAAGCATCGATAATGTAGAAAAGGTCCGCGCGGAGGCGGGACTCGTCAGTCGGTCAGGAAGTGGCCGCGTCCAGCGCCATGCGCTCGGCAGCCTTCTCGCGTTCGAGCTTGCGGCGCTGTTCGGCAACGGAGCGGGCCTGTTCGGCGAGGCCCCGCCAGGTCTTTTCGGAACGCAGCGCCCGATCGCGCACATTGGCCAATTCCGCGGCCTTCGCATCGGCGGCGGCTTCTTCCGCGCGGGCGGAATAGAATTCGTAGGTCTGGCTCATGTTCGCGGGGCTCCGATGGGAAACTGAAAGATGCTGCGCACCATGGCCGGGATCGCCGGCCATGGCGCGCAACGTCGGGTATTCGCGTCAGTCGGCAGCCGACAGGTTGATGGCGCTTTCCTTGCCATTGCGTCCCTGCTCGACTTCGTAGTTGAGGCGCTGCTCCTTATCGAGCGTCTGCATGCCTGCGGCCTGCACGGCGCTGATGTGCACGAAGCTGTCTGCCGAACCGTCGTCGGGCTGGATGAAGCCATAGCCCTTGTCGGAGTTGAAGAATTTTACGGTGCCAGTCTTGGCCATGTAATGTTCCTTTCGAGAACGGGTATTTGCCGCGCCGCGACATGCGGTGCGGTCGTGCGTAAGGTCGTCCGAAGAAAGGAAGTCGTCGTCTGGTTTACGCCGGGGCTGCAAGCAGCAAGCGGCGGTCGTCAAAATCCGAAGTCCGTCGCAAATTTCGACGTCAGCGCAGCCTTAGTAGCACAGCCTTGCCCAGACTCCTAATCATTCGTCGCTATCGGCCATATGCGCCATACGAATTGATGCGGGTGTTTGCCCGAAAGGGCGTATGGCCGCGGCGGGGCATGCCGCCCTTACTGGAAACGAACATGGCCAAGGGTCAACAACGCAAGAGCCGCGAAGCACGCAAGCCGAAGGCCGACAAGGGGCCCAAGCAGAACGCCTCCAATCCCAGCCTCAAGCCCGGCGCGATCCGCGGGCTGGAGAACATGAAGAACTCCTGAGCGGTCAGTCTTCGGCCGCGTCGCCGCCAGCACCGGCGGCGCGGGATTTCTTCGCGCCCCGGTGCTCTGCCAGCAGACGGTCGATCTCGGCGATCCGGCGGCGTTCGGGCGTGTCTTTGGGCAAGCCCTTCAGACGCGAGGTCGCCCATAGCTGGCGCCGTTCGGATTCGAGGTTCTTGAGGTAGAGATCGGCCACTGCCGGCGTTCCTTCCGTTTCGGTCAGTCGTTGACCACGAAGGTGATCTTGAGCGTGCAGCGCCATTCGGTGATGTCGCCGCCCGAAACCCGGGCCTTAGTATCCTTGACCCAGACGCTCTCGATCCCCTGGATGGTCTTGGCCGCGCGCTTCACGCCCTGGCGGACGGCATCCTCGATGCTTTCGGTCGAGGAGGAGATGACTTCGGTGACTTTGGCAACGGACATAATGGTCTCCTTGGATGGTGTGTGCCTTCCCAACCAAGCTCTGGCGCGCGCAGATGTTCCGCCGGAGTGTCCGCTCAGCCCCCTCCCCGCGACGATACGGGGCGAGACATGGACCGGGTGTTACACTGTCCAGGGGTAAAAACAGTCGGCTTGTGCGGAGGGGCGTCGGCTTGCGGGCGGCGCGCGTCGGCATGGCGCATTTCGGTGTCAGCTTGCGCCCCGCCGGTGTCTGCTTGTCTGCCCGAAATGTCAGCTTGCGACGACCCGGCGCGCAGGTAGTCGAGCGCCTCCAGCCCCGGCCCCTCTCACGGCGAACGCTGCGCTTCCAGCCGCGCCCTGCTCGCCGCCGCACGGGCGCGCAGGCCGGCGCGGCGCGCACCCTCGAACGCTTCGCGAAAGGCGGGCCCGTCCAGACGGGCGCGCAGGGCATAGGCCGCCTGCCGGCTCATCCCCACAGCCCTCGCTGCTTCCGCCACCCGCCCGCATTGTTCCAGAGCGCGCAGGAAGGCCTGCACCTTGGGCACGGTCCAGCGATAATCGGCATTGCACTGCCGCGCGCGCCTGCGCGGGCTGGTGGGAGCGGAAGGGGCGGAAGGCTGAGTCGGTTCGTCGGTCATCCGGCAGGATGAGCCACGGCTGCACGCCTGTAGGAAAGTGTTTTCGCCTCAGCCCTGAGTGCGGACCATCACCAGCGTACCCAGATCGACGCGGGCCTCCCCCGCCACCGGCGTCACGGGGGTTCGGGTGTCGGTGATCCACATCAGGCAGCCATCACCGTCTTCTATCCGCACACGCGCGGAGGTGGTGATTGCGCCTTCCAGCGCCGCACGCGGCACCTCCACGGCAAAGGGCAGCGGCACCTGCCGCCCCTCGGCGGGATAACTTTCCTCCGCCAGCACCTGGGCCGGGGCATCGGCGCGCGACACGTCCTCGATCCGGACGGTCATCACCGCATCGGGCGGCAGGGCGATACGTTCGCGATAGGTCGCCTCCCCGGTGACTGTGACCATCTCCTGAGCGGCAGGGGTGGTGGCGCAGGCGGAGAGAGCGAAGGCCAGCGTGGCGGCGAGCGGGGCGATGAGTTTCATGGCAGGTAAACTCCGCCGGATGCTATCGCGTTCCCGCCCGCCCCGCCGATTTTGGAACGGCGGCCTGCCGCACGCATTGAACGGGTGAACGATCTTCACAAGGACCATCCATGCACCACCCCAAGACCGCCTTCACCAGCCTTGCCGCCGCCTGCGCCCTGATTGCCGCTTGCGGCGAAACTCCTGCCGAACAGGAAGCCGACCGCATGGAAGACCAGGTGGAAATGGAAGCCGACCAGAGCGCCTATGCCGCCAGCAATGAAGAGGCCGCGCTGGGCCTGACCGAGGAAGAATTGCTTAACGCCGATCTGGTCACCGCCGACGGGACCGACCTTGGCGATATCGAAGCGGTCCGCCGCGATGCGGCTGGCGCGGTAACCGGGCTGGTCATCGAACTGGAAGACACCGATCCCGATCGCTGGGTCGAAGTGCCGATGGACGGCCTCACCACCCGCCCCGATGGCGACGACATGGACGTGCAGACCGGCATGAGCGCAGAAGACCTGTCCGCCCTGCCCGATGCGGAAATGGGCGCGATGAAATCCCCGGTCTGATCATCGCACCGGAGCAAACGCAGGCCCGCCCCGGATTCCTCCGCGGCGGGCCTTGCTTTATCCGGAGAGGGTTCGCCTGCCCGCGCTCAGGCGGCGCGAAGCTGCGGGGCGGCCTCGGCAATCACGCGCAGGGCGCTGCGCAGGAAGATCATCGCCATCAATCCGCCGATCACGATATCGGGCCATGGCGAGGCGAGCCACCATACCAGCCCGGCGGCCAGTAGCACGCCGCAATTGTTGATCACGTCGTTGCGCGAACATTCGAAAGTGCTCGCCATGTTCACATCCTGATGGCGGAAGCGGGTGAGCAGGCGCAGGCAGACGAGATTGGCGGCCAGCGCCAGCGCGCCGAACACCAGCATCAGCGTTGAGGATGGCGGCACCCCGCTCTGGACCTTGAGCGCGACATTGACCGCGATGCCGATGCCGAGGCCAAGGATGACCACGCCCTTGAGCATCGCCGCCCCGGCCTTCCACCGGTCGCTGCGCGCCAGCGCGTAGAGGCTGACCGCATAGACCACGGCATCGCCCAGCATGTCCGACGCATCCGCCATCAGCGCGGCGGACCCGGCAATGATCCCGGCGCCGAATTCGAGCACGAACATCACCGCATTGATCGCCAGCACGATCACGAGCACGCGCCGCTGATCGGCCTGGCGCGCGAGCTTTTCCAGTTCGGTGGACTTGGAGGAACAGCAGTCTGCGGACATGGGGGCTATGTGGAACGGGTGCGGGGGGAGTGCAACAGGTTGATCTCGTCACCCCGGACCTGATCCGGGGTCCAGCTTCTAACAACTTAGGCGTGAAAGAAAACTTTGACGATTTACTGCCATTTAGCACATTGAATTGCGAGCGATCCTGTGGGGAGGCGGATAGCGGTCATGGATATCATGGACATGGTTTCGGCCAATATGGGCAACTGGATTTCGATCCTCGTGTTCATTACGGTGTTCACGCTGATTGTCGGTGTTGCCAAGGCGTTTCTCGAGCCGAAGAACAAGGGCAGGCGCCGCCGTTCGAATTATCGCAAGCCTTATCTGAAGGATGTCTCGGACTTCCGCAGCAAGGGATCGACAGCGGATTCAACCGAGCAATTGCGGATCGTGATGGAAGCGGATTTCCAGTCCCGCTCGCTGCTCAACCGGCCTGAGGCGAAGGTATTCAAGACGCTCGACGAGGCGGTGATCGCGCGTAATCCGGGCTGGCAGGTGATGGCGCAGGTTTCGCTGGGCGAATTCCTGTCGAGCAAGAGCAAACCCGCCTATTTCGCAGTCAATTCAAAGCGCGTCGATTTCGCGCTGATGGACGAGAACTGCTGCGTGGTCCACGCACTCGAATATCAGGGTTCGGGTCACCATCAGGGCACCGCCGCCGCGCGCGATGCGGTGAAGAAGGAAGCGCTACGCAAGGCAGGCATCGGCTATCACGAGATCGTCGCCGGCCACACCACGCCGAGCGAACTCAGGGCGCTGGTGGAGAAGCTGGTTCCGGCGGGTTAGGAGGAAAAGCTTACAGGCTGTTGATCGCGAAATTGCTAATGGACCGTATTGTCTTCGGCAGCACCGACGTCGTCTTGCGCTTCTTGGTCGACAACATTCTGTTTCTCTTGAACCCTCTCTCCATAGGCGGATTCTAAGGCATCATTAAATTCGTCTTTGTCGCGGACGAACCTGAAAACCGGCCACGTTCTAAAGTTAAGTATGCCGAACCCTAGTCACCTGAATCTGAAGTTCGGCTCATAGCTTTTTGACAGAAGCGTTTGACCGAGGCGAGTATCTCATCGGCGGATTTGGTCCAGCGATAGGGTTTGGGGTTTTCGTTGTGCGTTTCGATGAAGGCGAGGATATCGG
>NZ_JBSXNU010000036.1:0-41851 GCF_056857815.1 Qipengyuania sp. B-5 | reverse complement strand
TCGATGCGGAAGCTGTAGAACAGCGCCTCCTGCATCACCGTTCGCTCGCCCATCATCAGCAAATCTCCTGATTACGAAGAACACTGAATCAGCGGCTCGCTCTCTTCGCAAGAGGAGTTTTTCAACAGAATAGGGCCGGTTGCTGACGGACTGCTTTTGGCTAGGTTTAGTGTAAAGGGCCCTATTAGCACGACCACATCAAAGCAGGTCGAAGAACTTGCCGAGCCCGTCCGGATGATATAGGCTCGGCGAGAAACGTCGGACGCCGCTAATCCAGGCTGGCGAGAGCTTTGAGCAGTTTTTTCGCCGCCTGCTCGCTCGAAGGCGGATTCTGACTTGTGATCAGCAAACCGTCTTGGACGACATGGATTTCAAAGGTGCAGCCTTTCGAAAATTTGCCTCCCTGTTCCTTCACCACGTCTTCGAGCAGGAAGGGCATAGGGGCGGACAGTACCATTACTACACTTGCCGGGCCCGCGTGAATATGGGCGCACACACCTGTAGTCTGAAAGCCATCCGCCGTGAGGACCTCGATAAAATTGTAATCGATCAGCTCATCAAGCGCATCTTCCGTCGCGATCGTTTCATTGAACTCCTTGAGCATCTGCTGGCTCGATCCGAAAGCTTGGAGAAGAACCGTCGCAAAGATCTGGCGATGACCAGATCGGAACTTACCAAGGTGGACAAGGCTATCAGCAACTTGCACACAATGATCGAGTCTGGAGCCATGCAGGCTGCCGATCCGATTTTCGTCCAAAGAATGGCGCACAACCAATCACGAAAATCTACACTCAGGGCAGAGGAGAAAAGTCTTGAGCTTCAGCTTTCGAGATCGAAAGCTCGCATTGATGAAAAGATGATTGAAGGCTTCGCAAAACGCATTTCAAAAGCCTTGCGGGAGGGAGACCCAAAATTTCAAGTCGCATACGTTCGCCTGTTCGTTGGGAAGGTCGAACTGACCAACGATGAAGTGCGGATCTTTGGCACAAAGGATGCCCTAGAGAAGGCGCTGATCGCCAACGCAAACCCCGAAATGGGCGAAGTGCCCATTTTTGACCGGGGGTGGTGCCGCTTACGTGACTCGAACACGTGACCCCATCATTACGAATGATGTGCTCTACCAACTGAGCTAAAGCGGCACATTCTCTATTCAGAGAAGTGGAGGCCCGAGCCGGAATCGAACCGGCGTGCAAGGATTTGCAGTCCTCTGCGTAACCACTCCGCCATCGGGCCTCGCCCGGCCTCTCGGACGGGAAGCGGCCCACTAGCGATTCTGCCGGAGCAATGCAATCGCCTTGCGCACCGGCTTACGTAACGTCAGTCTGGACGTCTTGCGCTGCAGGCGCAATGGAGAGGCATGAGTATCGCCAGCCTTACCAATCCGATCACCGCCGAGGGCGGCTCCGTCCGCTTCGACAATCTCGACCATTGGCTGCAGGGCCGCACGCTATATGGCGGCGCTTCGGCGCTGATCGCCTATACTGCCGCCGTGCGGGCCTTCCCCGATCTGCCGCCGCTGCGCGCAGGCCAGGTGGCATTCGTCGCTCCAACCGGGCCGGAGGTCGAACTGAAGCGCGAAATCGTAAGGCAGGGACGCAATGTGACGCAGGTCCGTAGCGAGCTCTGGTGCGAGGGCCGCTGCACACTCACCGCCTTCTGGCTATTCGGCACGGAGCGCGAACCGAACGCCGAGCATGAAGCAGCGGAGATTGCCGACTGGCCGGGTCCGCCCGAAAATGCGGAACAAGTGATGGAAGGCATGGGCCCCGCCTTCATCCAGAACAATTTCGAGCTACGCCGCGCACAGGACCTGCGCGGACCCGGCGAGCCTGTGGTTCGCCGCTGGGCACGCCTTGCCGATCGCGAGGGCCTCGATCCGGTAAGCGAACTTATCCTGCTGGGCGATGTCATGCCGCCCGGTGCTATGCGCGCGATGCAGCGCCAGGGCCCGATCAGTTCGATCAACTGGAGCTTCAACCTGCTCGACACCCGGCCTGCCACCCGCGACGGCTGGTGGCTGTCCGAAAACGCCAGCCAGCACGCGGCGGAGGGCTATTCCAGCGAGCGGCTGCGGCTGTGGAATGCGGACGGGCAACAGGTGATGGACGGCATGCAATGCGTGGCGGTGTTCGGGTGACGAAAGCGACAGTGTGTCAACCAGGCATATCGCCAGCAGTGCATTGAAATATAGCATTTTTTATAATATTCTGCAGGTGACAGATCGTATATTGGCCCCGCCCCCGGCCGCATTTGCGTCGCTGCTCTCCGCGCCGGTTTCATCCGCCACACCAGCTTCGTCTGCCGCGTCTATCTCTCCCGTCTCTTCTGCTTCGTCTGCCTCGTTTGTTTCTTCCGTCTCGTCCGTTTCGTCCGTCTCTTCGTTCCGGACTACCCCGTAGCGCACATCGAGTTCCTCGTCGGGGGCCACCCGCCATGCCTCCGGCCCCTTGTTCGACGCGATCGCTCAGCGCGGCCAGATCGTCGCTTTCGAAGGCACTGGAGGGATCGAAGTCGCTGATTGGTTTGCGAACAAGATTGCCGCGCATGGCCAGCAGCGCCAGCGTCAGCCGCTCGTCATAGCGGCGCGATGTGCCGATCAGTTCGCCATTGTAATAATGCGGCACCTCGACCCCGTTGAGCGCGCGATCGAGAGCGGCTTCGGCCAGCACATCGAAACGGGTGACGAAGGCTGCCTCCCAGCCCTTGTCGAACGGCGTGCCGTGCAGCCGGGCGCGCAGCTTGTAGGCCGACTGCCGGCTCATCCCCACCGCCCGTGCCGCCGCGGCGACATTATGCGTCGCCGCCAGCTCGCGCAGGAACGCCGCCTGCCGGGCGGGGGTCCAGCCGTCATGGCGCAGCGGATCGGCGGGCGCGGGAAGCACTTCCTTAGAGTCTGCTTCAACGGCTTCGCTATTGGTTTCAGGAGCAAGCGGGGCAGCGGAAACGCCGGGCCGCTCGAGCGAGCTGGGGAGTGGATGTATGGTCATCCACGAGGTCAAGACAAATCCGGCGTGTGTAGGAAAGTGATTTTTTCACAATAGGTTGGACGTGATGGCGTTGGCATGGAGAAAGCCAACAACGCCCACCGGAATCACTCCGCCCGACTTCGTCATCCCAGCGCAAGCTGCGATCGTTGTCAGCCAACATCCCACGCCAGTATCATGGAACTGAATTAGGTATACTGTCCCGGGAAATCAGGCTGGAACGTCCGACTTTGGGGTGGTGATCTACCCAACTCGCCTTCACACCACACCCGCTCAGCCTGAGCTTGTCGAAGGCCACTCGCCGAGGTTAAACCCTTGGAATGGCCTTCTTCACTTACCTGCTCCGATGCAACGATGGCAGCTATTATGCAGGCCATACGGAGGATCTGGATCTGCGCTTGGCCCAGCATCGGAACGGAGCATTCGGAGGTTACTCAGCCAAACGCCTGCCCGTGGAGATGGTATGGTCTCAGGATTTTCCGACGCGAGAAGAAGCCTTCAACGCGGAGCGCCAACTCAAGGGCTGGAGTAGAGCGAAGAAGGAGGCTCTTATTGCTGGCGATTGGGACAGAGTTTCAAACCTCGCCAGAAACCGCCAGCGTTGAGGCTCTCGTTGCCGGCTCCCTGCCCGTGGCCTTCGACAGGCTCAGGCTGAGCGGATGCGGGGAATGACCGAAATGGCGTCGATAGCCGACATTCCCGCCGCTTACCCGTCGGTGAAGTTCGCCGCCCGTTTCTGCATTCCCGCCATCACCGCCTCGATCTGGTTCGGCGTGCGGATCACCGCCGCCTGTTCGACGCTTTCGGCCATCAGGATGTCGTCGCCCGATTGTTCGAGCATCGCTTCGGAAAGGCGTTTCGCTCCGCGGATCGCTTCGGGATTTCGGTTGGCGATTTCGTTAGCGATCTCGTTTGCCATACCCAGCGGATCTTCGGTGACGTGCGTGGCGAGGCCGAGGCTGAGCGCCTCCTGCCCGGAGAATTCACGGTTGGTATAGACCAGTTCGCGCAAGTGATCGTCGCGCACCAACCCGCGCCACAGCGCATAACCACCCATGTCGGGCACCAGCCCCCACTTCATTTCCATAATCGCCATGCGCGTTGCAGGGTGGACCACGCGAATGTCGGCCCCGCTGGCGATCTGCAGCCCGCCACCGAAGCACACGCCGTGGACCGCCGCGATCACCGGCACGGGGCATTTGCGCCAGGTCATGGCGACTTCCTGGAACAGGTTGGCATTGCCGTGGGTGCGCTCGGTCAGCGGCTTGCGCTCATCATCGGGCGCGGCGGTGAAGTTCGACAGGTCGAGCCCGGCGCAGAAGGCCCGCCCTTCGCCCGCCAGCACCACGGCGCGCAGGCCCTTCATCGTCCTTAGCTCCTCGCCCGCGGCGATAATCGCCTCGAACTGCGCCGGATCGAGCGCATTCATCTTGTCGGGGCGGTTGAAGCGAACCTGTGCGACACCGTTGTCGGCAAGGTCGATCGTGACGCGGTCGGTGCTCATCGCTTTCTCCAGTTACCGTGCATGCTCGGCGAGGAATTTCTTCACATTGCGCGCCGCCTGGCGGATGCGTTGCTCGTTCTCGACCATGGCGATGCGGACATAGCCTTCGCCCTCTTCGCCATAGCCGACGCCCGCCGCCACGGCGACACCGGCGTGCTCGAGCAATTGCTTGGAAAATTCGAGGCTGCCCATGTCTTCGAACCCCGGCGGGAGGGGCGCCCACGCGAACATGCTGGCGGCCGGAACGGGAATGTCCCAGCCCGCGCGGCCAAAGCTTTCGACCATTACGTCACGCCGGTGCTGGTAGCGCTGCCGGTTCTGCTCGACCACGTCCTGGGGGCCGTTGAGCGCGGCGCAGGCTGCGGCCTGGATCGGGGTAAAAGCGCCGTAATCAAGATAGGACTTCACCCGCGTAAGCGCCGAGATCAGTTGCCGGTTGCCGACGGCGAAGCCCATGCGCCAGCCGGCCATCGAGTATGTCTTTGACATGGAGGTAAACTCGACCGCGACCTCCTTCGCCCCCTCGGCCTGCAGGATCGAGGGCGTCGGCCTGCCGTCATAATAGAGTTCCGAATAGGCTAGGTCGGACATGATCCAGACCTTGTTCTCGCGCGCCCAGTCGACCAGCCGCTGATAGAATTCGGCATCGACCACCTCTGCGGTGGGGTTGCTAGGGTAATTCACCACCAGCACGGTGGGGCGCGGCACGGTATAGGCCATGGCGCTGTCGAGCGCGCGCCAGTAGCGCTCGTCGGGCGTCGTCGGCACGCTGCGGATCGTGGCGCCGGCAATGATGAAGCCGAAGGTGTGGATCGGGTAGCTCGGGCTCGGCGCCAGCACCACGTCGCCCGGTGCGGTGATCGCCGTGGCCATCGAGGACAACCCCTCTTTCGACCCCATGGTCACGACAACTTCGCTTTCCGGATCGAGATCGACGCCGAAACGGGTCTGGTAATACTTCGCCTGGGCCTTGCGCAGGCCCGGAATGCCCTTGGACTGCGAATATCCATGCGCGCTGGGCTTGGCGGCCACTTCGCACAATTTGTCGATCACATGCTGCGGCGGGGGCTGGTCGGGATTGCCCATGCCCAGGTCGATTATGTCGCGCCCTGCCCGCCGCGCTGCGTGCCGCATCGCGTTGACCTCTGCAATCACATAGGGAGGCAGGCGTTTGATGCGGTAGAATTCGTCGGACATTTAGGCTCCGTGGCGCATTGGTTAGGTCATACTGATTACCTATTCAGGCGGCAGGCGCAAACGGGATAGATGCGCGGGCTTGCGGATTCTTCTAGGTCCGTGACAAACAGCGCTTGGCCCACGCGCGAAGGAACGATGATGACCGAAACGCCCGATCCATTCACCAATCTCTACGAGCACCCGGCCAAACTGGTGCGTGCGATGTTCGCGCCGATGACCGGGGCGATCGATCCTTCCGCGATGACGGGCGCCGCCATGACGCCGGAAGATGTGCAGGCATGGGCGGAGACGAACACCAGGCTGCAGGCGCTGTGGGCCGAATATCAGGCAGAGCAGATGAGCAATCCGCAGGCGCTGGTGCCCTATTTCGATCCGGCGCGCTGGATGGCGCTTGCTACCGACTGGTACCGGCAGATGCCACTCGCGCAGACGGAACAGCAGCAGGCACTGTGGGAAGAAGGCATGAAGCTGTGGCAGGACGTGCTGGGTCAGTACGGCCTGGGTCCCAAAGCCTCGGACAAGTCCGGTGACGATATCGAACTGCCGCGGAAGGACCGGCGGTTCGCCGACGAGAAATGGCGCGCGCATCCCGCCTATGCATTGATCCACCAGACCTATCTTTTCCTTGCCGAGCGCGTCGGCGAGATGGTCGACAGGATGGAAGGGCTAAGCCCTCACCAGCGCGACCAGCTGCGCTTTACCACCAAGGCCATCACCGAGGCGGCAAGCCCGGCGAATTTTCCCCTCCTGAATCCGGTGGTGATGGAACGCACGATGGAGACGCGGGGCCGGAACCTGGTGAAAGGCATGGAGCATCTCCTGGCCGATATGCGGCGCGGGCAGCTTTCGCACACCGATGCATCGGCTTTCACGCTGGGCGAGAATATCGCCACCACGCCGGGCAAGGTTGTGCATGAAACGCCGCTGTACCAGCTGATCCAGTACACCCCGACCACCGAGAAGGTGCTGGCGACCCCGCTCGTGATCTTCCCGCCCTGGATCAACCGGTTCTACATTCTCGACCTTAACGAGAAGAAGAGCTTCGTGAAATGGGCTGTCGAACAGGGCGTGACCGTGTTCATGGTCAGCTGGAAATCGGCCGATGCAAGCATGAAGGATGTGGTGTGGGACGATTATGTCCGCGCGCAGATAGATGCGATCGACCATATCCGCGTGCGTCTCGACGTGCCGAACGTTCATACGATCGGATATTGTGTCGCTGGCACTACGCTGGCCGCCACGCTGGCACTGCTTCACCGGCGGGGCGAAGAGGATAAAGTCAAGAGCGCGACCTTTTTCACCGCGCAGGTCGACTTCGAGAAGGCGGGCGAACTGCTCAACTTCGTCGACGACCAGCAATTGGGTGCCATCAAGGCATTGTCCCCCGATGGCTATCTGGACGGACGCTATATGGCGGCGACGTTCAACCTGCTGCGCGGGACGGACCTGATCTGGAACTACGTCGTCAACAACTACTTGTTGGGTGAAGACTATCCGGCTTTCGACCTGCTCCACTGGAACGGCGATGTCACCAACCTGCCTGCCAAATGGCACGAGCAGTATCTGCGCGATCTTTACAGGGACAATCGCCTGGTGGAGGCCGATGCGCTGAGCATCGACAATACGCCGATCGACCTGGGGCTGGTGAAAACGCCCACCTATGTGCAGGCGGGCAAGGAAGACCATATCGCCCCCGCCGAAAGCGTGTGGCGCCTCAAGGACCATTTCACCGGGCCGATAAGATTCGTACTCGCCGGGTCGGGTCATATCGCAGGCGTCGTGAACCCGCCTTCCTCCGGCAAGTATCAGTACTGGACCAATGACGGCGAGCCTCGCAGCCTTGCCGAATTCCGCGAAGGTGCCGAAGAACATCCCGGTAGCTGGTGGCCCGACTGGATCGACTGGCTGCGTGAACAGGACGGCGAGACCGTCGCCGCCAGTGGCAAGCGGAAGCCCGGCGGCAAGGGTGACAAGGTGATAGAGGATGCACCCGGGCGCTATGTGGCGACCCGGTAAAGCCAGGTAATACTCTGGAATTCGGCACATTTGTCGTTTATGTTGCAGCGCACAAAAAATCCTTGACTTCGCACCTGCAATGCCTATTTTGTGCACTGCAACAAAAGCGAGGTTTCCCATGGCCGAGAGCCAGACCAAAATCGATGCCGCTGCAGAGAAGGCTTATGCCGAGGCTGCCGCCAAGAAGACGTCCGAGGTTAGCGCCAAGGCTGTCGAGAAGGCCGTGGACGCTGATAAGACTGCACCCGTGAAGACGGACGCGGTCGCCAAGGCGGTTGCCGCTCCTGCCGAAAAGCCCGCCGCCAAGGCGGCTCCGGTTAAGGCGAAGAAGGTCGCCGCCAAGAAAGCGCCGGCAAAGAAGAAGCCGGTTGCCAAGAAGACAGCCCCGAAAAAAATTGCCGCGAAGAAGGCTGTTCCGGCCAAAAAGGCCGCCACCAAGACCTCGAAGACCCCGATCATCAAATTGAAGGATACCATCATGGCCACCGCCAAGAACGCCAAGACCACCGATTACACCGCCAAGGCGAAGGAAATGGCTGCAGACCTGCAGACCCGCGCCAAGGCAGCTTACGACAAGGGCAGCGAAATCACCCAGGACGCAGTCGAATTCCAGAAGGGCAACATCGAAGCTCTGATCGAATCGGGCAAGATTCTCGCCTCGGGCGTGCAGGACATGGGCCGCACCTATGTCGAAGAAGCCAAGTCGGCCGCCGAAACCGTCCAGGGCGATGTGAAGAAGTTCGCCGCGATCAAGTCGCCGACCGAGCTCTTCCAGCTGCAGGGCGAAATCGCGCGCCGCAACTTCGACGCCATGGTTTCGACCACCTCGAAGAACACCGAAGCCATGCTCAAACTGGCCAACGAAGCCTTCGCTCCGCTGTCGAGCCGCATGAGCCTCGCCGCAGAAAAGATCCGCAAGGCCGCATAACCAATACGAACTTCAACCCGCCGGGCATCTCTCTCCTCTCTCCCTTGCCCGGCAGTTGGAAACGGCGGGTCGGATGGCACAATCGTGTCGTCCGGCCCGTTTGCTTTTAGGGGGCGCTCGATCGTCTCTTGACGTTTTCTTGACCCTGATCAGCCATTGCCTGTCGCTCACCGCTTGCGATTTTGGACAGGCTTACGATATTGGCGCCTGCGATGACCCACCCCACACGTCTCCAATCGATCCGCGCCGGGAAAGGCGATGACGATACTCGCGAAGGCGACGGCCAGGTCGGCATCGCCACCAAGACGCGCGCCAAACCCAAGAAACCCAGCCAGTACAAGGTGCTGCTGCTGAACGACGATTACACTCCGATGGAGTTCGTCGTCATCGTGCTGAAGCGCTTTTTCCGCATGGATATGGAAGAGGCCACGCGCGTGATGCTCCACGTTCACCAGAAGGGCGTCGGCGTCTGCGGAATCTTCCCCTACGAAGTCGCCGAAACCAAGGTCAACCAGGTGATGGATTTCGCCCGCCAGAACCAGCACCCGCTCCAGTGCACACTGGAGAAGGCGTAAAGCCATCAGCGCAGCTAGGGCATGACGCATTGGGATTTTCGCGCTAGGGCCTTTGGCCAAGCGACCCAAAGTCCGGAAACCGAGTGCTTAATTTCCTTCCCGCAATCGACCGCTACATCTTCCGGCTGGTGATCGTACCCATGCTGGGCGTGTTCGCGCTGGCGGCCTCGCTGCTGGTGCTGGACAAGATGCTGCGGCTCCTCGATTTCGTAGCCGTCGAAGGCGGCCCGGTAGGCGTGGTATTCAAGATGCTGGCCACGCTCCTGCCCGAATATGCCAGTCTCGCCATCCCGCTGGGACTGTTGCTGGGCATATTGCTCGCCTTCCGCAAACTCGCCACCACCAGCGAACTCGACGTCCTGCGCGCCGTCGGCATGAGCTACGGACGGCTCCTGCGGGTGCCCTTCGCGATTACTGCCGTGCTGATGGCGGTCAATGTGGCGCTGGTGTTCTTCGTCCAGCCGGTCAGTCGCTTCACCTATGAAAGATTGGAATACGACCTGCGTTCCGGCGCGCTGGGCGCTTCCATCAAGGTAGGCGAATTCAATACCATCGCCGATCGCATGGCGCTGCGTATCGAGGAGAGCGAGAACGACGGTCGTCGATTAATGGGGATTTTCGCCCGCGTCGCCAACGACCGGGGCCAGGTGCTTTCGATCAGTGCAAGGGAAGGCTCCTTCCTGGCGACGACCGATGATCCGGACACGATCATCCTGCGCCTGACCGACGGCACGATCGTGCAGGATACCGGCAGCCAGACGCCCCGTGTGTTGACCTTCACCCGGCACGACCTCCCGATCGACCTTCCCGCGATCGAGGAATTCCGCGCCCGCGGCGAAGACGAGCGCGAGTATATCCTGCCCGAACTCCTGCGTATCGGCTGGGCGGACGAGGCCAGCGAAACGAAGCGCGATGCCTCCCAGGCAAGCTTCAACTTCCGGCTCGTGGAAGTGGTGATGATGGCCCTGATGCCGCTGCTGGCAGTGGCGCTCGGCATACCGCCCAAACGAAGTACCAGCGCACTTGGCGTGTTTCTTTCCATCGTGATGGTCGTAGCCTATCACAAGGTGAACCAGTACGGGGAGGATGTCGGCGCGCTAGGTATAGTCGACCCGCTGGTCGCCCTGTGGCTGCCCTTCTTCATTTTCGCAGCCCTGATCCTGTGGATGTATCACCGCGTGGCATTTGTGCCCGGCGGGCAGGCGATCGGGGCGCTCGAAAACTGGCTTGCCAAAATGACGAAACGCCTGGGCCGATTGTTTCGCCGTCGGCAGCGTGTCGTCCAAGATGAGGCAGAAGCCTGATGCAGCTGGACTTTTTTCCATCGGCCACCCTGACCAAATATCTCGCCAAGATGTTCGTTCTTCGCATTCTGGCAGTGCTGGTCATGCTCGTGCTGGTGCTGCTGATGCTCGACCTGCTGTCCAACAGCGGAAAAATCCTGGCGGTACCGGGTAACGGTCAGGGCGAACTGCTCACCTATGCCGGCATGCGCGCACCGCAGCTGGTGCAACGCTTCCTGCCGTATTCGGTGCTGTTGGCCACATTGATCACCCTGGTGACCCTGAATCAGAACAGCGAAGTCGTCGCGATGAAGGCGGCGGGACTATCCGCACACCAGGTGCTTGCCCCGCTATTGCTCACCGCGCTTGTCGTGGGCGGAGCAAGCTTCGCATTCAACGAACGCGTCGTAACGCGCTCCACAGCAACCCTCAAGGCGTGGGAGGCGGCGGAATGGGGCCCGATACCGGAAGAATCAAGCGTCCGCGCCAATGTGTACCTGGCAGATGGGACCAACGTGCTGACCGCAGCCCAGCTGGCGGGTAGCGGGGCAGACATCCGCATGACCGACGTGACGTGGTATCGACGCAGCCCGGATGGTGCGATCATCGAACAGGTGGATGCAGCGCGAGCGACCTATGCAGGTCCGGGCTGGAGGCTCGATGATATCACGCGTTTCGATGTCGCCAGCGCATCATCGAACGAAGCCAGCAGCATCGTGGTGGGCGAAGGTCTGACACCTGATCAGATCGACCTTGCGCAGATCGATCCCGACGCAGTTCCCTTCTGGACGCTGGGTGCGCAGATCGACGCATTCGAGGAGGCCGGGCGCCGCACCGGCGAAATGCGCGCGAAATGGTGGCACAAGCTGTCCGGCCCGCTGTCGTCCTTTCTGATGCCGTTGCTGGGCGCTGTCGCCGCATTCGGTCTCGCCCGGTCGGGCCAGCTCTTCGTGCGCGCACTGATCGGCATGGCTCTGGGCTTCGCTTATTTCGTGGTCGACAATGCCGCACTCGCCATGGGCAATTTCGGCGGCTATCCTCCATTGCTGGCAGCCTGGGGACCCTTCTTCCTGTTTGCGCTGATCGGTGAAACCGTGCTTATCCGCACGGAAGAATGAACGAATTCTCGATCAGGCTGGCGCGGCCGGATGATGCCGATGCGTTCCAGCGGGTCGAAGAAGATGCGGCCAGCCTCTTGCGTGAGGAGCCCTCACTGGAAGGAATTCCGGTGCCGCAGTCGAAGAGCGCAGAACACTACCGGGGGGTGATTGCCAGGGGCAATTGCCTTGCTGCCACCATCGAAGGCCAGGTTGCAGGCTTTGCTGCTGCGGGTAGGGTCGGACGCGAACTCCACCTGCACGAACTCAGTGTCGCCCGGAAGCAACAAGGGCGCGGGATCGGCGGAACATTGCTCCGGGCACTGATAATCGATGCGCGCAATTGCGGGGTGAGCGCAATAACGCTCGATACCTATCGCGACATCCCCTGGAACGGACCCTTCTACGCACGCCATGGATTCGTCGAGATAGAGAACCTCGAAGACCGCCCTCATCTGTTGCGATCGCTCGAAGCGGCAGCCGATGCAGGGCTTCCGCGCGAACGCCGCTGCGCAATGATCAAGTTTCTCGACTGACACATTCTCGGGAACCGCCTCATTTGCGGCGCATTACTGCCACAATGCTGCCACAAAGGAGGTTTGGCATGAAGAAGTTTGCTATTCCCGCCCTCGCCGCTGCGATCAGCCTTGGCGCCTGCGCCGAAGCCAATGCGCCGGCCGACGAAGGCACCGACGGCACCGACACCACCGTGGTGACCGAACCCGCGCCTACCGAAACCACCGTCGTTACCGAGCCTGCGCAGGTTGAAGACGAAGAAGGATCGAGCGTGACCATCGATGGCGCCGATGTCGACGCCACGATCAGCGAAGACGGCGTTCAGGCAGAGGTCGACGCCGACAGATAAAGTTAGGCCACTGGGTCGCATGGCCCGTGTTCGGAAAGAGCCGCTTCCAATCACCGAGTGGAGCGGCTCTTTTTTCGTATTTAACGCATACGGCCCATGGTGCTGCGGGCAATTCTGGCGACGAGCACGCCCATTCCGGCATGGTTGGCCCCGTGATAGGTCGAATCTTCGCCCAGTTCGCCAACCAGTCGGCGGTGCGCTTCGGGCAGGGAGTGGTAGGGCATTGACGGCATCAGGTGATGCAGCGCGTGATACCTCAGGCCGACCGGTGCCCAAATCTCAGCGATCATGCCGGGCGGCGGTACGTTGACGCTGTCGAGAAACTGGGCAGTCACGGTCATCGCCTCGCCCTCGTTTTCCCATAAATGGGCTACCAGCGTGCGCAACTGGTTAAGCGTTGCCGTTACGGAGACAACGGCCAGAGCGATCAGCAACGGCCGCCAGCCAAACGCGAAAACGCTACCGATCAAGACCCAGGACCAGATAAAACCGCCTGCTTCCTGCCAGAACACGCGGCGCTTCAGATTACCTTCGGGCGGACGCCGGCGAAATTCCGGATTGATAGCGAGCGCCGAGAAGCGCTGCCAGGTCACCTGACGGATCCGGGGGATGACCGCACCAAGCGGCACCAGCACGGCAAATCGAAATAGCAGCGCGACCGGCGCCAGCAGCGCGATCAACACGAAGAGCGGCAGGCTCCATGGTTTCATCAGTGCGAGTGGGAGGTACTCCGGATCTTCCACGGTGCCGTATTGGGTGCGCTTGTGATGCAGCGTGTGCACGCCTTCATACATGAAGGAGGGCGTCAGCATCGGTATGCCCACGAACAGGTTCCAGCCCGTGCGAAAGCCGGGCAGCGCGTCACGGTGAAGATGCGAAATCTCGTGAATGAACAGAAGTGCGCGATATAAGGTCAGCGCCGAAACGATCCCCAGCACAACCGCCAAGGCAGTATTTTCGATCAGGATTGCCGCTGCCAGCGTGACATAACCGACCAGCGCCGATCCCAACATGTCCGGCCAGTAGATGGCGGCCCGCGCCTCCGCGATATCCTTGGTCAGGTCGCGGGCAGCACGCAGCATCGCCTTGTCGTCTGCGATCTGCGAATGCCAGCCGCGCTCGCGCGGTGCGCTCGCGTCGCTGGAGGCAATGATGGGCTGTTCGGCATTCATGGTCGATTTTCCTGAGGGTGCCTTTAGGTCAGATACGCGAGAAAATACAGTGTCCGCTGTCGATCATAGTGATCGCGTTCGCGCGATTCCTTGACAAAGATCAATTGCCCAACACAGGGCTAACCGCGGCTGAATGAAGGAATACAGGTGTCGGACGCAAATATTGTTATCGAACCGGTCGAAGGCAAGCAGGGCCGTGCAGCCTTCGTCGATCTCGGACGCCAATTCGCCGCGCGGGAAGAGCATTCGATCCCGCAGTTACGTTCCGAACAGCTTGAGCTGGTCGATCCGGACAAGAACCCGTTTTTCGGACACGCCACCGTTGGGTTTTTCATCGCCTACCGGGATGGCCGGCCGGTCGGTCGCATCGCCGCACATATCGACCATCTCGCGCTCGAACTGCCGGTCGAACAGGGCATGGGGCCCGGCACAGGCATGTTCGGATATTTCGATGCCGAGGACGAAACCGTGGCAGGCGCCCTGCTCACCCGCGCCGAGGAATGGCTGCGCGAAAGACGGATGACGCGCATGATCGGCCCCATCTCCCTCTCCATCTGGGAAGAGCCCGGCCTGCTTGTGAAAGGGCATGACCATTCACCAATGATCATGATGGGCCACCATCCCGCCCATTACGCAGGCTGGATCGAGAAAAAAGGCTTCACCGAAACCAAGCGTCTGCTGACCTACGATCTCGACATCACCTCGGGCTTCCCCAAACTCGTGCAGCGCATCGTCGCCTCTGGGGAACGCAACGAGCGTATTCGTATCCGGCCCATCGAGATGAAGCGATGGGACGAAGAAATCCGCGTCGTGCTCCACATCCTCAACGATGCCTGGTCAGGCAATTGGGGATTTGTCCCGTTTACAGAGGCCGAAATCGATCACGCCGCAAAAAAGATGAAGCCGATCATCAAGCCGCGCCTGAACATGATCGCCGAACTCGACGGCCGTCCGGTTGCCTTCATGATGGTCCTGCCAGACATGAACGAGACGTTGAAGAAAGTGAACGGGAGGCTGTTTCCCTTTGGATGGTTCCACCTGCTGCGCTGGCTCCGCAAACCGATGGGTGCGGGAATGCGCGTCCCGTTGATGGGCGTGCTCAGGGAATTCCAGAACTCACGGCTCGCCAGTCAGTTGGCTTTCATGATGATCGAGCACATCCGCCGCAACGCAGTGGCCGATTACGGCAGCAAGCGCGGCGAAATCGGATGGATCCTAGACGACAACAAGGGAATGATAGCGATCGCCGATACGATCGAAAGCAAGATCAATCGCGAATACGCGATTTACGAAAAGGCGATAAGTCCGGCCTGACGGTGTTGCGACATGGACACGCACCGGTTGCAGATTGATCGCTGCGGGAACTCCTCGGTCTTCGCTGCCGTTCCGATGATGAGGAAGCTCCAGCGTTAGGGGCCGACACCTTACGGATCGATAGGGACCGCGTGAAAAAGCCGAAAACATCCTCAGCCTTCCCCGGCCATGTTCTGGTAGTTGAAGATGATGCGATAATCGGCCTTACCATCGAACAGGCCTTGCTCGACGCAGGCGTTCCCTTGGTGGAGATCTGTCCGTCAACCGAGACGGCGCTAGATGCGCTACGCCGCAAGCAGCCTGACGTGATCGTTCTGGATGTTCATCTTGCCGACCGTGACGATGGCTGGGCGATAGCAGAGCTAGTCCGTACACTCGGCCCGGACAGCCCGAGAATTATCTTCTCGACCGGCATGCCCCGCGATATTCCGGAAGATGTCGCGGCCATGGGTTGCATACTCGAAAAGCCCTATGAACCCGAGATCCTGATTGCGCTTCTGCACGAACCGAAACGCAGGGGCATCATCTCGCGACTGCGCGGCGCGCTCAGCACGGATTGACAATCACTCCACACTGACCTTTGCATCGCCTCTCGGCAATGGCGGCCTCGTTGGGTTAACAGGATTGAGTCCCAGCCTAAAAAAAGGCCTTCGCTCTCTTGAAGCGAAGGCCTTTCGGGATCGTATCACCAGCCGCTTGGACGGGAGGGGGGTCTCGGCGGTGACATAGCCTAAATGAGCCAGCTCGGTACGGGTTCCCGCCCCGGTCGAAAAATTTTCGCTCTCGCCGCTTGCGTTCTCGCTGCGCTCTAGATGAAGGGCCGCCGCCCATTGCGCGATAGCTCGAAACTGGCGAAATCGGAGGCTTTCTTCATGTCCGGCACACAGATTTCACGCTTATCCCATTGGACCAGATTCTCCCGATCCAGGGCCCGCATCGTGCGGTTGGTGTGAACCAGGGACAGCCCGAGCATATCCGCGATCTGCGACTGCGTGACGGGAATCTGGAGGACGTTGCCCTCCTGCACTATGTCGGTCGAAATCGCGCGATCGAGCAACCAGACGGCAAGAAATACCACGCGCTCTTTGGCGCTTCGCTGACCGAGCGAGACGATATGGCTCTCAAGCGCCGTCTCTTCCTTTGCGGCCAGCCAGGTGACATCATAGCCGAGACGCGGATTCTCCGTGATCAGGTGAACGAAATCGCTCCGCTTGAATACACACAGACGCGCATCGGTCAGCGCTTCTACCGAGTGGCTGGAAGGCTGGTCGAACGCTCCTTGCAAACCCACCAGATCGCCGGGGAACATGAAATTGACAATCTGACGGCGTCCGTCTTCCAGCGAAAGGTAGCGGATCAATACACCTTCCAGCACGGTATAAAGAAATCCGGCATCTTCCTCTTCGCGAAGGATGGTATCCCCCCGCCCGAACAGCTTCTCACCCTGCTTGATGGAATTCATATAGGCGCGTTGCCCCGGCTCGAGAGGACGCAATTCGCGGCAATCCTGCAGCGGACAATTCATGCAATCATATGGATTGGTTACTTCGGTCAATTTGCGCCCCCTGACCTCTCCGATGGCTACCACCGAGCCTGCAATTCGTTGTCGCAATTCAGTCCATTGTCAATTCGAACGTTTTAGCGGATCCGACCGGAACCGAACCCGATGCGGGGCGTTCTCCACGCGCAAACCACGGAAGGGGTTATATGTCGCTTGGTGACCAGATTGCTAAAAACTTACCTTATCTCCGCCGTTATGCCCGTGCTCTGACCGGATCGCAGGCAACCGGAGATGCCTTTGTCCGCGCCACCCTCGAAGCGGCACTCGCGGACGAGCAGCTCAAATCCTCGCTCGAGGGCGGTCGTGTGCCGTTGTATCGCGCCTTCAACAAGGTGTGGTCGAGCGCATATATGGACGTGCCCGAAAGCGAAGGCGATACCGGTCACGAAGGTGCGGCACAGGATCGCCTGAAATCGATCACGCCGCTCAACCGTCAAGCTCTGCTGCTGACCACACTGGAAGATTTCTCGATCGAACAGGCAGGCGAGATCATGGAGCTGGAACCGAACAAAATAGAAAATCTCGTCCAGGAAGCAGTCGGCGAAATCGACCGCGAAAGCGCGACCAGCGTACTCATCATCGAGGACGAACCGCTGATCTCGATGCAGCTCGAGGACCTCGTAACGTCGCTCGGCCACGAAGTTTGCGGCACCGCCGCCACCCGCACCCAGGCGCAGGAAGTCGTGGCGCAGAAGACGCCCGGGCTCGTACTCGCCGATATCCAGTTGGCCGACGGTTCATCGGGGCTCGACGCGGTCGACGATATTCTCGCCATCGACAGCGTGCCGGTGATCTTTATCACCGCCTATCCGGAGCGTCTGCTTACCGGCGACCGTCCCGAGCCCACCTACCTCGTGACGAAGCCGTTCCAGGAACAGACCGTTCGCGCGGCTATCAGCCAGGCATTGTTCTTCGGCTCCAGTCGCCCACTGGGCTGAACTCCACCGAAATAAAAAGGGAAAGGGCCGTCTGGAAATATCCGGGCGGCCCTTCTTTGTGTTTCCGGTCAAGTCGGCCAGCCTGAGCGTTCACCGAAGGGGCAGCTGAAGCACTATAGCTCTGCTTATGTGAAATCAGGCCGCATAGACTACGCTTGCTGCTACGCTTCAATGGCCGCGCGTAGCCGTTCGGCGATTGCTTCTCAGTGCGAACTCGCTCGGCTCGCGTACGGGAACGAGCAGGGTGCAGCGAACACCTTCGGGGTGGAACTCCAGTTCGACGGGGTGGCGCAACTCATGTGCCACGATTTTTTCGATCAAGTCGGTCCCAAACCCGCGCTTTTGAGGCAGGTTCACTTTCGGCCCGTTGCTTTCGATCCACTCGATCCGCGCGAGGCTCTCGTTGACGAGTTCCCAAGTGATCGAGACCTTGCCGCCCGGCATCGACAGAGCGCCAAACTTTGCAGCATTGGTAGCGAGTTCGTGAACCGCCAGCCCAAGCGACAATGCATCGTTCGGGGCGAGTTCCACCTCCGGCCCTTCTGTCACGACTTCGTGATCCCGCTCGTTCGTATAGGGCGCCAGCTCGACCGAGATGACCGAACGGACGGGCGTCGTTCCCCACTCCGACTGGGTCAGCAGATCATGGGTCGCCGACAGAGCGCGAATGCGGTTGTCGATGCCTTCCGCAAATTCGTCGAGCGAAGTCGCGCGGCGGCGCGTCAGCGAGACGATCGAGAGGACATTGGCGAGAGTATTCTTCACACGGTGGTTCAGCTCGCGCGTCAGGGAATTCCTGATGGAATTCTGCAGCGCGAACCATTCGAGCGAGCGGCTGTCCTCCTGCGCCTGCTGCGTCAGCAATCGGGCGACGACCAGTAGCAGGCTCGCAACGGCAAGTCCGAAGAGAAGTGTGATCATTGACAGGGAAGAAAGTGCCGCATCGCGCGTGGATTGGACGACCAGCAGCATTGGGCGATTGGCAAGATCTATCTCACGCTCGACGGTTTCACCTTCGGCGCTCCATCCACCTGTCTCGGCCATCAGCAAACGCTCATCGCCATCGATGTCGTACAGCCGGACGCTGGCCTGCCCGGAAGTGCTGAGCTCCGCAGCAGAATCGAGGAATTGCGACGCGTTGAACGGACTGTAGACAAATCCCTTCAACGAGCGGTTCGCTCCTGCACCATCGAAAACGGGCATGTAGATGAGAAAGCCGCTCTCGTCGTTGCCGCCTTCCTGCATAAGGGTAACCCGCCCGCTGGCCGTTGGACGAACGGTTCGGGTCGCCTGATCCATCGCCGCTCTGCGGGTCGGTTCCGAATACATGTCATATCCGAGCGCGCGGCGATTGCGCAGTGTGTCGGGCTGGAGATACAGGATCGGCACAAGCTGCTGACGATATTGCTCTGCAAGTGTGGGCTGAACGTGCGTAAGGCCGATTTTCCCGCGGTTCAGTTGCTGCTCGAACCGCTCGATCTGGTCGGAGGAAATGGCCGGGGCCCACCCGATACCTTCGGCCCCCCGGTAATCCGCATCGAGGCGCAATTCGGAAACGAACTGCCGAAAGAGATCGGCAGTTATATCGTTCTGCGCCCCGAACAGTGCCGCGCCGGCTCTGAGGAAGGAAGAGTTCGAATAGGCACGCCGCTCTACCGCAGAAACCATCAGCTGTGCCTGACGCTGGAGTTCCGCGCTGGCCCGGACCCGTTCACCGCGCTCGATCGAAAAAACGCTGAGGACGGTTACAGCTGCAACAAGCAGGAAAATGGCGAGCGGCACCGCACGCGGAAAGTCCACCAGCCACCGTCTCCGCCTCCCCCTGCGCATGAGATCGTTTTGTGCCAGTGGTTGCCTCTATACGTTCTGCCCCAGTCGTGCCTACTATCCGCCGAAACATCGAAAGTTCCACGGTTCACCGCAGTTTTCCACGCTATTTCCGAAATTGGGTGGAACCAATCCGCAAAAGTCACGTTTTGCGTGAACCACTGGGATCGAATGGCGAGGCTACGCGCGTCAAGCGCCGTTGCGTTCGCCGAGGCAAGGACATATTCTTCAAACAATGACCGTAGATTCATCTTCCGGACACAAGCCCGTTCCGGGTTCTGGCAAGGAAGCGAAACACGAAGGCAAGGACCGGCCCGATTGGACCAACGGTCTTCGCCGTCTGTACGATTCCGTCGTGGAGGAAGAACTCCCCGACAGCTTCAAGGATCTTCTCTCGCAACTGGATACGAAGGACTGATGGGGGTCGAAAAACGTACGGCCTCGGAAAAGGCCGATTTCAAGCGAGAGCTCACGGACGTGGTTCCGCACCTGCGCGCTTTTGCACGCGGGCTGTGCGGGCGCGCAGATATGGCAGATGACCTCGTTCAGGAAACCTTGCTCAAGGCCTGGGCGGCGCAGGAGCGCTTCCAGCCCGGCACGAGCATGCGCGCATGGACGTTTGTCATCCTGCGCAATGCCTACCTTACCGACATGCGGCGCAATCGCTTTCGCGGCGAATATGACGAAACGGTTGCCGAGCGGATTCTCACCGCCCCTGCGGGGCAGGAAGAGCCGATCCACCTTTCGGACATGCACCGCGCACTTCTGACCCTCCCCCCCGAAAGGCGCGAGGCGCTGCTTCTCGTCGGGGCCGGCGGATTCTCTTACGAGGAAGCCGCGAATATCTGCGGCTGCGCCGTCGGCACGATAAAAAGCCGTGTCGGGCGCGCCCGTGCCGCGCTCAACACTATGCTGGCAGAGGGGGCTATCCCCCGCCGTTCGCTTGACGATGACACTGCTCACCGGGCCATTCTCGAAGAGCTTGACGATGTCGCTGCAGGACAAGGTGTCACAGCGCGCAACTGATGGAGACCATGACCAGCTTGCTCCGGTCATGTCTTCACGACAGATAGGATGGGGATGAGCGAGGTCGATCCCGAGCCAAAGGTCGCCACTCCGCCCGCGGCGGGTGCACATGGACGGCGCTTTACGTTTGCCGAACAGGAATTGCGGCTGATTTCGGCATTGGTCGTCCTGATCGGCCTCGGCCTATTCCTGGCCCTTCCCTTCGTCCTTTCCATCGGCTCGGTCGTATTCCTACCGGTTGTCACCGCCATTATCCTGACGGTGATCCTTTCGCCTTTGGCAGACAAACTTACCGGCTTCGGGCTACCCAACGCGCTCGCATCGCTGATCTCCCTGCTGGTGTTCTTCGCGATTCTGCTCTTGGCGCTGGCGCTCATACTACAGCCTGCCATCGTGCTGTTCGAGGAACTGCCCGACTTGTTGCAACAGGTGGGCGAGCGGTTCACCCAATTGCGCAACCAGTTTGCCTGGATAGCCCAGATCAACGAGCAGCTGGCCGAGCTGGTCGAAAGCGAGGGGTCGCAGGAGGTGGTTGTCGCCACCCCGAGCCTGCTTGAGGAACTCGCCTTCGCAACGCCGAGCTTCGTGATCGAGACGATCCTGACCCTTCTCATGGCCTTCTTTATGATCGAGGCGCGCGTCCGGCTGCGACAGCGCCTTCTATTCGGCCGCAGCAGCTTCGGCACCAGCATCAAAGCCGCCCGGGTCCTGCGTGAAGTGCAGGATCGCGTGGCCGCCTATATTCTTACTGTCGGTCTCATAAACGCCTTCGTCGGGATATTCGTTGCGCTCGGCGCCTGGGCGCTCGGCGTCGAGGCGCCGATCATGTGGGGCGGGCTTGCCGCGATCCTGAATTTCCTGCCCTATATCGGACCGACGATCATGGTCGGATTGCTGGCCCTGTTCGGAATCGGCACGGCGGAAACGGTGTTTGTCGGCCTGATCCCCGCCGCAGCCTACCTCGCACTCCATACTGTCGAGGCCAATGTCGTCACCCCATCCGTGCTCGGAGCGCGATTCACCATGAACCCTGTCATGATTCTTATCGCCCTATCGTACTTTACATGGATCTGGGGTGTGTTCGGGGCTCTCCTGTCGGTCCCGATCCTGCTGATGCTCACAGCACTTTTCGACCATGTCGGCCGGCCGAACCTGGTGGGATTCATCTTCGGAGAGCCGCTGTTCGCCAACAATATCCTAGATATGTCGCAGGAAGAAGAACGGTCATGAAAAAGCCCGCTACGCCTGAAAGCGCAGCGGGCTTTTCGCATTTCACCAGTCTGGTGATCAGCCGGGATACTGCCAGGTAGTACCGCGGGCCAGATTCTCACTGGCGAAGCTCCAGTCCAGTTTGGAACTCACTGCTTCAAGGTAGGACGGACGCGCGTTCTGGTGATCGAGATAATAGGCGTGTTCCCACAGGTCGATGACCAGCAGCGGAGTTACGCCGTCCTGATCCGCCAGCGTATCGCCATCATGCGTTTCCTCGATAGAAAGCTTGCCGTCCTTGACCGCAAGCCAGACCCAGCCGCTTGCAAAATGGCCGGCGCCGCGTTCTTTCAGCTTGTCCTTCAGACCGTCGATCGAACCGAATGCTTCGTCGATCATGCTCTTCAGCTCGTCCGAAGCGGAAGTCTCCTTTGCCGCCAGAGAGTGCCAGTAGAAGCCGTGGTTCCAGCTCTGCGCAGCGTTGTTGAACAGGCCCTGGTCGCTGCCGCGCGCAGCCGCAATAACCTCTTCCAGACTCTTGTCGGCAAGGTCGCCGCCTTCAACGGCTGCATTGGTCTTGTCGATATAGGCCTTGTGGTGCTTGCCGTGATGGTAGCTCAGCGTCTTGGCCGAAACGGCAGGCTCTAGTGCGGTATCTTCGTAAGGAAGGTCGATCAGCTCGAAAGCCATTGAGTGGTCCCCTTGTAGGTTCGTGTGAAAAATTCCGTACTCGCGACCCTAACGCACGGAAGCGTGCGAGGTTGCACTAGGCTGCGACAACCGGAACGGAAAGGGGGTTGAGCGGTCTTTTCTTGGGGCGCCAATCGCGTCACAAGGCAACCGGCAAAAACGAAAGGTATTCATGGCTCGCAAGTTCTTCGGCACCGACGGCATTCGCGGACGCACCAATGGCGGTATCATGACCGCTGAGATCGCGATGAAAGTCGGCCAGGCGGCCGGCACGCATTTCCTGCGTGGCGAACATCGTCACCGCGTGGTCATCGGCAAGGATACCCGCCTGTCGGGCTATATGATCGAAAGCGCGCTGGTCGCCGGCTTCACCAGCGTGGGCATGGACGTTACGATGACCGGCCCCCTCCCCACACCTGCCATCGCCCTGCTGACACGCGAGATGCGTGCCGATCTCGGCGTGATGATCTCGGCAAGCCATAATCCATTCGAGGACAACGGCATCAAGCTGTTCGGGCCCGATGGCTATAAGCTGTCGGACCAGGCCGAAAGCGCGATCGAATCGCTCATGGAGCAGAAACCACAGCTGGTCAGCCCGGACAGGATCGGCCGTGCAGAGCGGATCGAAGATGCCCGTGGGCGCTACATCCACGCGGTAAAGCAATCGGTGGCGAGCGACATTCGCTTCGATGGGCTGAAGGTGGTGGTCGATTGCGCCAATGGAGCTGCCTATCACGTTGCGCCTTCCGCCATCTGGGAACTGGGCGCGGATGTCATAGCGATGGGCGTCGCACCCAACGGGACCAACATAAATCGGGGTGTCGGGTCCACCTCCCTCGACGCGATCAGGGCGAAAGTGATCGAAGCAGGCGCACATATCGGCATAGCGCTCGATGGCGACGCCGATCGGCTGATTGTGATCGACGAGAAAGGCAGGGCCGTCGATGGCGACCAGATCATGGCGCTCATTGCCTCGCGCCTGCTCGAACGAGGCAATTTGAAGGGCGGCGGCGTGGTGGCCACCGTGATGAGCAACCTCGGCCTCGAACGCTATCTTGAAAGCATCGGCCTGACACTGGAGCGGACTAAAGTGGGGGATCGCTACGTGCTCGAGCGGATGCGCGAGGGAGGCTTCAATTTGGGCGGAGAACAGTCGGGCCACATGATCCTGTCCGACTACGGCACCACAGGCGACGGTACCGTGGCTGCGCTACGCGTCCTCGCCAGTCTGGTTCGCTCTGGCAAGCCAGCCAGCGAGTTGCTTCATATTTTCGAGCCCGTCCCGCAACTGCTCAAGAACGTGCGCTATTCTGGCGGAAAGCCGCTCGAAGATGAGACCGTGAAATCGGTCATCGCCGACGTCGAGACGGAACTTGAGGGCAGGGGGCGCCTTGTCATCCGTCCATCGGGGACTGAACCGGTAATTCGGGTAATGGCGGAAGGCGACGATGAGGCGCAGGTGAAGGCTGTTGTGGATCGCATCTGCGCTGCCGTGACAGAGGCTGTCTGATGCTGGAAATGCGTCCCGATTGCGAGCGCTGCGGCACAGACCTGCCGGCTGATAATCCCGGCGCGTTCATCTGCAGTTTCGAGTGTACGTTTTGCGCCGATTGCGCGGACCAACTCGACGATCTCTGTCCGAATTGCGGTGGCGAACTGATGGATCGTCCGACCAGGTCGAAGCAGCTCCAGGCCAAATATCCGCCCAGCGCCCAGCGAAAGCACAAGGGATGAGCGTCACACCCGCGCCGCCCCGCGTGCTGTCCATTGCCGGCTCGGATTCTTCCGGAGGAGCGGGAATTCAGGCCGACATCAAGACCATCACCATGCTCGGCGGCTATGCCATGAGCGCGATCACCGCCGTTACCGCGCAGAACACGCGTGGTGTGCAGGCAGTCGAGGCGTTGAACCCCGACCTGGTCATGGGCCAGGTAGACAGCTGCCTGTCCGATATCGGTGCCGATGCGATCAAGATCGGCATGCTTGGTTCGCCCGAGATCGCCATGCGCCTCGCCGAGCGGCTCGATACTTTTGCGGGTGCAATCGTTTTCGACCCGGTGATGGTGGCCACCAGCGGATCGACACTGGCCGACAACGCCACCATCGGTGCCTTTAGCGCACTGATGCAGATCGCGACCGTCGTCACGCCCAACCTTCCCGAACTGGCCGCGCTTACTGGGCGCGAGGAAATCAGGCCGGACGAAGTATTCGAAGCAGCGCGCGAATTAGCCGAGGAACAGGACACCATCGTTCTGGCCAAGGGAGGACATGGCGATGGCGACCAGGTCATCGACTATGTCGTTTCCTCGAGCGGCAAGATCGCGAGCTTCGGCCATCAGCGGATCGAGACACGCCACACGCATGGCACGGGCTGCACATTGTCCTCTGCGCTCGCAACCATGCTCGCCCACGGCCAGCCGCTCACCCATGCCATCCGCATTTCACGTGCCTTCACCCGCGCTGCAATCGAACAGGCACCGGGCTTCGGCAGCAGCAACGGCCCGCTCGGTCATCAAGCGGTCCGCAAGTTAAAGAGGGACGAGGAAGACTAGCGTTCGAGTTCGTAGAAGCCAGCGATATGCTCCCATGCCTCGTCGGCGGTTTCACACCAGCGAAACAGGTCGAGGTCCTTTTTCGAGATCGTGCCCTCTTCGGCCAGAGCTTCGAAATTCACCACGCGGGTCCAGAAATCCTTGCCGAAAAGCAGGATCGGCATGGGCTTCATCTTGCCGGTCTGGATCAGTGTAAGCAGCTCGAAGAATTCGTCGAAAGTGCCGAAACCGCCAGGGAACACGGCCACCGCCTTGGCGCGAAGCAGGAAGTGCATCTTGCGCAGGGCGAAGTAGTGGAAGTTGAGCGAGAGATAGGGAGTCACATACTGGTTGGGCGCCTGCTCGTGTGGCAGGATGATGTTAAGGCCGATGCTCTCGCCGCCAGCGTCGCTGGCACCTCTGTTGGCCGCTTCCATGATCGAGGGCCCGCCGCCCGAGCAAACGACAAACTGCCGCTTGCCATCCTCGATTATCGACTTTTCGGTAACCATCCGGGCGAGCTTGCGGGCCTCACCGTAATACTTGCTCTTGGCCACGAGGCTTTCGACGACCTTGCGTTCGTCGTCGGGCAGGTCTTTCGCTCCTTCGAGCGCCGTTTCCACCGATTCCGGCGGGGGAATACGCGCACTGCCGTACATGACCATGGTCGAACCGACGCCGGCCTCGTCGAGAATCATTTCCGGTTTGAGCAGTTCGAGCTGGAAGCGAACCGGCCGCAATTCCTCGCGAAGGAGGAATTCCGTATCCTGGAATGCCAGCTTGTAGGAAGGATGCGCCGTCTGCGGAGTGTGCTTCGCGAGGCCCTTTTTCTCGAACTCGGCCTCTTTTTCGGCGGGATAAAACTTGCGGTCCTTGAGATCGCGCTTTTGCTTTTCTTCTTCTGTCATGGCGCGCCCGATACTGCGGGCACGTCTCATCGACAAGTCATCGAAGAGGAAAATGGCAGGGGTGACAGGATTCGAACCCGTGGCCCTCGGTTTTGGAGACCGATGCTCTACCAGCTGAGCTACACCCCTGCAGCTTGGAGCGCGCGCATTAGTAGAGCCGCGCGCGCTTGGCAAGACGCGTATCGCGGCGAAGCGCAAAGTGCTAGGATGCGAGGATGCATGCCCCCGTGCCCGAGACGATCCCCGTAGAGTTGCTGCTGCGTGCCTATCGCAGTGGGGTCTTTCCCATGGCCGACCATCGCAGCGACCGCGAAGTCTATTGGGTCGAACCGCGCGAACGGGCTGTCATTCCGCTCGACGGCTTCCACTTGTCGAAAAGTCTTCGCAAGGTCATCCGCCAGGATCGATACCGCGTCAGCTGCGACGAGGATTTCCCCGCTGTCATTGCCGCCTGCGCCGAACCGCGGGAGGAACATGCCGAGAGCTGGATCAGCCACCAGATCGAAGCGAGTTACATCGCTCTTCAGCGAGCAGGTCATGCCCACTCGGTGGAAGTCTGGCGAGGCGAAGCTCTCATAGGCGGCCTCTATGGGGTCGCCTTCGACAGGGTGTTCTGCGGTGAGAGCATGTTCAGCCGCGCAGACAATGCCAGCAAGGTTGCGCTCGCCTGGCTTGTCGCGGCCATGCGGAACGCAGGCTATGTGCTGCTGGACTGCCAGTTCATGACGGAGCACCTGGGCACACTCGGTGCGGTGGAAATGCCGCAGGCCGCGTATGTGGAACGGTTGTTCACTGCGCGAGGGCAGCCATCATCCACTATCCCGGCTGCAATTGCGGCAGCCAACGCTCACTCTTCGCCGGGAAATTCCATTGCGCAGGATTTGACCCAGACATCGTAAATCGGATGCTCGACGACGTTGATCGAGGGCTTGTTCTTGAACAGCCAGCCGGAAAATATCCGACGGAAATCGCTTTGCGAACCGCGCTCACGCACCAGCACCTGAACGAATGCGCCTTCGTCCTTGTCGAATTCCCAGGGGGCGGTCCGCTCACAGGCGCGCAGGCGGATGATGACGTCTCCGACGCGTTGCTGATCGCCGGGGCTCAGTTCCAATTCCTGGCTTAGATTGTTGCGCTTGTTGAGCAGGCCGATAGTAGCGACCCGTTCTTCCATGGGCGTCCCGATAGCGGCCTCTTCGGAAACGTCCTCCGGCAGTTCGACGTCCTGCAGGCTCTCCGGAATTTCGGTTTCGACCGCTTCGGGTTCCGGAGAATCTTCCGTACAGGCCGCAAGCATGGCCAGCGGAGCGAGAAGCGCGACTGCGCGGACCATCCTCAGGCGTCCGGCGACCAGGCTTCGTAATCGCCCACTGCACGGGCGCGCTTGCCACCCCGTTCGAGTGCGCCCTGAGGCCGATATGCCGTCGCGGTACCAGTCGCGTTGGGCGAATAATCGGCTTCCCAGATATGTGGTGGCGGCAGGTTGCTTTCGGGTACGTCGTCGAAAGCGCCGTGCAACCAGCCATGCCATTCGCTCGGCACCCGGCTGGCATCGTTCGACCCTTCGTAGATTACCCAACGGCGCTCGCGCTGTCCCTTCTTGGGCTTCGAGCGATAGTAGCTGTTGCCCTGTGCATCGGTGCCGACATGTTCGCCATTGCGCCAGCTCCAGAGAAGCGTGCCGAGGGTCGCACCTTCCCACCAGGTGAAGATCTTGCCGAGGAAATTCATGAGGCCGCGCCTAGCCGATTCGTGCGCGCGCGCCAAGCGCTTACCACGATACCCGATCGCCCGGCTCAATCCCGAGTTCTTCGGCCCGGCCGCCGGAAATCTCCAGCACAGCACTTGTCGAGCCGATCGAATAGACCGGCTCCTCCGAATAAGGTTCAGCCATTACGGCGATATTGGCAATCCGCCCATCCAGCCCGACAAAAATGATATCGAGCGGGATCGGCGTATTCTTCATCCAGAAGCTGCGTGCAGTGGGCTCCTCGTTAGGGAAAAGCATGGCTTCGTCCGGCCCCAACTCCGTGCGGAACATCAGCCCCTTTTTCTGAAGCTCGGGTGTGTCTGCCAGCTCTGCGTGGAATTCGTGCGAAGCCTCGTCGGACGAAACCGTCACGGGAATGATCTCAAGTCCGGAAACCGGGTGTACGGCTGGTCGCGCCTGCTCTGCTATAGCATTATCTGCACCGGGCTGCGGTGAGCAGGCAATTGCGAGAGCAGCGCATAACCCGGCTATTAATCCAGTGCTTCCGCGACCCATTCCTCTAGCTCCACCTGTGTCTTCGCCTCGACTGCGCGCCGGGCATGTTCGAACGAATGGCCTGCCCGCAAGATTGCAGCAAGCTGCTTTTCGCGTGCTTTGCGTGCGGTTTCCGGGCCTTGATCCTGCGCCGGGACAGCAAAGGGGCCGAAACGCCGTCGGCGTAGATACGCGACCAAGGCCTCGCGTGCCTCCTTCTCGTCCGGAGCATTCGCTTGCCGAACGTCATCGTCCAGCCCGTCGACGCGCAGTCTTTCCTCCACCCTCCGCGCGCCATAGCCTCGGGAAAGCAAACCACCCGCCTTCATGCGTGCATAGGCTTCGTCATCGACGTAGTTCTTTTCGGCAAATCGGGTCACGAGCCCCTTGATATCGGGCTCACCCTCACCTTCCCAACCACGCTCACGCAGCTTACGCTTTAGGTAGTTCTCGAGCTTGCCCGAAGAGGTGGCGAAGCGGGCGACATAATGTAGCGCGAGGTCGTTCAACCGGGTGCGGTCGAGCGGTTTTGGAGTGCGACGGGTGCGCCTTGGAGTTGCATGACGGTCGGGCATCGGCCATATTCGTGCCATAAACCTTATCGAATGGGAAAGTTCGATTGGCTGCCGTGTGTGGGAGTTCGGCAGCCAACTGCGTGAGGGTCGCCGCAAGGCATTGTTTTCAAAAGGTATACAAGAGAAAATATGACCGACGCCGTTTTGACGCCGACGCCGAACGATTGCGATCTGCCCCGTCGCCGGAGCGATTTCGCTACGTTCAACGACGCTATCGATTACGCTGCGCGCAGCGCAAAGGGCCTTAATTTTCACGATATGCGGGGCGCTCTCGAAAAGGTGTACCCCTATTCCGAAATGCGCGAGGACGCCCTCTCGCTCGCCTACAAGATGGTCGCCGCGGGGATCGGCAAGGAAGATCGCGTGGCGCTTGTCGCCGAAACCAGCGCCGAATTTGCCGCACTGTTCTGCGCCTGCATCTATGCCGGCGCGTGGCCGGTGCCGCTACCCTTGCCGACGACATTCGGCGGCAAGGATAGCTATATAGACCAGCTCTCGGTGCAACTTGAAAGCAGCGATCCGAAGATTCTCCTTTATCCTCCCGAAATCGCGGAAATGGCCAAGGCAGCCGCTGACAAGCAGGGCTGCGACGGCGAAAGCTGGGATGTGTTCGCCCAGCGCGAAGGGCCGAAATGCGATTTGCCCAAGGCAAGCCCGGACGACATCAGCTATCTGCAATATTCCAGCGGATCGACCCGTTTCCCGACCGGGGTTGCAGTGACCCACGAGGCACTGCTTCACAATCTTTTCGGCCACGCAACCGGCGTAGATCTCGGCGAGAACGATCGGGTAGTCAGCTGGCTGCCCTGGTACCACGACATGGGGTTGGTCGGTTGCTTTTTGTCGCCGATCGCGAACCAGGCGTCGGTAGACTATATTCGTACCGAACATTTCGCCCGCCGCCCCCTGGCCTGGCTCGATCTCATCAGCCGCAACAAAGGTAACACGCTGAGTTATTCGCCGACTTTCGGTTACGACATCTGCGCTCGCCGCATCTCCAGTCAGAGCAGCGTGTCAGAGCGTTTCGATCTCTCACGCTGGCGAACTGCAGGCAATGGTGCAGATATGATCCGCCCCGACGTGATGCAGAATTTCGTCAATGCCTTCGCGGAAGCAGGCTTCAAAGCAAGTGCCTTCACTCCGAGCTACGGCCTTGCCGAAGCAACCCTGGCGGTGACCGTCATGCCGCCTGGCGAGGGTATCCGTGTGGAACTGGTCGAGGAGGAGCGATTGTCCGGTCGTCCCCGCGACCTGTCCAAACCGGCGCGCTATCGTGCCATCGTCAATTGCGGCAAGGCGCTTCCGGGCATGGAGGTCGAGATCCGCGACGAGCAGGGCATGGTCAAGGGCGATCACCAGATCGGCAAGATATGGTGCCGCGGCAAAAGCGTGATGCACTCATATTTCCGCAACGAGGAGGCGACCCGGGACTGTCTCGTCGGCGGCTGGCTCGACACCGGCGACATGGGCTATCTTGGGGATGGCTATCTGTTCGTCGTCGGCCGCGCGAAGGATATGATCATCATCAACGGCAAGAACCTCTGGCCGCAGGATATCGAATGGGCGGTCGAACAATTGCCCGGCTTCAACCATGGCGATATCGCTGCCTTCAGCATCGATACCGAAAATGGCGAGGAAGCCCCGGCAGTACTGGTCCACTGCCGTGTGTCCGAGCCCGAGGAACGGATCAGGCTGCGTGACCAGATCGCCGATAAGGTCCGCGGGGTTACTGGAATGAGCTGCGTCGTGGAACTCGTCCCACCCCGCACGCTGCCGCGCACGAGTTCGGGTAAGCTGAGCCGCGCAAAAGCCAAACGCCTCTATCTTGCGGGTGAGATTCAACCGCTCGACCTCGCCGCCTGACCCGGCAGGCGATGGATCCCCGCGCTGCCGGAAATATCCTGGCGGAGATTTCGCGCCTACATTGCAGTGTGCCGACAGAGTGCAGCTGCCGGGCCGGTGGCGAACCCTGCGCGGATGCCTTGGGGGATTCGCATCGAGTAATTTAGCTGCAATCCGCCGAAGATCGGCGATTCATCGATATTATGGATTGTTCTTTGTACCGAGGCATTTGACCTCTAGGCTCGGTTCGCCTTGAAGAATGCGTCTTACGCACCTAATACAGGCAAAGGATTCATACGGAGGTTATCGCCAGTCATGAGTGACGCAAAATCGCAGGCAGAAACCGCCCGCGCGACCAAGTCCGCCCCCGCTACGACGGCGGCTCCGCCCGAGTTCGACCTGACACCGCCAGATCCCGTGCCGGCAGTCTCCGCGGAAAAAGCGGCCGGCCTGGTGCCCG
Organism: Qipengyuania sp. B-5; assembly: GCF_056857815.1. Classification (NCBI taxonomy): domain Bacteria; kingdom Pseudomonadati; phylum Pseudomonadota; class Alphaproteobacteria; order Sphingomonadales; family Erythrobacteraceae; genus Qipengyuania; species Qipengyuania sp. B-5. The sequence continues at coordinate 11,104 of NZ_JBSXNU010000036.1, read as the reverse complement.
TATCGGAAGATGTGAAGAGCAAGCTCGAAACCAAGGTCGACGGTTTCATCGAAGATCTGATAGCGCAGGATGCCAATTCTCCCGAATTCGGAAAGAAGGTCGATCAGCTCACCAATATGGGCCGCAAGGAAATCATGGCTGCGGCGGGTATGTCCAACCGCTTTCTGGACCGCCCGGTACGCGCGATGGACAAGGACGAGGGCGTCGGCGCCAATCTCGCCGAATTGCGCCGCGTCGTAGAAGATCTCGATCCGGGCAAGCGCGGGAAGCTTTCGGGTACGCGCAAGATCCTGGGCATTATCCCTTTCGGTAACAAACTGACCAATTACTTTCGAAGCTACCAGAGCGCGCAAACGCACATCCAGTCGATCCTCTCCAATCTCGCCAGCGGGAAAGACGAGCTGATCATGGACAATGCCGCGATCGACGTCGAACGGCAGAAGCTGTGGGAAGCCATGGGCAATCTGGAACAGATGATCCATATCTCCAACACGCTCGATGCAAAGCTGGAGGATAAGGCAGCCGAGCTCGACGCGACCGATCCGGCCAAGGCCAAGGCGATACGGGAAACCGCGCTCTTCTATGTCCGCCAGCGCACTCAGGATTTGCTTACGCAGATGGCGGTCAGCGTGCAGGGCTATCTCGCGCTGGACCTGGTCAAGAAAAACAATATCGAGCTGGTAAAGGGGGTCGACCGCGCCAGCACTACGACCGTCGGAGCATTGCGCACGGCAGTGACTGTAGCCGAGGCAATGACCAACCAGCGCCTCGTCCTCAACCAGATCACCGCGCTCAACGATACGACTGCGGGCATCATCGACAGTACGTCGACCATGCTCCGCGATCAGACCGGCAAGATTCACGAGCAGGCTGCTGCCAGCACCATTCCGCTGGAGACCCTGCAGCGTGCCTTCCAGAACATCTACGACACGATGGACGAAGTGGACGAGTTCAAGATCCGTGCACTCGAAAGCATGAAGCAGACGGTCACCGTCCTGTCCGACGAGGTCGAGAAGTCGAAGGGTTATATTGCGCGTGCCGAGGGGCAATCCCAGGCGCAGAAGCAAGTGGCCGAAAGCGGCCTCTTGAGCATCGAAGGCTGACTATGGGCGATCTTACCCGTGACAGCGAACGGATCATTCAGGACGCACGCACTGTGCGCGACGACAACCGCTCGGGCGGGCGGCACCGCCGCGTACCTTCGATCGGCGCGGGCTCTGCGAAGATCAAGCGGGACCTGTGGACCCGCCGAATTCGCAACGTCCTGATTGCCCTGTTCGGGATTTGGGTAGCTGCCGGTGTAGCGGGCATGGTGATCGACGGGATAGGTTTCGCCGGAGTGATGGCCGTGCTCGTCGCCAGCGTCATCGCCATTGCGGTATTGGGCAATTATCCAAAACTACGCACCCCTAAGAGAGAGAGCCTCAACAAGGGGAATGTGAAGGATATGGTCGCGCGGACCGAGCTCTGGCTGGAAAATCAGCGCCCCGCGCTGCCTGCCCCGGCTGCCAAAATCGTCAGTGATATGGGCGTCCAGCTCGATGCGCTCGGCCTGCAACTCCAGGGCGTCGATCAAAACCATCCCAAGGCGCGTGAAGTACGCAGCCTGATAGGCGAGCAGTTGCCGGAAATGATCGACAGCTATCGGAAGATTCCCGCTCATTTACGCGCCGAAAAGCGTGCGGGAACCACCCCCGACCAACAACTGGCTGACAGCCTTGGCAAGATCAGCGGAGAAATCGACAGTATCACCCGTCAGCTGGCAGAAGGCTCGCTTGACGATCTGGCGATCAAGCACCGCTATCTCGACTACAAATTCGGGGAAGGCGTGCAAACCTCGCCGCAGCTGGAGAACAAGGACTGATGCGAGTTCCGTTGCAGCATACTCTCGGCAAGGAAGAGGTACGTCGCCGCCTCCATGCACGCAGCCATGAAATCGGCGATGCTATTCCGGGCGGGATGGCGAATGTGACTACCAGCTGGCCCGACGAGGACCGCATGGCGCTGGATATCGATGCCATGGGAAATGTAACGCGGGCACAGGTATTGATCGAGGAGACGCAAGTGGTTTTCGAGGTCAACCTGCCACCTGCCCTCTCGTTCGTCGAGCCAATCATTGCCGGGGCAATCCGCAAGAAGGGTCAGAAGCTGTTGGCAGCAGAATAGATTGCAACCCGCGGCGAACCGATCGGATGCTGCCAAATTTTCACGATCATGCGTAAACCAGTCGGCTAGGTCGGCAACGGATTAGCGACGATGAGGCAGCGTCCGTGATCCAAGAAGTCGATGCGGTCGAGTCGTTCACTCCAACCCGATGCGCCCGGCTCGATAGCAACTCCATCGATGCTGCAGTTGCCATCCACGGGCAATATCTGCACCGGCCCCGGAAGACGCGCCAGCAAACCTTGCGATGGTTTGCCGATACTTTGTGCGACAGCAAAGTAAGGCCCTTCGACGAGGAGCTGTTCGGCGCTTGCGTCTATACGTCTCCGCAATTCGGGCGGATGCGGATCAAGGCAGATCGAGGCCATGGCTTGGTCTAGATGCAAAGTACGATCGCGCCCGTAATCGTACAGCCGGTATGTAATGTCGGTGTTCTGCTGGATTTCGATCAGCGTGAGCCCCGCCCCCATCGAATGTACCGTTCCTGCAGGGACATAAATGAAATCGTTCTTTTTCACGTCGATCCAGTTGAGCATGGACAGGATCGACCCATCAATAGCACCATCGCGGACGGCATCCGCGTCAGCAGTTTCACGAAACCCGACCGCCAGTCTCGCATCCGGCCGCGCGTCGGTCACGAGCCAGCATTCGTCCTTGCCTGAGCCTGTCTGAGAGTTCGCGGCAAAAGGATGGACCTGAACCGATAGACGCTCCTCTGTGAAGAGGTATTTGGCCAGAATTGTTGCGAGTGGCGGGGGGCTTTCGAACCAGATTTCGCCAACCGGTTCGTTGCCTGGGTCCGCGAACACGGCAGGTAGATTGCAGCGCCCCCAAGGCTTGGCCAGTCGGGTCGTCGAGAGAATTCCGCATCGGGTCACTCCCCCTTGATTCCTCTGAGCTTCGCGACGTTCGAGGCCGATCCGTGTGCGACAACCAACACCTCGTCTCCATCGACCACGATTGTGACATCCCTCAGACCGACTGCCGAAACCCTGGGCCCATCACTTTCGATCATGACGCCGCGGCAATCGATCAGCTCGGCATTGCCGACCGAAACCACATTGCGCTTCCCGTCGGCCGTTCGTGCAGTCCGCAGGGCGTCCCAGTTGCCCACGTCGGTCCAGCCCATATCGGCAGAAACAACGGCGGCACGCTGCGTATTCTCCATCACTGCGTAATCAACGCTTTCTCCTTCGATGGCGCAAAATTCCTGCACTGCTGGATGAAATGCACCGCGGTCTTCATGCCCACCGTCCACCGCCAGCCTGACCCAGCGCGCCATCTCCGGACGCTGCTTCTCCAGTTCGCTTAAATAATCTCCGGCCCGCAGCACGAAGATCCCCGCGTTCCAGACAAAGTCGCCCCGCGCGACATAGCTGCGTGCAGTATTGGCATCGGGTTTCTCGACGAACCGCGCAATCCGGTTTCCATGCCCTAAGCTGTCACCCAATTCGATATAGCCATAACCGGTTTCGGCCCGGTCGGGGTTGACGCCAAAACAAACCAGCCACCCCTCGGCCACCAGAGTTTCCGCGCTCGCAACCCCCCGCAGGAAGGCCTCCCTATCGGCGATATAATGATCGCTGGGGCAGACGAGCATGACACTTTCGGGCGAAAGACGCGCGGCGGCCAATGCTATTGCGGGTGCCGTATCACGCGCCTCGGGTTCCAGGATCAGCGAATGGAGAACGGCCTGTTCTGCAACGAGATTCGCGTGATCCCTACCCGCAACCACAATCGGTTGCGCGAAATGTGCAGGATCGGCGACACGATCCAGCGCCTGCTGGAACAGGGTACGCTCCCCAAGGAGTTTGAGGAACGCCTTGGGCCGGTTCGGCCGACTAAGCGGCCACAGCCGCGTTCCATAACCGCCGCACAGGATAACCGGCTGTATCACTTGCGACGTGTCCCCATGATTGGCGTTACGGGCTAGATAGCTGTGCAGAGGCGCGCTGTCAGTTGAAGAAGCGTTGCTGGTAATAGAAGATCGCGGGCACCGGATTTCCTTGCGTATCGCGCGCAGGTTCGAAGCGGATCTGATCGTAGGATAGTCGGCAGACAACGGCATCCGTCTCGGGAAAGGGGCTCGGACGATGAACCGAACAGGCAGTCACCCGTCCTTCAGCCGAAACCGCCAGCCTGACGATAACCGACTCCCCAATGCGCGCCTGCCGGCCACCAGGTGGAATCGGAAAGGCACGAACATCGGTGATCGTACGGGTCAGGACCGGCTTGGTCGCCGCGACGCCGCCTTGGCCACCGCCACCCCGTCCTGCACCGGTTCCCTGGCCGCTTCCTGCGGCCCCGGTGCCCTCGCCCGACTGTGTAGCCCCCGAGGTGCTTGCAGCACCGGTCGAAGAGGCACGGGGAACGGGACGGTCTTCGCGCACCTGCCGCCGGGGAGTAGGGGCGGTGACGGGCTGCGGCACTGCCTCCTCACCCGGATCGCCTTGTGCGCCCTCATCCGGCTGAGGTTCAACTACCGGCATTTCTTCCTCCGGTGTGGTGACCGTGACGGTAAAAGCCGACACGACCGATCGCTCCACGCTAGCGACCGATTCGGGCGCCAATGCCCGTGCAAGGCCGTAGAGCACAAGCAAGTGGAAGAGGACGATCACGAGGATCGTCCAAGGATTGGGCCGTTTCTTACTCGAACTGAAATTGGTCGCCGGTTTCGCCATGGTATAAGAACAGGGTAATAACCTTAGGCGTTCCTGCAAACGAAAAGGGCGGCCCCGAAGGACCGCCCTTTCCTGCGTAATGATCTGAAAGTCGGCTTAGTAGCCGATTACCAGCGAGATGCTGCCGGCGCGCGGAGCGCCGATCTGCGCGAAGCCGAAGCCGTCGAGCGAACCGCCGAAGTAGCCGATATAGTATTCATCGAACACGTTGGTCAGGTTCAACTGGAGTGCAACGTCGCCACCAGTCGGGAATTCCCCGAGCAGTACGCGAGCGTCGAGATCGACGATCGTATATCCAGGAGCTTCATCGGTGTTCAGGTCGTTGATAAACCGCGGACCGGTACGCTTGACTTGCGCGCCCAGATCGAAGTTTCCGAACGAGACCTGGCCACGACCACCGAAGGAGAAACGGGGAGTGCCAGATTCGGCATTTCCTGCTGTGGCGAGGAAGCCATCTTCAGTCTGTACGTCGTCCTTGATTTCGGAGTCGTTGTAGGAACCGAAAACATACAACAGTGTGTTGTTCGTCGGACGCCATGCGATCGAGCCGTCAATGCCGTATTTATCGACCTCGCCGAGGTTACGGAAAACAGTTGCGCCTTCACCATTGTTCGCCGTCGGGTCGAACGCCGAAGCCAGACGGTTGTTATAACGAGTGAAGTACGTGCCGATCTGAGCTTCGATGCGGCCCATGGTGTAACGCAGGCCGAGGTCGAAGCTGTCGGTCGTTTCCGGAACCGGGCGTGCACGCTCGTCGTCTGGGATGTACAGCGAGTCGTAAAGCGGGTCGGTACCGGGGACCGAAAGGCCCTTGGCATAATTGCCGAATACCGAGAAACCGCTGCCACCGAAATCGTAGATCAGTCCGATGTTCGGAAGCAGTTCGTCATACTTGTATTCGCGCGACAGAGGCGCAACGTGATCTGGGTTCGCTTCTTCGTAGGCAGTCACGTCGAAGCCCGGATTGGGGCAATCGACGAAGCCATTCTCCGACGTCGTGTAGCAATTCTGGTTCAGTTCGCGCGTGAAGAACGGTGCTCGAAGACCGAGAATGGCGGTGAGATCGCCAAACTCGCCGCGGTACTCACCCGAAACCTGATGCAGGATCGCGAAAGACAAGCGGTCACGCTTGTTTACTTCGTTGCCGTTCACATCAAGCAACGGATTGTCGATGGCGAACGGATCGCTGATTTCGCCATTGCCGAGCATGTAAGTGATCTGACCCGTCTGACGGTGACGCGCGCGGTCCCAGGTGTAAGCGAGACGAACGCGGTGATCCGGGTTGATATCATAGATAAGGTTCGCGACCACGCCGTAACGATTGGTTCGCGTCTGACTTGGGTCGTTTCCGGCAATCTCGTCGTCCAGATCACCGTCGCCATTGAGATCACGGCCGAAGAAGTAGCCGCCATTGAAGGCTCCGGTGTAGTCCGTGTCGCCCACATTGAAGAACGATTCACGCAGGTCGTCGGGACCGCCGCCATTTGCCTTGACGTACTGATAGCTCGGATCAAACGTGAAGGTCAGATTGTCAGTGATCGAGAAGAGCGACGAACCGCGGATGTTGCCGGTGTCCGAGGGGTTGTAGCGGCGATAAAAGGCTGCGCCACAGCTCGGCTCGCGATCGCTGTAGTCGAGGCCTTCACCAGGGCTACCCACGCCGCCAGCCTCGACAGCCAGAACCCGTGGGTCGACCGAGCAAGGATATTCGCCAGCGCCTTCATAAGCGCTGAAACGGTCTTCTTTGCTGAAATCGCCCTCGTAGTAGCCGAGCAGATCGCCAATGAATTCCGAACCAGCGAAATTATTGCGGTTTTGGTTGAAGTGGCCAGAAATAGAGATGAAGTCGCCATTCGTACCGATATCCTGCCAGATACGGCCGTTTACCTGCGTCTTGTTGACACGACCATACGGATTGTACGGAACGCCATAGGTGGTGTAGCTGGCCGAAACGAAAGCCTTAGTGCCCATTCCGGTGAAGTCGCCGGTGTCGATCATGCCGAAACCGCGAACGTAGAGGGTGTCTTCTGCGCCTTCGGCAAGAACGTCGCCATAGGTCATCGTAGCAGTGATGCCCGGTGCGTCGCCCGGCTCACGTGTGCGAATGTTGATCGTGCCCCCGGTCGCCGAAGCGGTCGGGCTGTCGACGTCGGTGGTACCGAGGTTGACGTTAACCTCTTCGAGTACTTCCGGGTCCACCTGCTGGTTAGTGTAAAGTGCGTAGTTGCCCGAATCGTTCAGCGGAAGACCGTCAAGTGTCTGCGAAACGCGGTCGGAGCCAAAGCCGCGAATGGTGAAGCCACCGCCAGAAGAACCCCAAGGATCGTTGTTCTGGAAACTGACGCCAGGCACCAAGTTGACGATGTCATTTACGGTTTGCCCAGGGCGCTGGCGACGGATGACCTCTTCATTCAGAACTTGCTTTGCCTTCGACGTGTCGGGAACCTCGACCCCGCCCACGCCGTCGAAGCGTGCGCCGGTGACAACGATGACTTCATCGTCTTCTTCGAAATCGACGGAACCCGTCGACTGGGCGAAAGCAGGCGTCGCTGCCACTGCAGATAGACCAACCACAGAGGTGGCCAAAAGATACTTGAACTTCATCGGAGAAGACCCCTTCGTCTCTTCGGATTGAAAACATGGTAGCACTGGAGATGCGCCGCCCCGCTAGGCTGACGATGTTTCGGCAAAGCTATCGTTTTATGACAGAGTCAAGACAACCGTGACAGTAATGTGGACAATACCTCGCGGACCACAAAACTCCCCTTGTATTTCAGAGGTTTACTGCTGTTGCAAAAAGCACACAGCTTTAGAAAAGTTTGCCTGCGCCTGTCGACAGACCGTGCATCAGGCGAGATTGATCTCGCGCAAGCGTTGCATCAGGTAGTCGTGACTCGAAATCGGAGCTGGATGATCCGACGGGTTTTCCGGGTCGATGCACGAGGGTAAGGTTTCGATCACGTAATCCGGCCGGAAGTGCAGGAAAAACGGCATCGAGTAGCGTGCCCGGTATGCCGCTTCGCCGCGCGGGTTCACGACGCGATGCGTGGTCGAGCGCAGTTTTCCGTTGGTCAAACGGTCGAGCATGTCGCCCACGTTGATGACCAGCGCACCTTCCGGCACCTCGACGGCTTTCCACTGTCCCTGCCGGGTCAGCAGCTCGAGGCCCGCCTCTTCTGCGCCTAGGAGCAGAGTGATGGTGTTGATGTCGCCATGGGCGGCGGCCCGGATTGCCCCTTCGGCCTCCTCCCCCTCCAGCGGAGGATAGCGCAGAAGACGCATGACCGAATTGCCGTCTTCTACCGTCGGCGCGAAGAATTCACGCGGCAGGCCGAGGTGGATGGCGATCGCCTCGAGCACGCGACCCCCGGCCTCTTCGAAAGCGGCGTATAGTTTCGTGAAGGTCTCGCGAAATCCTTCGACCTCGTCGGGCCAGACATTGTCCGCCATATATTCGGACAGCGGATGACCTTCGGGCAGTTCGCGACCGACATGCCAGAATTCCTTCAAGTCGTGAACGTTCGCGTCTTTCGCCTTCTCGGTACCGAAGGGCGTATAACCGCGTGCCCCGCCCCCACCGACAATGTGGTAAGCCTTTTTCACATGTTCGGGCAGAGCGAAAAATTCCTTCGACATAGCCTCGGCCCTGTCGATCAGCCCCTGCGGAATGCCATGGTCGCGGATTACCGCAAATCCATATTCCTCGAAGCTCCGACCGAGTTCTTCGGCAATGCTGTCCAACGGCTGCACCAGCGACACAACCGCGATATCGGTGTTAGAATCGGTCATAATGTCTGCGCCCTTTAATACGGAAGGAAGAGCCCCGCCAGCGCCGCGCTCATTAAGTTGGCGAGACTGCCGGCAGCCAGCGCTCTGATACCCAGCTTAGCAATAACCGGCCTCTGGTTAGGCGCGAGGCCGCCCGTCACCGCCATCTGGATCGCGATCGAACTGAAATTGGCAAAACCGCACAGCGCGAAAGTGACGATGGCGCGGCTGCGATCGCTCAGGATACCGGCATCCATGCCGCCCAGCTGGATGAAAGCAACGAATTCGTTGAGCACGATCTTGGTGCCGAACAAACCGCCCGCGGCGCCAGCCTGATCCCAGGGGATGCCTATCAGGAACATCACAGGTGCGAAGATCCAGCCAAGGATCAACTGGAAAGTCAGATCGGGATAGCCGAACAATCCGCCGATCCCGCCGAGAACGCCGTTGGCGAGTGCAACCAGCGCAACAAAGGTCAGCACCATCGCGCCAACTGCCACGGCCAGCTTAACACCGGTCTGCGTGCCCTGCGCGGCTGCTTCGATCACGTTGGCGGGCGTGTGACCTTCCTCGAAAGTTTCGGCAACCGTGACCTCGTGCGGCTTACCGCTCTCGGTAATGGCAGCCGGCCCCTCGGCGCTGATGCGGGTCTTCGGCAGAACGATCTCGTCTTCGGGCTCGACGCCGGAAAGTTCCGCCGCATCGCGGGCCAGCGGGCTATCGTCGTCGGGCATAATGATCTTTGCCATCAATATGCCACCGGGCGCCGACATAAAGGCCGCCGCAAGCAGGAAAGGAACGGCATCCTCGCCGATAAAGCTGGCATAGGCGGCAAGGATCGTTCCGGCCACGCCAGCCATCCCCACTGCCATCAGGGTGAAAAGACGGCTCGGCGTCAGCGCAGCCAGATAGGGGCGCACCACCAGCGGGCTTTCGGACTGGCCCACAAAAATGTTCGCCGCACTGCCGAGCGCCTCGACCTTGCTGATCCCGGTGATCCAGCCGATCGCCCCGCCGACCCAACGGACCAGCCGCTGCATTATGCCCCAGTGATACAATATGGAAACCAGAGCGGCAAAGAAGATGATCACCGGCAGTGCCGCGATGACGAAGGTATTGGCGAAGGGGTTGGCATCCATCGGGCCAAAAACGGATTCGATCCCCACCTTGGAGTAATCCAGCAATGCGATAACGCCGTTCGACATCGCCTGGATCGCCTCTACTCCCCACGGTGTCCGTAATACGAGCAACGCCATGATCGCCTGAAGCGCAAACGCAGCGCCTACCACGCGCAGCTTGATCCGCCTTTTACCCGTGGAAAGAAGGAAGGCGATGGCCAGGATCGCGACGATCCCGAGAATATTGATAACGACAGGTGGCATGCGGACCCCTTCGCATTGCACTGGAGCAACAAAGACTAGTTGCGGATGAAATCGGCCGCTACCTTGCGCGGCGGCTCCGCTTAGTCAATTTACGGTCGCACTTCCAGCTTCGGCTATCACCAGTCACGAGACAGCGCTTCCAGAACCATGATCGAGCAACCGGCCAATCAAACCCGCATCGCCGCAGCCACCGTGCCGCTGGGCCTGTTCGTATTCCTGGTCCTTTATGGCGGCCTGACCGTGATCGCGGGCGTGCTGGCATTCAAACAGGTGCAGCTGTGGCCTACCCGGCTTGCCGTGGAGTCCGGCATTTTCGCCTTTCTCGGCCTGGTGGTAATTTCCAGCACGATCGCACAGCTTTACGGAGAAAAGCTCGCACAGAGGCTGGTCTGGTGGGGCTTTCTCCCACTCGCCTTTTCCGCCGCGCTCATATTCCTGGTCTTGTGGTTACCTGCTTCTTCCGAGATGCTTGAATACCGTGGCTCTGACCTCAATGCCTTCGAGACAGTCCTTGCGCAAACTCCCCGCATCATGGCGGCCGGTCCTGCAGCCTATATTGTCTCGCTACTATTGAACGTCTGGATATTTTCCCGCCTGAGGGGATCTGGAGACGGTAACACTGTCGGACTCATGGCCCGCGGCGCGATTGCCAGCGCGCTGAGCCAGGCAATCGATTCGGTGATTTTCGTAACACTGGCCTTTTATGGCGAATTCGACATCGCCCCGCTTCTCATCGGGCAGGTAATCGCCAAGGTCGCCCTCAGCATAGTGCTCGTGCCCTTCCTCATCACGGGCGGAGTAGCGCTGGCGAAATGGCTGGACAGACGCCACCTCTGAATGACTGACCGGCTGACGCCGGTAGGTTCATGGCGAAGGGCTGAAGCCTTGCTTGTGGGTATGGCGGTCGAGATAGCGCATGATGATATCGTCGGTGATGTTTCCGGACGTGGTTGAGAAGTAGCCACGCTGCAGAAGCGCTGGCCCCAGTAGCGCTTGCGGATATGCTCGAACTCCTGCTGGATCTTGCGCGAGGACCGCCCCTTGACCCGGCGCACGAAGTCGCTGACCGAGATATGCGGTGGGATTTCAACGAACATATGGACGTGATCG
>NZ_JBSXNU010000035.1:0-134054 GCF_056857815.1 Qipengyuania sp. B-5 | reverse complement strand
CCATTTCTGACTGTTTTTCCGATGCTTAAGCCGGAACTATGGGCACCAAACCGTAACAGTGAATCGTAGCAAACACGCTCCGAGGACCGTGTTTCTGACGATTTATTCAATGATTTCAATGAGTTGGTGCCCAGAAGAGGACTCGAACCTCCACGCCCTTGCGAGCGCCGCCACCTGAAGACGGTGCGTCTACCAATTCCGCCATCTGGGCACACGATCGATCCACGGAACATCCATGTCCGGGTTCGGGTAGGCGCGGGCCACTAGCGAAGCAGCCGCTACTTTGTCAACGCAAATTGCTCTATCCGAAGGGCGAGCGCTTGCGGGCGAAAGCGCATTGCGGCTAGGGCGCAGCGGACGTATCCCATTCCGCATATTTTCGAGACGAGACAAATGGCAAAGAGCGGCGCATTGAACGGCAAGCTGGTGGTGCTGATGGGCGGGACTGGCTTCCTTGGCAATTACGTGGCGCAGGCGCTTCTGTCGCGCGGCGCCAGGCTGAGAATCTGCGGACGTGATCCACAGGCGGCTTTCAAGCTCAAGCCCCTCGCCAATCTCGGCCAGCTACAGTTCGCCCGGATGGATGCCGCCGATCGCGGCAGTGTGGAACGGTGCATCGAGGGCGCCGATGCGGTGGTCAATCTCGTTGGCAGTTTCGAAGGCGACCTACACAGGCTGATGGGCGAAGCTCCGGGCTGGATGGCCAAGATCGCCAAGGGCACCGGCGCGCGAAGCTTTGTCCACGTGAGCGCTATAGCCGACGAGCCGGACGAAGACGCCGAGAACGAATATGCCAGCGCGAAGCATCTTGGCGAGCGGCGCGTCAAAGAAGCCTTTCCCGACGCGACCATAGTCCGGCCTTCAATCATGTTCGGAAAGGACGACAATTTCCTGAACATGTTCGGCACGCTGATCGCGAAACTTCCCATACTGCCGGTTTTCGGACCCGGGGCAGAGCTGCAATTGGTCTATGTGGACGATGTCGCCGAAGTGATCGCGCGGAGTCTCGATAACCCAGGAGCGCACGGCGGCAAGACATACGAACTCGGTGGGCCGGAAAGGCTGACAATGATGGAGATCAACCGGAGGATCGCCACGGCGCAGGGCCGCAAGCGGACCTTCCTGCCCATGCCCGACAGCCTGTCGGCCATCTTCGCTGCACTCCCAGGTACTCCGATGGGCAGCGACCAGTGGAACCTGCTCAAGCAGGGCAATGTCGTGAGCGATAAATATCCCGGGTTCGAAAAGTTCGGAATCGTGCCCAAGCCGCTCGGTCTGTTTCTCGACAAATGGATGACACGCTTCCGCAAGCATGGGCGCTTTGCCGAGAGGTTGAGCGCCTAGTTTCTTTCAGCTCTCGTCGCGTAGCAGCTCGATCGGTTCGACCAAGAGGTCTGTTCCGCGATTGCCCGTGATCCGAACGCGGGTGCCCGCTTCAGCATCTTCGCCGCGCGCGGTCCATTCGCTATCGCCGACCTTGACCCGGCCGGTCCCGCTTTCGATCGCCTGGGTGACCAGTGCCGTTTCGCCTACCAACCGCCCCGCGCGGTTATTGAGCAAGGGATCGGATGAGACGATCGGCCGGTCGCGCAGCCAGCGCTTGGCGGAAAAGGCGAATATCAGCGACAGCGATACGAATGAGATAATTTCCAGCGCCAGCGGAGGCCCCGAGACGAAGGAAAGCACGGCCACGGACAATGCCGCCAGAGCCAGCCAGATGAGATAGACGCCCGGCACCAGCATTTCGAGCGCTGCGAGCGAAAGGCCGAGTATCACCCAGATCCAATAGCTTTCGATACCATCCATCGCGATCTCAGCCCTGATTGCGCGTGGGCGGTACGCTGGGATTGCGAACCGGCGCGCGCTCGCGCGGTTCGGGAATGGCTGTGCCGGTATCGGCTTTTCCCGCACCCTCCGCGAAGGTGCCCTTCACCAATTCTCCTATCCCGCCGAGCGAACCGATCAACTGGGTCGCTTCTACCGGGAAAAGGATGGTTTTCGCATTGGGACTCTCGGCGAATTTCGCGACTGCCTTGGTATATTCCTGCGCCACGAAATAATTGATCGCCTGGTTGCCGGAACTCGCGATAGCGTTGGAGACCATCTCGGTGGCTCTCGCCTCCGCTTCCGCCGCGCGTTCGCGCGCTTCTGCATCGCGGAACTGGGCTTCACGCTTGCCCTCCGCTTCGAGGATGGCGGACTGCTTGCGACCTTCGGCACGCAGGATGGAACTTGTCTTGTCGCCTTCCGCCTCAAGGATCTCGGCACGCTTCAGGCGCTCCGCCTTCATCTGTCGGGCCATGGCTTCGGAGATGTCCATCGGCGGACGGATGTCCTTGATCTCCACGCGGGTGATCTTGATGCCCCAAGGTGAGGTCGCATGGTCGACCACGCTGAGCAGGCGTGCGTTGATCTCGTCCCGCTTGGACAGGGTTTCATCGAGGTCCATCGAACCCATGACCGTCCGCAGATTGGTGGTGGTCAGGGCGAGGATAGCGTTGTGCAGGCCGGAAACTTCATAGGCGGCCTTGCCCGCATCCAGGACCTGGAAAAACACCACCGCATCCACGCCCACCATGGCATTGTCCTTGGTGATGATTTCCTGGCCCGGGATGTCGAGCACCTGTTCCATCATGTTCACCTTGTGACCGACCCGGTCGATGAACGGTGTAATGATGTGCAATCCCGGCTCTGCCCCCTTGGTGTATTTGCCGAAGCGTTCAATGGTGTACACGTAGCCCTGCTTCACCACGCGTACTGCCATCAGCAGGAACACAAGCAGCAGCAGAACCAACAACGTCAGTGCAATCGTACTACCCATTACCACACCCCTCTTGGCTACGTGGGCGCCATGGTAACGCGGTACTGTGAGCCCGCAAGCGAAACCGGCAGGTATCTTCGCCTGGGGCTAGCATCTCCGTTAAAGCGCCGCTGAATAGGTCGCCAGCAACCGAGCCCAGGCACGCTCTGCAGCGTCACGATCGTAAGCCGGACTATCGGGCACGCACCAACCGTGATCGCCGGGATAGACCTCTATCTCGGCAGGTGCGCCTACCGTCGCAGCCGCGTTGCGCAGGGCCGTCTTGGCTTCCGGTTCTCCGGCATCGTCATCCTGTGCGATTGCGATGAGATAATGCACGTCGCCCTGCAACATACGGTGCGGGCTATTCTCGCCATCGCGCACCAGGCCGCCGCCGTGAAAGCTGCATGCCGCACCGATCCGATTATCTGCGGCCGCGCTCCAGATCGTGAACGGGCCGCCCATACAATAGCCCTGGGTACCGATACGTGCGCCGGTATCGACGGCGTCCTGCCCGAAGAGCCATTCGGCCGCAGCCTTTGCGTCCGAGCCGATTGCCGCAGCATCGAGCTTCCCGCGCCACGGACCCACTTTCTGGAAACCTTCGTTCGCAGCGAATGTCGCGAAGTCGGCAAACTGTTCGCCGGATACGTCGCGGTAATATGGATTGACGAGCAATACCGCATAGCCTTCCCCGGCAAGACGCCGAGACATCTGGCGTTTGGCATCCCGTATGCCGGCAATATCGGGCCAGAAGATTACTCCGGGATTTTCTCCCGTCTGGAGGTGAAAGAACTCGCCATCCATCGTGCCGGAAGGTGTGCGAAAGCTGACCTGCCGGGACGATACCGCGTCAGCGTCTTCACCCGTGCTTATATCCATCGGCGTGCAGGCGGCGGCAGCCGCCCCGGCGGCACCGGCAAGACTGCCTGCTCCGAAAGCCCTGCGTGAAAGATTATGCTTTGCCCATCGGGCCAGCTGGTGCTGATCGCACATATAGGTCTCTCCACTCGCCCGTCCGCCAAGGAGCCTAGCAAGGTGCGCGCATCGGACAAGGGCCCAATGAGTACGCAGAGGCGCAGCCCACTTCGTTATGTGCGGTCGATCAGCTTCTGAAGACTACCGTACGTTGCCCGTTGAGGAGCACGCGTTCTTCCAGGTGCAGCCGAACTGCCTCGGCCAGCACCCGGCTTTCGATTTCCCGGCCTTTGCTGACCAGCCGATCGGGGCTGTCGGCATGGCTGATCGGCTCGACCGCCTGATGAATGATCGGTCCTTCGTCGAGATCGGCTGTCACGTAATGCGCACTGGCCC
The DNA here is from genome assembly GCF_056857815.1 of Qipengyuania sp. B-5. NCBI lineage: Bacteria > Pseudomonadati > Pseudomonadota > Alphaproteobacteria > Sphingomonadales > Erythrobacteraceae > Qipengyuania > Qipengyuania sp. B-5. The sequence goes on along the minus strand of NZ_JBSXNU010000035.1, from coordinate 129,940 downwards.
CGATCATCTTGACGCCTCTCTCGAAGGCCTGATGGTAAGGCCTTGCGCCCTTGAACCCGGGCAGGAAGGAGTGGTGAATATTGATACACCGTCCGGCGAAATGCGCCGCCTGCCGGTTCGAGAGAATCTGCATGTAGCGCGCCAGAACAACCAGTTCGGCATCGTATCGATCGGCGAGCTTTCTTGTTTCGGCTTCTTGATCCGGTTTCGTCTCCGGCGTGATTGGAAGATGATGGAAGGGAATATCGCCCAGATGGGTATGCTCGATCGCCTCACGGGGGTGGTTGGAAATGATTGCCACGGGCTCCATGGCCAATTCGCCGATCCGCCAGCGGTAGAGGAGGTCGGCAAGACAGTGGTCGAACTTGCTGACCATGATCAGCACGCGCTTTGGCCGGTCGCGCAGGGTAAGCTTCCAGTCCATCGCGAATTCATCGGCCAGATCGGCGAATTGCTTGCGAAGAGTGTCGAGTTTCGCATGGCCTGGGTCGAATTCGACCCGCATGAAAAAGGCGTCCGAGGAGCGATCGTTGAACTGCTGCGCTTCGAGGATGTTACCACCGCGTTCGAACAGGAAGGAGCTGACGCGCGCGGTTATTCCGGGACGGTCGGCGCAGGACAGCGTGAGGACGAGCGTATCTGACATACGGGGTTCCTGGCGCCTTGCAGCGGTCATTCGCAAGCGGGAACGACTAGACCCGGCGAAACTTGCGGTTTCTACTCATCGAGCTCGAAGATGACTTCCTTCATGCCCGTTTCGTGCAGTGCTTCCTCGATGATGGCTTTTTCTTCGTCGTTGAGAATTCCGTCGCAGCGGATCACATGAGCGATGGGATTGCGCAGCAGGTAGCCGCCCTCCCTGATGATCTGGCGGATGGCGCGCACGATCGTGTCTTCGAGAAAACGCGGATGCCCTACCACCGATCCATCGGTCGAAAAGGGATATTTCGCTCTCTGATCGACGAAAACGTCGGTGCCGCGATGGGTAACCTGTACCCGGTCGCGATATATTGCGACGTCGAGATCGAGCCGGTGGATATTCACCTTACCGGCGCGTGAGCGCTTCCTCGCTTTGGGTCATCAGCTTTGCGATGATACTCGCGACCGGCTCTTCTTCCTTGAGCATACCCACAGACTGGCCCGCCATCAGACTGCCGTTTTCGACATCGCCATCGATGACGGCGCGGCGTAGCGCGCCAGCCCAATAATGTTCGATCTGTAGTTGTGCTTCTTCCATTGCGATCTCTTCGCGATCCAGAACGCGCGCAACTTCGATCTGTTTCCGGGTAAATTCCTCCGTGCCCTTGTTCTTGAGCGCGCGGACCGGAATCACCGGCAGGCGCGGATCGACCTGCACGCTTGCAATGGCGTCGCGTGCATTGGCACGGAAGAAGGCTTTCTTGAAGTTCGGGTGGGCAATGCTTTCCTTTGCGCAGGCGAAACGCGTTCCGAGTTGCACGCCCGCCGCGCCCATTTCCAGATACCCTGCCATGGCGTTGCCGCGGCCGATCCCGCCGGCCACGAAAATGATATGGTCCTGGGATAATTCGGGAAGAATTTCCTGCGCCAGAACGCTGGTCGATACTGGGCCGATATGCCCGCCCGCTTCCATACCTTCGATCACCAGCGCATCCGCGCCGGAGCGAAGCAGTTTCTTGGCGAGAGCAAGCGTAGGGGCAAAGCAGAGGACCTTCGCCGGGTTCTTCCCGCCCTTGATGGCTTCGACACTGCCCTTTGGGGGAATGCCGCCTGCCAGCACCACATGGCTCACACCGGCGGCATCGCAGACCGCGATCAGATCGAACAGCTGCGGGTGCATGGTAATGAGGTTCACGCCGAACGGCTTGTCGGTCAGCTTCTGCGTCTCGGCGATTTCCGTCTCGAGCAGCTCGGGCGTCATCGCTCCGCAGGCAATCACGCCGAAGCCCCCGGCGTTCGAGATGGCAGATACGAGGTTGCGTTCGGACACCCAGCTCATTGCGCCGCACAGGATCGCATAGCGTGAACCGAGAAAATCTGCACCGCGCTGCATGAGGCGGTCGGTTTTGGGATAGGCGGTCATTGACGGCGGATAGAACCGGGCGGTCCTGTCCGCAAGTAACCGAACGCAAGTAAAAGGCATTTCGCCGTGATCGGGCAAAGGCTGTCGAAGCCGGTCTCCTTCCGTTCATGTTTTCCCGATGACAGTGGGGCCCACTGCAATTCGGAGACGAACCAATGCTCAGGAAAACAACAAGCTCGCTCCTCGCTCTTGCCGTCGGCGGTATGGTTTTTGCCGCACCCGCCAATGCAGCTGAGCCGGTTTACAGCTACGCGCCTTACGCAGGTCCCGACCTTTCAATGGCGTGGCATCATTCCGATGACGACGGTGATTGGGACGACGACGATTGGGAGGACGATGACGACGATGATGATCGCTGGAAAAAGCGCCGCTACCGCGACAACCGCTATTCCCGCCATCAAGGTCGATATTACGGTGAACCGGTCTATCGCAACACCCGGGTCTGGAGAGGCCGCGATGGACGCGTCTACTGCCGCAAGCGGGATGGCACTACGGGTCTGATCGTAGGCGGTGCGCTCGGCGCCATCCTTGGACGTGAAATAGATTCGCGCGGTGATCGCAGCCTCGGCACAATTCTTGGAGCGGCTGGCGGAGCGCTACTGGGGCGCGAAATCGAACGGGGCCGCTGTCGTTAGTTCTGGCGGCTAGTCGCCGTAGACGATCCGCACCTTGTGTGCGGCATCGCGCGCCTTGCGCCGTGCCTCGTCGGTATCGCCTGCGGTCGCCAGCGCCACGCCCATCCGACGGTATGGCCGGCTGCTCGGCTTGGCGAAGATCCTGAGATCGGTGCCCGGTTCTTCGAGAGCCTCGGCGAGGCATTCATACGACAGCGCCGTACTGTCTCGCTCGGCGAGTATGACTGCGCTGGCAGAAGGCCGCGCGCGCATTTCAGGCGGGACGGGCAGCCCCATCACTGCGCGGGTATGCAGGTCGAACTCGGTGAGGTTCTGGCTGACCAGCGTAACCATGCCGGTGTCGTGCGGACGGGGTGATAGCTCCGAGAAGATCACCTCCTCGCCCTTCACGAAGAATTCGACCCCGAACAGACCATAGCCGCCCAGCTCGTCGACGACCTTGCGTGCCATCTCCTGGGCATTGGCGATCGCCGCTTCGGTCATGGGCGTGGGCTGCCAGCTTTCCTGGTAATCGCCGCGCTCCTGCCGGTGCCCGATCGGCGGGCAGAAGGTCACGCCATCCTTGTGCCGCACCGTAAGCAGGGTGATCTCGTAATCGAAGTCGACGAATTGTTCGACAATCACACGCTGGCGGTCGCCGCGCATGTTGGCACAGGCATAGTCCCATGCCTCCTCCAGCTTCGCCGCCTCGCGCACCGTACTCTGCCCCTTGCCCGATGACGACATGACCGGCTTGATGACGCAGGGAAAGCCGGTGTGTTCTGCCGCAGCACGCACTTCCTCGAGATTCTTGGCGTAGCGATATTTCGACGTCACGAGCCCAAGTTCGTTCGCGGCAAGATCGCGGATCGCATCGCGATTCATCGTCAGCTGGGCAGCGCGAGCCGAGGGGACGACAGCGAAGCCTTCCTCCTCCAGTTCGGCCAGCACGGAGGTGCGGATCGCCTCGATCTCGGGGACGATGTAGTCGGGTCGGTGCTTCTCGGCGGCCTCGCGCAGCTTTTCGCCGTCGAGCATCGAGAAGACCTCACGGCTATCTGCCAGCTGCATCGCGGGTGCATCGTCATAGGAATCGCAGGCCACTACATAGGCGCCCAGCCGCTTGGCCGAGATCACGAACTCTCGCCCCAGTTCGCCGGACCCGAGAAGGAGTATTCTCGCCGTGTGGCTCAAGCTGCTTCGTCCTCCGCATCGAGGCCGTAGGCGGTGTGCAGGACGCGCACCGCCAGTTCGGTCTCGTCCTCGTCGATCATCACGCTGACCTTGATCTCGCTGGTCGAGATTGCCTGGATATTGATGCCGCGGTCGGACAGGGCGCGGAACATGGTGCTGGCGACCCCGGCATGGCTCTTCATGCCGACACCGACCACGGAAATCTTGGCGATCTTGCTGTCGGTTATCAGCCGGTTATAGCCGATGTCGTCGCGCCTGTCCTCGAGCAGGGCCTGCGCGCGGGCGAGATCGGCCTGGGGCACGGTGAAGGTGACGTCGGTCTCACCCTTGTCGCGACCAACGTTCTGGATGATCATATCGACATTGATGCTGGCCTGCGCGAGCGGTTCGAAGATATGCGCCACCGAACCCGGCTTGTCGGGCACGCGGGTGAGGATGATCTTGGCTTCGTTCTTGTCGTGCGCGATGCCGGTTACGTGCTGGCGTTCCACTTCGCCCTTCTCCACCAATTCGTCCATTTCCTCTTCCGACACGATCATCGTGCCCGGAAGTTCGTCTGCGGGGATCGCATCGTCGCCCACGAAGCTGGAGAGGACCTGCACACGCACGCCCTCCTTCATCGCAAGGCCTACGCTGCGGGTCTGCAGCACCTTGGCCCCCACACTCGCCAGTTCGAGCATTTCCTCGTAGGTCACCGCTTTGAGCTTGCGTGCCTTGGCCACGATCCGCGGGTCTGTGGTATAGACGCCGTCCACATCGGTATAGATGTCGCAGCGGTCGGCGTTGACAGCCGCTGCCACTGCTACTGCAGAAGTGTCGGACCCACCGCGCCCGAGTGTCGTGATACGCCCGTCTTTCGCAAGGCCCTGGAACCCGGGAATGACCGCAATCTCGCCGCGCTCCATCGAGGCGACAAGTTCGTCCGCATCGATGCCCTCGATCCGCGCCCGGGCATGCGCTTCGATGGTCCGGACCGGCAATTGCCAGCCCAACCAGCTACGCGCCCTGGCCCCAACCGACTGGAGCGTCAGCGCGAGCAGGCCCGAGGTGACCTGTTCGCCGCTTGCCACCACGACATCGTATTCGGCCGGGTCGTAAAGCGCGTTGGCTTCTCGGCAGAAGTTTACCAGCCGATCGGTCTCGCCCGCCATGGCGCTGACGACCACCGCGACCTGATTGCCGCCCGCCGCCTGCTTGCGCACGATATTGGCGACGCGGCGAATGCGTTCGGTCCCCGCCATGGAGGTGCCGCCGAATTTCATCACGATGCGGGCCAAGCGGGAATCTCTCCGTACTGGAATGCGTGGGATATGGCTGCTAGCCACGGCGCATGAGCGATGCAACCACGAGCCTCCCAAGCAATACTTCAGCCGGTCAAACGATCCGGCCCGAAGAAGCCGTGCATTTCGGCAAGCTGGCCAAGGACTGGTGGGATCCGAAGGGATCCAGCGCGATGTTGCACAAGCTCAATCCTGTACGGCTCAAGTTCCTGCGCGAGGCGATCGATCTGCACTGGACGGGCGACGTTCGCGATACGCGGCCGCTCGCCGGAAAAAGCGCGCTCGATGTGGGATGCGGCGCAGGTTTGCTCTGCGAACCGCTGGCACGGTTGGGTGCGGATGTGACCGGAGTGGATGCGGCGCCCGAAAACGTGGCGGCTGCAGCGATCCATGCCGGGCGGAGCGGGCTCGATATCCGCTACATGGCGGGCGAGCTTGCCGGGCATGACATCGGCATCTTCGATCTCGTCACCGCGATGGAGGTGATCGAACATGTCGCCGACAAGCAGGCTTTCGCCGCGCAACTGGCGGCCCGGCTGGCCGAAGGCGGGCTGATGGTCCTTTCCACCCCGAACCGGACCGTGCGCTCGCGCACGCTGATGATCGGCGCGGCTGAGAGCTTCGGATTGATCCCGAAAGGTACGCACGAGTGGAGCGATTTCGTCACTCCCGATGAACTGTCCGAAATCCTTGCCTCCGCAGGTCTCACCATGGGTGAACCGAAAGGAATCGCATTTTCGCCGATGAAGGGCCTGCACCTGTCGGACGATCTGTCGCTGAACTACATCGTCACTGCCCGCGCAGCTTGATCGATACTGCCGGATCGTCGGTGAAATAGCCGTCGACACCGACCGCTTCGAGGAGGCCGATCAAGGCTTCCACATTACCGCGCGCAGTCTCGCCGCCTGAACTGCGCAGCGGCCCCGGCAAGAAGACGTTTTCCTTGCGCACCGTCCAGGCATGAACTTCCAGCCCGGCTGCCTGCGCCGCTTCGATCAGCCCGGTAGGCGTCCCATCGGGATTGAGCAGGAGGCGCAAGTCCGCACCTATCGCATCGGCATAGCTGGCCACCTCGGTCAGTCCGCTGGGGGAAAGCATATCCTCGTAACGCAGCGCCGGTTCGTCGGCCGGTCCTTTTCCTGGCGTGGCAAGCAATACCAATCTTGCGTCGATCAACCGGTCCAATCGGCGTAGCGGTGCGACTTCGAAACTCTGCACGAAGACCGCGTCTTCCGCATCGTCCAGATCGGCTTCGCGCAGCGCGGTGACCAGCAGGTCGACGCTGTCGATGCCCGCCTCCTGCAGCAGGAAGGTCGGATGCTTCAATTCGGGGTACAGGCCGATGGTGCGGCCCGTTTCGGCCTGTTTGGCTCTCACCAGTTTCACGATCTCGGCGAAGGTCGGCACGGGATAGAGCCCGTCGAAGCGCGCATTGGCTGGCCGGACGCCGGGCAGGCGTTCCTTCGCCCGTACGGTGCGCAATTCGGCAAGGGTAAAATCTTCGGCGAACCATCCGCTCACCATGGTGCCATCGATCGTCTTGGTGCGCCGGCGGTCGGCGAATTCCTCGCGCTCCGCGACGTCGGTCGTATCCGAAAGCTCGTTTTCGTGGCGTGCGACAAGGTGGAGGTCCTGGGTCACGACCAGATCCGGTTCGATGTAGTCGGCGCCCTGGTCTATCGCTCTCTCATATGCCGCCAGCGTATGCTCGGGCCGCTCCCCGCTTGCACCGCGATGCGCGATCACGAGCATCTCCTGGGCACTGATCGCGGCCGGGCTGGCAAGGATAAATAGTAACGAAATCTTGAGGACGAATCGGCTAAATAATCTCGCCATGTTCAAGAAACTCCTAATCGGCACGGCCATCGTGGTGGGACTCATCTACGGATCGGGGAATGATTTCTCATCCCTCAAGCAGCAGATTACGAGCAGTTCGAAAGAAAACGCCCGTGGTCTGACTGCCGGTGACAACAAGGGTTGGGGCAGCGACAGCGGCTATTGAAGCGCCGCCGACCAGCCGTCTTCCGAAAAGCCCACCAATATGCCGCCATCGTGTTCGATCACCGGGCGCTTTATCATGCTGGGATGTTTCACCATCAAGTCGATCGCCTTTACGCGATCGATATCGGCCTTGTCCTCGTCGGGCAGTTTGCGAAATGTCGTCCCACGCCTGTTGAGCAACGCTTCCCATCCCGCCGCGTCGCTCCACGCCGACAGTCTGGCAGGATCGGCGCCCTCCTTCTTGTAATCGTGGAACGCATATTCGATGCCCTCCGCCTCGAGCCATTTTCGGGCTTTCTTGACGGTGTCGCAGTTGGGAATTCCGTACATCGCAAGTTTGGTCATTGAGTTATAGGCTTTTCAATTCTGGACAGTTTTTGTGTCCGGTTGGGTATGCCACAAAATTGCGGCTACGACGATACGGGCAATGACGGGCGCTGGGATCGCGTGTGCCGCAACGCTATCGCACCGCGCAAAACGGGTGGAGAAGGGGGAGTAGATGGTAAGACAAGGTCTGGCGCTGGCGAGCGCGATCGGATTGGCTGCCTGTGCAACGGTCCCGGTTTCGAACGAAATTCCGGTTTCCTCATTCGCTCCGGATTGTTCGACGATCGCAAGTTTCCTCGACAGTGTGGTTACGGAAGGCAGGGCGGTCGGGGCATCGACCCTGATCTGGAAGGATGGAAGCGAAACCTGTTTCGAGAACTCGGGATTGGCATCGCGCGAAGATAATCGCCCCTTTGCGCGCGATACCCTCGTACAGGTCTTCTCCATGACCAAGCCGGTGACCGGCGTAGCGCTCATGCAACTCTGGGAGCAAGGCAGGTTCGAGCTGGACGATCCATTGTATTGGCATCTTCCCGAATACAAGGATTTGCAGGTTGCAACCGATATCGGCAGCGATGGCAATCCGGTTCTGCGCGATCCTTCACGCCCGCCGACGGTGCGCGACGCGCTGCGCCATACCGCGGGATTTACCTACGGCGATTCAGGCGAACCGGCGGACAGGGTCTGGGCGCAGCTGGAACCGCTCTCGTCCGACAATACCCTCGCCGAGTTTTCCGAGAGGATGGCACAGGTTCCGCTGCGTGCCGACCCCGGCACCCGCTGGATCTATTCCGCCAGCGTCGATGTACAGGCGCGGCTCGTCGAAGTGTTGTCGGGAATGGCCTTCGACGAATATGTGGCGGCCAACATATTCGCGCCGCTTGGCATGGCCGACAGCGGATGGAAGCGCGACAGAAGCGATCTCGGTCGGCTGGCTCGCATCTACGTCGCCGGTGAGAACGGCACGCTCGACCCTATGCCGCGTGAGGACTGGCTCCAAGCGAACTTTGCCGGAAAGCCGATGACGATGGGCGGCTCGGGGATCGTTACCACGGTGGACGATTACATGCGCTTCGCCCGCATGCTGCTGAACGAGGGTGAGCTGGACGGTGAGCGCATCCTGGAGCCGGCGACGATACGCCTCATGTCCACCGATATGCTCGATCCGCGCATCACCCCTGAAGACCGTTCGTGGCTGACGGGCAAGGGAACGGGAGGCTTTGGCTTCGATTTCTTCGTACGCACTGCGCCGCCCATGTCTGCGGAAGAGAACAGAGGGACGGTCGGCGAGTTCTTCTGGGACGGCTTACCTTCCATGTTGTTCTGGGTGGACCCGGGGCAGGATATGGCGGTCGTCTTCGCGACACAGAAAATCCCGTTCGACAACGCACTGCACCGCGACTTTCGAATCGCCGTCTATGGAGCAACTTATGCGGGCGTTCCGTCGGAATGAGCCGATGGAGATGGCAAATCTGAAAACTTCAGCTTCCTGGTGGTGAAACTCGATAGCTGCCGGTTAGCGAATCAGCTGTCTGCCCTTAATGCCTGGGACACAGGTGCGCATCGGCAATAGCCACCGCAAGCGCGTCGGCGGCGTCGGCTCCCGCGATCGTCGCTCCGGGCAGCAATATCTTGAGCATTGCCTGCACCTGATGTTTGTCCGCGCCGCCTGTGCCGACCACGGCCTTCTTGACCAGCCGCGCCGCATGTTCATTGACCTGCAGGCCAGCCGCACCGCAGGCGGCCAGCACTGCGCCGCGTGCCTGGGCCAGCTTCAGGGTCGACTGCGGGTTCTTGTTGACGAAGATCTCTTCCGCAACCGCACGGTCGGGACGGTATTCGTCTATGACCCGCGCCAGCCCGGCCTGCAGCAACGCCAGACGCTCTGCCATCGGCTGGTTCGCCCCGGTAGGGAGCTGTCCGTTGGCGAGATGCGTGATGCGCGAACCTTCGGCGCGGATAACGCCCCAGCCGGTGCAGCTGAGCGAAGGATCGAGGCCGAGGATAATCATTGCTACACGCGTTTCCTACAACCCGATCCGCCATCCGAGGCGCCACGCCAAAGCAAGCAGGAATGCCGCGCCGAGCACGATGGCGATCGCCCATTCGTGCGCCTTCACGGCGAGACCGCTCAGGCTCCGACCTTGTCCATCACCTCGTCCGAAATCTCGTAATTTCCCCAGACTGTCTGGACGTCGTCATCGTCTTCCAGCGCATCGATCAGCTTGATGAGCGTCGAGGCGTTCTTTTCGTCCATCTCGACGGTGATGTTCGGCTTCCATGCCAGCTTGACGTTTTCCGCCTCGCCCAGCGACTTTTCGAGATCGCCAGCCACCTGATGAAGATCGTCGGCGGCAGTCCAGATGGTGTGGCCGTCTTCCGAGCTTTCGATGTCCTCGGCGCCTGCTTCCATCGCCGCTTCGAGGATTTTCTCCTCGTCGCCGGCAGAGGCGGGGTATTCGATCAGGCCGACACGTTCGAAGCCGTGCTGGACACTGCCCTCGGTGCCAAGGTTGCCGCCGTTCTTGCTGAAGGCGGTACGCACGGCGGTGGCGGTGCGGTTGCGGTTATCGGTCAGCGCTTCAACGATGATCGCGCTGCCGCCGGGGCCGTAACCCTCGTAACGCACTTCCTCGTAATTCTCGCCATCGCTGGCAGAGGCCTTGTCGATTGCGCGCTGGATATTGTCCTTGGGCATCGACTGCGCCTTGGCCGCATTGACCGCGAGGCGCAGGCGCGGATTCATGTCCGGATCGGGCATACCCATCTTTGCCGCCACGGTAATTTCGCGGCTCAGCTTGGAAAAAAGGTTCGAGCGCTTCTTGTCCTGCGCGCCCTTGCGGTGCATGATATTCTTGAACTTGGAATGGCCTGCCATGGGTCTCGCTTGCCGCCTGATTGTTTGTAATCGTGCGGTCCCTTAGCCGCTTCCCGGTCCCTCCGACAAGCCTCGCGAGCGGTGCATCTTTTGTGAATCCGCGCATTCAATGGGCGTTCATGGCAAAAGGCGTAAAAGACTGATCATTCGCTGGAAGAATGCCATGGGGAATTGGCACACGGCGACAGTTATGAAACTATCGTGCATCAAGGGCTTCGCACACGGCGGCGCCGACGCGCGATACGAAAGGACCCAAGCTATGACTACCCGTTCGAAGGGTTGGGGGCGCAAACTCAAGCTGGCCTCCGTTCCCATGATCCTTGCAGGCCTTGCCGCCTGCGCCACGCCGTTCCAGGCCGATGTATCGCGCTTCCAGACGCAGCTGCCCGCTCCGCAAGGTGAAAGCTTTGCCGTGGTGGCCGATGATCCTGCGTTGGCTGGCGGTCTCGAATTCTCGCAATACGCTGACTTAGTCGAAGCACAAATGGCTCGACTGGGCTATGCAGAGGCCGCTTCACCTGAAGATGCCACCTTGCTGGTTCGCTTCGATTACGGTGTCGATAACGGACGGGAGCGTGTGCGCAGCACGGGCTTCCATGACCCATTCTATTCGCCTTGGCGCGGCTATCGTTCGCCCTTCTATCGTCCGCGCTATTATCGCACACGCGACGGCCGCCTGATCCGTGCCGGCTATGTCGGCAGCCGCTGGGGCTACGGCTTCTACGATCCCTGGTTCGGTGGTCCGGACGTGACCAGCTACACGGTCTATACCAGCGGCATCGATATGAAGATCGACCGTGCAGCCACGGGCGAGCGTCTGTTCGAAGGCAAGGCACAGGCCCTGTCCACTTCTAACCGCTTGCAGTATCTCGTCCCTAATCTGGTCGAGGCCATGTTCACCGACTTCCCAGGAAATTCGGGCGAAACGGTGCGCATCTCGGTCAAGCCCGAAGACGAGAATACTGTCCGCCGGATCGACTAACGGAAGAGTTATTCTCTTTTGGACGGGAACCACCGAGGTAAGGCGGCCGCGGATCGGGCCGCCTTTTTATTTGCTGCGAGTTCGCCACACCAGATTCGCATAGACGATAGCCGATGCGAAGACTGAGCCCTCGATCATCGCGGTGAAGAATCGGCTGGATTCTCCAAAACCTTCGTCTCCGAAGAGTGCTCCAACATCCGCCATCTGTAAGTGCGAAGCCGGGAATTGCGCTTCGAGCAAGGCGAGGGTCCCTCCCAGGAACGAGCCTCCGGCAAGAGCCGTCAGGCCGGTGAACGATGCGCCGACAAGCGTAGCTGATACAATCGCCGTAGCCTGCGACAGGTTCGCACGCAGCACGATCTGCAAACTGGCAGCGACGGCGCTACCCAATGCCATTCCCTCGAACATTCCCGTGACCCGGCCCGGAAACACTCCGGTCAGCGATTGCATTCCGTGTGCTGCCAGCGCCGATCCCAGCGCGCCGATAACAATCCCGCCTGCGGCACCGCCCGGAATGACGGCCCAACCCTTCTCGCCGCGCCAGAGTGTGGCCAGTGCCATTCCGGTGCCGATCGCCGCACCGCCAAGCACTGCGAGAGTGGCTGAAAGAAGGATGAGTGTCGCTATCCCGGCCGCCCCGCCGGTGGTTCCGGTAATCCCGTAAAACAATCCCCCCAACAAGCCTGCCGCCAAAGCTCCCATCGTGGTCGCTCCTGCCACTCGTGCGGCTGGCGATTGTGGGCTCGCCAGTCGGGGCGCACCAGGGGCTTCAGAGATATCGGCCACGAAACGATAGCCGTGCTTGGGCACCGTTTCGATGAAACGCGGAGAGGATGCCTCGTCGCCCAGCGAGCGGCGCAGCGTACGAATACACTGGGTTAGCGCCTCATCAGTGACCGGGATACCTTTCCAAACCTCTTCCATGAAGCGATCTTTGGAAACCAGCGCCCCAGGGCTGCGTGCGAGCAGCGCCAGCGCGTCGAAATAGCGGCTGCCCAGTTCGACTTCTATCCCATCGCGCAGAAGCTGCCGGTTGGCGAAATCAAGCGTGAAGCAGCCAAAGCATAAGGGTGCGGAAGTGTCTCCCATCGCCCGCTGGTTAGGCGATGATTGGCTTCTGAGGAAGGGTTTCAGCAATTGCCCAGAAATTGCTCATGCCGCTCACCCAGGCGCCGGTTAGGCATCGTCAGATCAAAAGGGAGAACGTTCATGTTTGAAGCCGGTAAAACACTCAATGGTTGGCGCATCGCCGGATGGGGGGCGCTCGTCGCACTCCTGATCCTCCCGGCGATTGCAATGCGGTTCAGTCCGGAGGTCGACTGGACGGCATCCGATTTCGTATTTGCAGGAATAATTCTTGCGGCGCTGGGAATCGGGGGCGAGATCGCCTTCAGGGTTGGGCGCAACGCTCCGCATCGGTCGGGGATAGGGATCGCGGCACTGGGCGGCTTCCTGACAGTATGGATCAATGGCGCAGTGGGAATGCTGGGGAGCGAAGACGAACCGACCAACCTCATTTTCATTGCATTGGTTGGCGTCGCGATAGTCGCCAGCTTCCTCGTGTGGTTCCGCCCCTCGATCATGCGCTGGATTATGGCCGCGCTTTCCGCTGGTCAGTTCGCGGTCGGTGTCGCAGCAGGATTATGGATCATGCCCGGGCACGCCATAGAATGGGGTGTGCTGAGTTTTTTCGCCTTGATCTGGGGTGCCTCTGCCGCATGTTTTCACGCGGCGAACCAGCGCGCGAAGATGTAATGCGGTGTTAGACCAGCTGCGCGTGTCCGCCGGTGGAGCCGAAGCCGCCTTCGCCGCGGGCCGTCTCATCGAGCTCTTCGACTTCGTCCCACGAAGCCTGAACGACCGGTGCGAGCACTAGCTGAGCCACGCGGTCGCCGCGCGCAATCGTGAATTCGTCGGAACCGTGGTTGATGAGAATGATCTTCAATTCACCGCGATAGTCGCTGTCGATCGTACCCGGAGTGTTGGGTACGGAAATACCATGCTTGAGCGCGAGCCCCGAGCGGGGGCGGACCTGAATTTCGAAGCCTTGCTGGATCGCCATTGCCAGACCTGTCGTCACGGCGTGACGTTGGCCGGGCTTGAGCGTCACGCTTTCGGCCGAGAGCACGTCCATACCTGCGGCACCGCTCGTGGCATAGGCCGGCAAGTCAAGCCCGTGGCCATGCGGTAGCCGCTTGATGCGGACCGGCACCGGGTCAGTCACGCGGATCTTCCTCCGGTGCGGCTAGCGCTTCGGCTGCGCGACGTACCAGCTCGCGGGCGACGTCTTCCTTGGGCATTTCGGCAAGGCTTTCAACGCCGGCCGAGGTGACGATGTGAACCTGGTTCAGATCGCCGCCCATGACGCTTTCACCTTCCGCGCCAGCGACATTGTTGGCCACGATCCAGTCGGCACCCTTGCGCTTGCGTTTGGACTTGGCGTTCTCGACCACGTTTTCGGTTTCCGCAGCGAAGCCGATCAGGAGATGCGGGCGTTTCCGCCCTGCGGCGACCGCGGCCAGAATGTCCGGATTCTCGGCGAGGATCAGCGCAGGCGGTGCGCTGCCGCGCTTCTTCATCTTCTCGCCTGCGACATGGCGGCTCTTCCAGTCGGCCACGGCGGCGACCATGAATGCGGCATCGGCGGGCAGCGCATTGCGCACTTCTTCTGCCATGTCTTCTGCGGTCTCTACATCGATGCGATCGACTCCCACAGGGGTGGGAAGATGCACGGGACCGGAAATAAGCGTGACCCGGGCGCCAGCCGCTGCAGCCATGGCAGCGATGGCAAAACCCTGCTTCCCGCTCGAACGGTTGGCGATGTAACGCACCGGATCGATCGGCTCGCGAGTCGGACCGGCAGTGACCAGCACGTGCTTACCGTAGAGCGGGCGATGCTCGGGATCTTCGTCGAAAATCGCCTGACCATAGAGCGGATTCGCAGCCAGTGCTTCCGATGCATCCAGCACCTGAGCATCATCGGGAATCGGCTGCGGCATGGCGCGCGCATCCTGCCGCGCAACGGTATGGTTGATCGCTTCCTTGTCCGTCGGCGGCGCAGACACAGCCGCGCCCTTCTTGGCAAGCAGCGGCCCTCCGAGATCCGGATTGAACTCGGGCTCCTCGAACGCGTCGGCGTCGAAATCGACTTCCTCGAATTCCTCCTCGTCGAAATCCTGCTCGACCTCTTCCTGGGTGCGCTTTGCTGTGCTGCGCGGGATGATCGCATTGAGCAGGCTGCCGAGTCCCGAACCGCTATAGGAAGACTTCTCTTCGTCGTATTCGTGTTCGTCCGCTTCTACCGGCTCACCGTCCTCATCGCTCTCTGGATCGGCAGATGGCGGCGAAAGTTGCGGGGCAGGCGGGGCGAGTTCGGGCAGGTCGATATCCAGATCGAGCTGTTCGGCGATCTTCTGGAGGATCGCCGCCGGTTCCGGCAGGCGTCCGGGACCGAATTCCCCGCACGCCATCGCGCCTTCGTCAGGATCCATCACGGTGACGCCCGCCTGACGGAGCCATTCGGCATTCCGCTGTGTCGCCGAATGCTCCCACATGCGCACGTTCATGGCGGGCACGGTCACGACCGGCTTGTCGGTGGCGAGGATCAGAGTGGTGGCGAGATCGTCGGCGATGCCCGCAGCCATCTTTGCAAGGAGGTCCGCCGTGGCCGGGCAGACGACGACGAGATCGGCCTGCCGTGAAAGCTGGATATGCCCCATCTCTACCTCGTCCTTGAGGTCGAAAAGCGAGGTATAGACCTTGTTCTCGCTCAGCGCGGCAAGCGCCATGGGTGTGACGAATTGCTGGCCGCCTTCTGTCAGGACGCAGGTGACATCGCCCCCCGCCTTCTTGATGAGGCGCACAAGTTCGCAGCTCTTGTAGGCGGCGATGCCACCCCCGATGACGAGCAGGATCCTGGGACCGCTCACGCGCCCCTGCCTGTTGTCTTCATGTCGCGCTGACTGGCTCGCGCGGATCGGCTGGTGAATTCCCATTGCGTCATCGATGCGCTTGCTAGCGCCCCCTGTCCGTCATTTCCAGCGCGCATAAGCACACTATTCAAGCTCATCCTTGCCAGCCTATGGTTTAGAAATCCGTAACGGGGGAGTTTCACCATGCATTTCATACTCGCCGGTCTGCTTGCGCTCGGTGCGCTGCTCGACCTGATTTTGGGGGTCAGCTTTTTCGTCGATCCCGCCACCGCGGGCGCCGATTTCGGGCTGCACTCGTCCACCCCGATGGGGCTATCGGCCATGCGGGGAGACTTCACCGCCTTCTTCTGGGTCGCTGCGATCAGCATGGGTATCGGCGCATGGAAGCGGCGCGGAGACGTGTTGTGGCCCGCGCTTGCGCTCTTCGCCATCGCGTTCACCGGGCGACTGGTGAACCTCGTGGTGATCGGCGATTACGACGGCTGGTGGCAGCCCATGACCGTCGAAGCGCTTCACGTCATCGTGATCGCGCTCGCAATCAAGGTCTTTCCCTTCGGCGGAATCAGCCCAGCAGACCCTGTGTGACAGCGGCCCAGGACGCGATGCCGCCCAAGGCTGCCGCAGCGACATAGCCGATCCAGCCGCGTTTCTTGCGCTTGGGGGCTCCCGGCCCGAATTCGATCGGGATTTCAGGCAGCGGCGGCGGTTCGGGCGCGCCGCCCCGGGCGGGAAAACGGTCCTCGATCCGGCGGACAAGTTCGGGAATCCGCAGCAGCGTTTCGGTATCTTCGCGAATCCGATCGGCGATGGCGGCTTCGGGACCGAGTTCGTCGCGAATCCAGCTGCGGACATAGGGGGCGGAGACGTCCCACATGTTGATCTTGGGATTGAGCTGGGTGGCGATGCCTTCGACCATCACCATGGTCTTCTGCAGCAGCAGCAGATGGGGCTGGGTCTGCATGTCGAAATCGCGGGTGATCGCGAACAGCCCGTCAAGCATCTGGCCGACGCTGAGTTCGCTCACCGGCTTGCCGCGCATCGGCTCGCCCACCGCCCTCAGCGCCGTCGCGAACTCGTCGACATTGTGATAGCTGGGCACATATTGCGCCTCGAAATGAATCTCGGCAACGCGGCGGTAATTGCCCGTGGTCAGGCCATAGAGAATCTCCGCCAGCCACATACGCGCGCGCCGGTCGATTCTCCCCATGATGCCGAAATCGATTGCCGCGATGGTCCCGTCGGGCTTAACGAATAAATTCCCCTGATGCATGTCGGCGTGGAAAAATCCGGCCGCGATAGCCTGTTTGAGGAAGGCAAGCACGAGCCGGCTGGCCAGATCGTCCATGTCGTGGCCTGCGGCAATCAGCGCTTCGGTGTCGCTGATCTTGATGCCGTCGATCCAGTCGATGGTCATGACCCGGCCATTGGTCCTGTCCCAGTCGATATCTGGAATCTCGTATTTCTCGGTGCCGACCATGTGTTCGGCCAATTCGGAAGCGCTCGCCGCCTCGCGCCGAAGGTCGAGTTCGCGATTGGTCCAGCGCTTGAAATTGGCGATGGTCAGGCGTGGGCGGAGGCGCGCGGCCTCACCGCCGAAGCTTTCGAGATGCGCGGCGGCCCATTCGTAGGTGTCGATGTCGCGCGCAAAGCGTTCACGCACGCCGGGGCGCAGCACCTTGACCGCAACTTCGCGGCCCTCGGTCGTCACTGCACGGTGTACCTGCGCGATCGAGGCTGCCCCGATGGGCACCGGATCGAATTCGGCATAGAGCGCTTCGAGCGGCTGTTCGAAGCTCGCCTCGATACTCGCCTTGATTTCCGCGAAATCGACCGGCGGCAGGTTATCCTGCAGGCTCAGGAGGTTGCGCGCCGCTTCCTCGCCGACAAGGTCGGGTCTGGTTGCCAGCGTCTGCCCGAGTTTGATCGCTGCCGGACCGATATCCTTGAAGGCGCCCGCATAATCCGGCTCCTTCGGCTGAACCGTTCCGAAACGCGCGATCCGCGCCAACCGCTTGACCGGCGGCGGCGTATTCGGATCACGCTCGATCCCGCGCAGCGCGCCATGCCGCGCAAGCGTGCGGCCCCATTTCAAGAGCCGCCAGATATGCGTTGCGGGCCGTGTCACCGCTAGACTTTCCACCCCGAGTGGATGTTTACCGCGCCGCCGAGGATTTTCTCGACACGTGTGTTCTCGAAGCCCGCATCGCGGATCATGGCCTCGAACTCGGGTGGCTTGGGGAACCGGCGGATCGACTCGGCCAGGTAGCGATAGCTGTCCTCGTCACCAGCAATCGCCTTGCCGATCTGCGGCATGACTTTGTGCGAATAGAGGTCGTAGACTTCCTTGAAGCCGGGCCAGTCGGTCTGGCTGAATTCCATGCAGTAGAACCGTCCACCGAACTTCAGAACGCGGTGCGCTTCCTTGAGGGCCTTGTCGATGAAGGTCACGTTGCGGATGCCGAACACGATGGTGTAGGCATCGAAAGTGCGACTGCTGAAAGCCAGTTCCTCGGCATTCTGACGAGACCACACCAGCCCGTCGATCCCCCGCTCCATCGCGCGTTCGATGCCGACGTCGAGCATTTCCTGGTTGATGTCGGACACGGTGACGCTTGCACCCTTGTCCGCCATACGGAACGCGATGTCGCCCGTGCCGCCTGCCATGTCGAGGATCTGTTCGCCCGCCTGCGGCTTCACGCGCTTGACGAAGCGGTCTTTCCAGAGCCGGTGCATTCCGGCGCTCATGGCGTCGTTCATCACGTCGTATTTGGCGGCAACGCTGGAAAAGACCTCGCCCACGCGGCCGGTCTTTTCGGATGCGTCGATGTCTTCGTAGCCGAAGGAAACGGTGTCACTCATGGAGGCGAGCCTTAGGGGGAATTGAGCTTTAGGCAAAGGCCTTGAATTTAGCCGTCATCCCAGCGAAAGCTGGGATCGCTATCCGACAGAGACCCCAGCTTTCGCTGGGGTGACGAGACTTGATTTGCCTGAGCTTCCCGAAGTCGAAACAACGGTGCGCGGTCTTGCCCGGTTCCTCGAAGGGGAGACGATCACGCGCGTCAGGGTAAACCGCCCCGATATGCGTCGCCCCTTCCCGCCCGACCTGGTGCAGGCGCTGACCGGCGCGAGCGTGACGCACCTGTCGCGCCGGGCGAAATACGGGCTGATCCACACCAGCCGCGACCATGCCATGATCTTTCACCTCGGCATGAGCGGGCGCTGGCGGATCGATCCGGAGGATGAGGAGAAACACGATCATCTCGTGATCGAAACCGCAGGCCACCGTTTCGCACTGAACGACCCACGGCGTTTCGGCTCGGTGGACCTCATGACCAGCGGCGAACTGGTGAGCTGGAAGCCCTTCGCCACTCTGGGGCCGGAGCCATTGGGAGATGGCCTCACCCCCGAACACCTGCGCGAACCTACGCGCGGGCGCAAGCAGGCGATCAAGCTGCTGCTGCTCGACCAGCGCATCGTGGCGGGGCTTGGCAATATCTACGTCTGCGAGGCGCTGTGGCATGCGAGCATCCACCCGCGAAAGGAAGGGGGCAAGGTGACAATGCCGCAGCTGCGCCGTCTAGTCCCCGCAATCAAGGACGTGCTCGAGCGTTCAATCCGCGACGGCGGCAGCACCCTGCGCGATTTCGCCCAGCCCGACGGAAACTTGGGCTATTTCGCGACCCGCTTCCACGTGTACGGCCGCGAGGGAGAGGCCTGCCACCATGAGGACGGCGGGACGATCAGGCGCATCGTGCAGGGCGGGCGAAGCACGTGGTTCTGCCCGGTTTGCCAGAGATGAGCGTAGTTCTTAGGCCGTGTTGACAAAAGACTTCAGCCATAGGCGAGTGGCGGCGAGGTTTAGGAAGCTCTCGAAGGACAGGACGGTCTTGTCGTAGCGGGTGGCGATACGGCGCTGTTGCTTGAGCTTACCGAACATGCGCTCGACGCGGTTGCGGTCCCGGTAGCGACGATAGTCGGGATGCTCGGGCACCTTGCGGTTCGAGCGGGGCGGGATGATCGGCAGTATGCCCCGGATCAGCAGGCTCTCGCGGAAGCGGTCGCCATCATATCCCTTGTCTGCCAGCAGCGCCTTGGGTGCGGCGACCGGGATCTCCATCAGCGGCTCAGCAGCGGTGTAATCGGAGGCCTCACCACCAGTCAGGATGAAGCCGAGAGGCAGTCCCTGATTGTCGCAGCGGGCATGGATTTTGCTCGTAAAGCCGCCGCGTGATCGACCAAGAGCGTTCGCACAAGCCCCCCTTTTCCGCCCACTGCCGAGACGTGGCCGCGAACGCTGGTGCTGTCGATCATGTGCTGCCAGTCGTCGGTCAGCCCCAGCTCGACCAGCGTTTGAAGCAGGGCATCCCACACGCCTTGTTCGGCCCAGCGCCGGAACCGGACATAGACCGAGTTCCACTTGCCGTAGCGCTCGTGCATGTCGCGCCAGGGGCAGCCTACCCTCAATACGTGGAGCATGCCGTTGAGGAAGCGTCGGTTATCGCCCGCCGGTCGCGCCCAGCGTCCCCGCTCAGGCGGCAGCAGCGGCCCGATCAGTTCCCACTCCGCATCCGACAAGTCTCCGCGACCCATGACTGCTCCTCAAAAAGCAGTCTTGAATCAGAAGTCGGAGTGATTGGGAATCCCTTTTGTCAACACGGCCTAGTAAGCAGGATGATCCCAATATGCGATCCGAGGTTTGTTCGTTTGCTCTATCTTTTTGAATTTGGAAAAAAGAACGCAAACGCAAATGGGAGATAGAGAACTACAAACGCGAGCCATATCGATAGATTAAAAACTTTGGTATGTTCTGTATTAGCCGTAAATGCGCGCGCCGCGAAATAGCAAATTGGTAATATCAGGATTGCTTGCGCTTGGTACCAATACCCTATGTACACCTTCGTGAAAATGTTTCTTGATTTTCTTGCTGAAAGTCGTTGCTCCTTCGACGGATAATATAAGTCGAGCTGCCCGACCATTCCCCACACGGCAATCGGCGAAAAGGCCAGAAAAACCAGCAATACTGTCCAAAAGTCCATCATGCGCCTAACTAGCCGCAGAGAAGGCTTTGTCACAAATCCAGCGAAGCATATTCCCGTGGCGGCGGTAATCCGTCCATCTTCTCGCTCAGTAGCGGACGGAAGCTCGGGCGGCTTTTCATCACCATGTACCAGCCCTGCGCCTGCTCGTGACCGCGCCAGTCGACCGCGCCGAGGTAATCCACCACCGAGAGATGTGCCGCACAGGTGAGGTCGGCGAGGCTTAGTTGCGGCCCGGCGAGCCATTGCCGCGTGTCGACCAGCCAATCGATATAGTCGAGATGGCCATGCAGCATCCGCCCCATCTGGCGCAGCACCTGCCCGTCGGGCGGCTGGCGCAGGACAATCCGCTTCTTCATCTTCTCATTGAGGGTGGGCCCGCTCACGTCGGCGTAGAAATTCTCGTCGAACAGCGCGACCAGACGCCGGATTTCGGCGCGCTGGGTTGCGCTTCCCGATATCATCGGATTGCGTTCGACAGTCTCTTCCAGGAATTCGCAGATCGCCTGGCTGTCGCACAGGGTGACCCGGCGTGCAGCATCATGGAGCACCGGGGTGCGACCTGCCGGATTGAGCTGCCAGAAAGCGTCACTTGCCTCCCAGGGGTTCTCGCGCACCAGCTCATAGGCGACCGACTTCTCGCCCATGAGCAGGCGGAGCTTCCGGCTGAAAGGACACAAGGGGAATTGGTGGAGTTGCCACATGCTGGCCCACCCCATGCATCACCCGCGCGCCAAAATCCACATCGCCGCGCAGCTGTCCGCCAAAATTTCGGCGTGAAGTCAGTCGGCTTGCGGCGCGGCGTCCTTTAACCGTTCCGCCATCTGCTCGAGCGCGGGCATCATCTGTTCGAAAGCGCCGGCCATCGAGCCCATCGTATCGAGAGCGCGCGGCAGGTTCTTTTCGATTTCCTCAGGCACGCGGTCTGCCTCCGGAGCCACCGATCGCAAGGTCGCGTCCGGATCGACCCTGGGCGCATCCTCGCCCGCGATTTCGCCCACCGAGTTCATCAACGGGGCGAGCGGTATGTCGAGCAGCACTTCGCTCATCGTGCGCAGCATCAGCGCCATCTGGCGCTGCTTCTCGGGGTCCCGCATCCGTTCGGCCATTTCGGAGAACGGGCTTTCCCGCTCTTCCAGCGCGATAATAGTTTCATCGCTGGCGTCCTGCGCAAGCAGGGAAGTCGGCGCGACAAAGGCAACGGTGGCAAGGGCGGGGAGTATAAGTTTACGCATGGTTTCACCCAGGTTTTCCGCGATTCGGGACGATATGCCCGAACGCCAATAACACGGGGCTGAACGCGCTTCAGAGCCCCGAAGCGTCCAGCATCATCATGCAGGCTGGCATAATCTCGCGAAGAGCTTGCGGATCGTTCTTCAGCGATTTCACTTCACGGATCACCAGCATTCCGACCGCTTCGCGATTCGCACCGGTCTGCTCCATCAGCTGGGCCGTCGTGCGCACGAAGAATTCCCGGCCCCGTTCGCCTGGTTCGGGATAGTCCTGCACTGAGGCGTCGCCTGCAACCTTGCCGTTCTGGACCAGTGCGAAGGCCACGCCGCAACGCAGCGCGGTTTCCTGCTCCATGGTAAGGTCCGGCAGCGACGGAGCCACCTCGGCCTCCTGCGCGGTAGAAGAGGTTGCAAGGGTCAGTGCGGCGAGCGACATCAATGACTTGATCATGGCAGGCATCCTAGACCCGCACCGATGAACCGCAAGCAACTTGCGGGGCAGCAGGAGCTTCACTACCCCAGCCCCAAAGGAGATTCGTTTCATATGAAAACCAGAGCCGCCGTAGCCTTCGAAGCCAAGCAACCGCTGGAGATCGTCGAACTCGATCTCGAAGGCCCGAAAGACGGCGAAGTGCTGGTGGAAATCAAGGCGACGGGTATCTGCCACACCGATGCCTACACGCTCGACGGGTTGGACAGCGAGGGGCTGTTCCCCAGCGTCTTGGGGCATGAAGGCGCAGGGATCGTGCGCGAGGTCGGCAAGGGTGTGACTTCGGTAAAGCCCGGCGACCATGTGATCCCGCTCTACACGCCGGAATGCCGCCAGTGTAAAATGTGCCTCTCGGGCAAGACCAATCTATGCAGCGCGATCCGCGAAACGCAGGGCAAGGGCCTGATGCCCGACGGGACGACGCGGTTCAGTTACAACGGCAAGCCGATCTACCATTACATGGGCTGTTCGACCTTTTCGAACTTCACCGTCCTGCCGGAAATCGCGGTCGCCAAGATCCGCGAGGACGCGCCTTTCCACACCAGTTGCTACATCGGTTGCGGCGTGACGACGGGCGTGGGCGCAGTGGTCAACACGGCCCAGGTGAAACCGGGCGACAATGTGGTGGTGTTCGGGCTGGGCGGGATCGGCCTCAATGTCATTCAGGGCGCGAAGATGTCAGGCGCGGACCGGATCGTGGGCGTCGACATCAACCCCGACAAGAAATCATATGCCGAGCATTTCGGCATGACCGACTTCGTCAACCCGAAAGAGGTCGACGATGTGGTGGCGACGCTGGTCGAGATGCTCGATGGCGGGGCGGATTACAGCTTCGACTGCACCGGCAACACCGACGTGATGCGCCAGGCGCTCGAATGCTGCCACAAGGGCTGGGGCACGAGCATCATCATCGGCGTAGCCGAAGCGGGCAAGACGATCGAGACCCGCCCGTTCCAGCTGGTGACGGGCCGCAACTGGCGCGGTACGGCCTTCGGCGGGGCCAAGGGCCGCACCGACGTGCCCAAGATCGTCGACTGGTACATGGACGGCAAAATCCAGATCGACCCCATGATCACCCACGTCCTCAAGCTCGAGGAAATCAACAAGGGGTTCGACCTCATGCACGCGGGCGAAAGCATCCGCAGCGTGGTGGTTTACGATTAATACGTCATCCCAGCGGACGCTGGGATCCGGTGCGACAACGCGCGGCGAATTTGAAAGAGATTCCAGCTTTTGCTGGAATGACGATGAGGAGAGAAGTTATGTTCAGCCATGTGATGCTGGGGGCCGATGATATCGAGGCCTCGAAGAAGTTCTACGATGCCTGTTTCAAGGCGCTGGGCGGCCGCGAAGGCCAGATCGACCCCAAGGGCCGCGTGATCTACATCCACAATGGCGGGATCTTCCTGCTGACCAAGCCGATCGACGGCCAGCCGGCGAGCTGCGGCAACGGTTCGACCATCGGCTTTGCCGCCGATAGCCCTGAAATGGCCGATGCATGGCACAAGGCCGGCAGCGAGAATGGCGGCACCGAGATCGAAGACCCGCCGGGCATCCGCGAAGGCGCCGGCATGAAGCTCTACCTCGCCTATCTGCGCGATCCTGCAGGCAACAAGGTCTGCGCGATGCACCGTCCGGGCTGACGGCTTGGGACATCGCGGCGAAGCGGGATTGCGGGAGGACCTCCGGGCGCTCGCAATCCCCTTCGAGCATCACGAGCACGCGGCCGTCTTCACCGTCGAGGAAAGCCGCGGCGTGAAGGAAGCAATCCCGGGCGAGCATACCAAGAACCTGTTCCTGAAGGATTCGGGCGGTGCTTTCTGGCTGGTCACAGTCCCGGCGGAAATGCGGGTCGACCTCAAGGCGCTGCCTGCCGCCATCGGCTGCAAGCGGGTGAGCTTCGGCAAGCCTGCCGACATGGAGCGGTTGCTGGGCCTCACACCCGGATCGGTCACTCCGCTGGGTGCGATCAACGCCGAACCGGGCAGCATCGCCGTGATTCTCGACCGAACACTGGCCGAGGCGGGCCGGATCAACGTCCACCCGCTTCGCAATACCGCGACCATCGGCCTGTCCGGCGCGGACACCTTGCGATTGCTCGAACATTGGGGCCATGCGCCGCGCATTGCAGACATACCCGCTCAGGAAACCGGATGACTCTCGAATACCTCTCCCAGAACAAGGCCTTTGGCGGCGACCAGTTCGTCCTGTCGCACCGGTCGGAAGCGACGGGGACGGAAATGACCTTCTCCGTCTATGTTCCGCCCCATGCCGAGGGAGCGAAGCTGCCGGTGCTGTGGTATCTTTCGGGTCTCACCTGCTCGCATGCCAATGTCACCGAAAAGGGCGAATACCGCGCGGCCTGTGCCGAACACGGCCTGATCTTCGTCGCGCCCGACACCTCACCGCGCGGTGACGATGTGCCCGATGCCAAGGACGAATACGACTTCGGCAAGGGCGCGGGCTTCTATGTCGATGCGACCCGGGAACCGTGGTCGAAGCATTACCGGATGCGCAGCTATATCGAGGAAGAACTGCCTGCGCTGGTGGCCGCGAATTTTCCCGCCGACATGGCGCGCCAGGGCATCACCGGCCATTCGATGGGCGGTCACGGCGCGCTGACCACCGCCCTGCGCAACCCGGACCGCTTCCGCTCGGTCAGCGCCTTCGCGCCGATCGTCGCCCCCGCGAAAGTGCCATGGGGCGAAAAGGCATTGTCGCGCTATCTCGGGGACGACCGCGATGCGTGGCGCGCATATGATGCGGTCGCGTTGATCGAGGATGGTGCGCGGCTGGACAATCTGCTGGTCGATCAGGGCACGGCAGACAATTTCCTCGAGGAACAGCTCAAAACCGGCCTGCTATCGATGGCTTGCGCCAAGGCGGGCATAAGCGCCGACATCCGCATGTGGGATGGGTACGACCATTCCTATTACTTCATCTCGACCTTCATGGGCGAGCATGTGGCGTGGCATGCGAAGCGATTGTGTGCATAGACGGGCAAGCACCCGGCAGACTGGCAGGTCTTTCAGCTCTGTGAGAGTTACTCCTCTTCCGGTGATGCGATACGGACCATGAGATGCGCGTAAGGCGTCCCTTTCCACATCACATATACCGGCTGCGAGACGTCGTTCGACATGCCCTCATATACGCTCGGATCAGGGAGGATCAGCATCATGTGGGGGCCGTCTTTGATCCACATATTGTCGGCTGTGGGTTCGGTCGCCGCAGGGTCGAGATTACTTACTCCGGGCGCATCGCCCTCTCCGGCGAGCATATAGGAAACCCCGAAATTGCCAGTCGGGAAAGGCTTTCCAGTCTGTAGGGCACCGAGCGCCGCCATCCAGGTTTCGTCGTTACACATTGGCCCCATGCCGGGCGTTTCCGCTATACAGGTCCAACCGTTTGTCCCCTCACGGACGACATTCCCATCCGCATCGATCACCGTCGCATTGTCGGTCACGTCGGCAGGACCGGCGGAAATGGCGCTTTGAAGAGGTGTCTGGTCTTCAGCCTCAAAGGTGGCTTGGCCTTCGGTGCCATTCTCCGCGTCGGGTTCCACGCGGTTTGCACTGTCGCACGCCCCGGTCAGACTCAGTATCGCAATTGCCGCGAAAGCGTCGAATTTTCTCATGGCTTCCTCCCATCGAACGACCCTTTCGAAGGAGGGAAACATACGCCTTCGCGTCGACTATCGCAAATCGGCTACAGGCCGTTTACCTTGCTAGGCTTTCCGGAAGCGACATCGCCTCATGCGACGATGCAGTGGTTCACGGACTGACGGAGCGAGCCTCACCCATGCGCCGCGATGAATTCCTCCACCACCGGAGCGATCTTGCCGCGCCATTTGCTGCCGTTGAAGATGCCGTAATGTCCTGCGCCCTCGGCCATGTAGTAGCGCTTTTTTCCGGCATCGAGGTTAGGCGTCAGTTCCAGCGCGGCGCGGGTCTGGCCCAGGCCTGAAATATCGTCACGCTCGCCTTCGATGGCGAGCAGGGCGGTCTCGGTGATGTCGCCGAGGTCGATGCGCTTGCCGCGGTGCATGAAGGTGCCGTTGGGGATCGAATGGTCCTGGAACACTTCCTGCACCGTCTGCAGGTAGAATTCCGCCGTCATGTCGCACACGCTGCGATATTCGTCGTAGAAATCCTTGGTCGCCTGCGCGCTCGCCTCGTCGCCTTCGGTGAGGTGTTTGAACATCTCGTAATGGCTCATCATGTGATTGCCGAGATTCATGCTCATGAAACCGGCCAGCTGCATAAAGCCGGGATAGACCCGCCGCCCATGCCCGCGGTATTGCATCGGCACCGTGGCGATCACGTTCTGGCGGAACCATTCGATCGGGCGGTCCATCGCCATGTCGTTGACGCTGGTGGGCGAACAGCGGGTGTCGATCGGTCCGCCCATCATGGTGAGCGTCCTTGGCGCGCAGGGGTGCTTGTCGCGGTTCATGATCGCGGTCGCGGCGAAGACCGGGACCGAAGGCTGGCACACCGCCATCGCATGTGCGCCCCCCCCGTTCTTATTGGGCCCGATATGCTCGAGAAACTCGATCACATAGTCCATGTAGTCGTCGAGGTCGAAATGCCCTTCATGCAAGGGTACGCTGCGCGCATCGGCCCAGTCGGTGACATAGACGACGTAGTTTTCCAGCATCCGCTCGACCGTACCGCGCAGTAGCGTGGCATAGTGCCCGCTCATCGGCGCGACGACCAGGAGGCGCGGTGCATCCTTGGGCAGGCCTTCGCGGTGAAAGCGCTTGAGATCGCCGAACGGCTTGTTGAGCACCGTTGCTTCGACCACGGGAAACGCCTTGCGTCCGACGGTCACGCTTTCGATACCCCAGGCAGGCTTGCCGTAGGTGGCGGTCGCATGCGCAAAGACCTCGAGCGCGCTCGCCGCCATCGGGCCCATGCCCATATAGCCGAAGGGCAGGGCCGGATTGGAAAGCATCTCGGACCCGATCGAGGCCCAGGTACTGGCGCTCGACAGCCAGCTGCGTTGTAGTTCGTAGGCGTGATAGAGCATCGTATTCCCCTGCGGCCCGCCAATTGTGTTGTCGCGTGCGGGATCGTCCAAAGAGGCGGAGTGTGCCGCGGCGTTCGTCATTGTGCAATGCACAAATAGGGTAAAAGTGCCGACGGGCCTCCTGCACTGTGGATTTTGCCCGAGGCGCGCACTAGGTGGGCGGTGATGGACGAGACCTCAACCGAGACAAGGCCGCAGCGCAGGATCTTCCGGCGCCGGCGGGGCGAGAAACGGTCGCTTAAACCGCTGCGCATGGTTTTTGCCGCAATGCTGCAATATCCCGGCCATGTTGGCATGGCGCTGGTTGCGCTGGTGATTACGGCGGCTGCTACCCTGGCGATACCGGCCGGTTTCAAGATGGTGATCGACAGCGGCTTCGGTTCAAGCGGGGATCCCGAACAGATGGGGCGCTGGTTCCGCTATCTGCTGATGATCGTCTGCGTCCTGGCGTTGGGGACGGCGCTAAGGTTCTATTTCGTGAGCTGGCTGGGCGAACGCGTGATCGCCGATGTGCGCATGCGGGTTCAGGAAAACCTCCTCCGGCTTGCTCCGGGCTTTTACGAAGAAAACAGCCCCAAGGAAATTTCGAGCAGAATGACCAGCGATACGGCGCTGATCGAAACCACGGTCGGCACCACCGTCTCGGTTGCCTTGCGGAACACGCTCGTGGCGATCGGCGGAACGATCTATCTGTTCTATCTCGTACCCAGCCTGACCATGGGCATGCTGCTGATCATCCCGGCAGTCGTAATGCCGATAACCCTGTTCGGACGAAGGCTGCGAAAGGTCAGCCGGACGAGCCAGGACCGCGTGGCGGATATCGGTGCGATGGTGACCGAAGTGCTGTCGGCGATGAAGATCGTCCAGGGTTTCAACCAGGAGAAACGCGAGCATGCCCGGTTCTCCGAAGCGGTGGAGCGCACCTTTACCGTGGCCAAGCGCCGCATCCTCATCAGGGCGGCACTCACCGCAAGTGTCATCCTGTTCGTTTTCGGCGGCATCACTATGCTGATCTGGCGCGGGGCGGAAGCCGTCAATGAAGGAACGATCTCGGGCGGGACCATTGCAGCCTTCGTGCTTACCGCCGGGCTAGTCGCAGGCGCATTCGGCGCCCTGACCGAGGTTTATGGCGACTTGTTGCGTGCCTCGGGGGCCGCGAGCAGGCTGTCCGAACTGCTTGTCGAAGAGCCGGGCATAAGCGCGCCCGAAAAGCCTCAGGAACTACCCAGTCCGCCGCGCGGCAGCCTGTCGTTTCGCAATGTCACCTTTCGTTATCCGACACGGCTTGAAAGTCCGGCCCTCACCGATTTCACGCTGGAAGTCGAGCCGGGTGAGACGGTAGCGATCGTCGGCCCCTCGGGCGCAGGCAAATCGACCATTTTCCAGCTGGCCGAGCGTTTCTACGATCCGCAGGCGGGCACGATACGTCTCGACGGCATTCCGCTGACCAAGGCCGATCCCGCCGAGATACGCAAGCGGATCGCTTTCGTCCCGCAGGAAGGCGTGTTGTTCTCGGCCAGCGCGCGCGACAATCTGCGCTATGGCAACTGGAACGCCCGCGAGGACGATATCTGGGCCGCCGCACGGGCTGCGAATGCAACCGAATTCCTCGAGAACCTGCCCGATGGACTCGATACTTATCTCGGTGAAAACGGCACGCAATTGTCGGGCGGCCAGCGGCAGCGTATCGCCATTGCCCGGGCGCTGTTGCGCAATGCGCCGATCCTCTTGCTCGACGAAGCGACCAGTGCGCTCGATGCCGAAAGCGAACGGCTGGTGCAGGATGCGCTCGAACACCTGATGCAGGACCGCACCACGCTGGTGATCGCCCACCGCCTTGCCACCGTGCGTGCGGCGGACCGGATCGTGGTGATGGAGGACGGGCGCCTGGTGGAGCAGGGCACGCACGACCAGCTGGCGGCCAATGGCGGGCTTTACGCAAGGCTCGCGAGGCTCCAGTTCGGCAACGAAGCCGCCTGAACCTTCGACCAAACCCTCGCGGTATCCGACGAACGGCGACTCCCTCGCCTTCGATCTGCTAACCAGCCTGCACGAGGTCGCATGTCCTGGGGGAATGAGGGCACGACCGGACTGCAACCGGAGAGATATTTCATGACCAAGACGTTTTTTGCTGCGGGTGTTTCCGCGCTTGTGCTGTCGCTGTCCGTGCCCGCCGTGGCGCAGGACACTGCCGCAGCACCGGCCGCCGAAGAGACCCCGCTGCCCACGATGGAATTCGGCGAATGGGGCTTCGATCCGGCTTCGCTGTCGCAGGATATCGATCCGGGCGACGACTTTTTCGCCTATGCCAACCAGAAGTGGCTCGATGCGAACCCGCTACCCCCCGAATTCAGCCGTTTCGGCGCGTTCAACCTGCTGCGTGAGAAATCGACTGCCGACGTCCAGGCCCTGATCAACGAGCTCACCTCGAAAGACCCTGCTGCGCTGACGGCGAACGAGAAGCGCATCGTCGATGCCTACAATGCCTATCTCGATACGGATGCGATCAATGCGGCCGGTCTCGCACCGGCACAGCCCTATCTCGACGAAATCACGGGTTCCGATACTCTCGCCAGCCTCGCCGTGCTGTGGGGCACGCCGGGTTATGCTTCGCCCATCGGCGGCGGAGTCAGTGTCGATGCCAAGGAGCCGACGCGCTATTCGGTCTATTTCGGCTCGGGCGGTCTCGGCCTTCCCGACCGTGACTACTATCTCGACGAAACCGAGAAGGGCCGGGATATCCAGGCCAAATATCGCGATTACCTGACCTTCCTGATGACCGAGGCAGGTTTCGGCGATCCGGCCGCAATGGCGCAGGCGGTCTATGATTTCGAAGACAGCATCGCCCGCAAGGTGAGCTGGGATCGCGCCACGCGCCGCAATCGCGACCTCACCTACACCGCACTTTCGCCCGACGAACTGACCGAACTGGCCGGCGGATTCCCGCTCGCGCCGGTGCTGGCCGCTTCGGGCTTCGATGCGACCGACCGTTTCATTGTCGGCGATATTCCGCCAACCGCCGAACGTGCGGCAGAGCTTGGCCTCGACGAGGCAACACTGGCCAAAATCGGCGGCGGCACCCCGGCAATGTTCGAATTGCTTCAGGATACGCCGATCGAAGTGCTGCAGGCGTGGACGCTCAAGGAGTTCCTGACCGACAACGCATCGATCCTGCCGACCCGTTTCGATGAAGCGAACTTCGCCTTCTACGGCACCACCCTCAGTGGCACTCCTGAACAGCGCCCGCGCTGGAAGCGGGCGATTGCCGCCACCGAAGGCCAGCTGGGCGAACTTGTCGGCGCCTCTTATGTCGAGCGCTATTTCCCGCCCGAAAACAAGGCGGCGATGGACGAACTGGTTGCGAACCTGCGCATCGCCATGGGCGAAAGCATCGATGAAATCGCGTGGATGAGCGAAGCGACCAAGGAAGAAGCGCGGGCCAAGCTCGACAGCTTCACGCCGAAGATCGGTTATCGCGACAACCTCGACACCTACGAGGGTCTCGCAATCACCACCGATCCCATGGCCAATCGCATGGCGGTTGCCGAGTGGAGCTGGCAGGACAATCTGGAGAAGCTCGGCGGGCCGATCGACCGGACCGAGTGGTTCATGCTGCCGCAGACGGTCAATGCCTATTACTACTCCACGCTCAACGAGATCGTCTTCCCGGCAGCCATCCTGCAACAGCCGTTCTTCGGCCTCAGTGCCGATCCTGCCGTGAACTATGGCGCGATCGGCGGCGTGATCGGACATGAAATCGGCCACGGCTTCGATGACCAGGGTTCGAAATCTGATGCAGCCGGAGCACTGCGCAACTGGTGGACCGATGCCGACCGGGAGGCTTTCGACGAACGCGGCGATGCGCTGGTGGAGCAGTACAATGCGTTCTGCCCGCTCGACGATGGCGAAACCTGTGTGAACGGGCGCCTCACCCTGGGAGAGAATATCGGCGATCTGGGCGGGCTCAGCCTTGCCTACCGCGCCTACAAGATCGCCACCGAAGGACAGGATGTGCCCGTGATCGACGGCCTGACCGGCGATCAGCGTTTCTTCCTCGCCTGGGCGCAGGTCTGGCGTTCGCAGCAGCGTGAAGAGAACTATCGCAATCGTCTGCGGACCGACAGCCACAGCCCCGAAGAGTTCCGCACCAATGGCGTCGTGCGCAACATGGACGCCTGGTATGAAGCCTTCGGCGTGACGCCCGAAGACGATCTCTACCTGCCGCCCGAAGAGCGGATCAGCATCTGGTAGGAGCATTCAGGCTCGGAAATTGCGAAGGGCGGAGCAGGCCGGTTGACTTGCTCCGCCCTTTCTTCATGAGAGCGCCCCTATGGACAATACGATCACCGCAATCCTGCTGGGCATACTCGAAGGCCTCACCGAGTTTCTGCCCGTTTCCTCCACGGGGCACCTGATCCTGGCGCAGGCATTCTTCGGCTACGATCCCGAGCAGTGGCGCCAGTTCAATATTGTCATTCAACTGGGTGCCATTCTCGCAGTCGTTGTATCCTACTGGTCGCTGTTCTGGCGCATGGGTACGGGCTTCCTGACCGGGCAACCGGAAGCCCTGCGCTTCGTGCGCAACATTTTTCTCGGATTCGTACCGGCGGCGATCATCGGGTTACTGGCCAAGGACGCCATCGACACCATGCTCGGCAGTCCCATGGTGGTTGCGGTTGCGCTGGTCCTCGGCGGCATCGCCATACTCGTTCTGGAAAAGACCATCCCCGCGCGCGAAGATACCGGGGTGGCGGCGCTTTCCTGGAAAGTCTGCATGGCAATCGGTTTGGCGCAATGCCTGGCGATGATTCCGGGGACGAGTCGTTCGGCCTCCAGCATCCTCGGCGCGCTGGCCATGGGCGTCGGGCGGAAGACCGCGGCGGAATTTTCCTTTTTTCTCGCCGTGCCCACCATGCTCGGGGCTGCCACGGTCAAGATATTCGACGAACCGGCCCTGCTCCGCGGAGAGGCGCTTATAAGCTGGACCGAGATCGGTCTCGGCTTCTTAGCGGCCTTCCTCACCGCGCTACTGGTGATCCGCCTTTTCGTTGCCTATGTCAGCAAGCACGGCTTCTCGCCTTTCGCCTGGTACCGCATCGCTCTTGGAACGGGTGCAATCGCCTGGCTCTGGTTCGCCTGACAAGAGGCAACCTGCCATTTTTTCGTCATATTCCCGGAACCATCCGTCTCTCTGTGGTTTGAACCCTCAAGTATAAACCGCAAGGAAGCATTGATGGGTTTGATTATCCTCGTTCTTACCGGCGCTCTTCTGGGCTGGATGGGGACGATCGCCCTGCAGATCGAGGACGGGCGAAGCATTCTCCGGAATATCGTCGCCGGCGTCATCGGATCCTTGGGGCTGGGACTAGCCACTTCGGGTGGAGTGTTTCTGGGCACCATCCAGGCAAGCACTCTCCTGTATGCGATCATGGGGGCTATCGTGCTGATCGGTCTATACAATTTCGTGCGTCAAAGGGTCTTGCCCTGATTTCGCAATGCATTATCCAATAAATCTGGAAGCATGGGCATCTCGCCCGTGTTCCGTAATCAAGGGGAAGTAACAATGAAGTTCACCAAAGCTACGCTCGTCGCGTCGGCAGCAGCAATGAGCCTGGGTCTCGCAGCATGCGACGGCCCGACCGAAGAAGCCATGGAAGACCAGGGCGAGCAGATGGAATCGGAACTGGACGCTGAAGCCGAAGCCATGGAAGACGCTGGCGCTCCTGAGGCCGAAGTCGAAGCCATGGAAGACCGCGCTGACGCCGTCGAAGACACCATGGAAGAACAGGCCGACACGGTTGGCGAAGAAATGGACGGCAACGAGATGTAATCTCGCCAAGCCTGACAGCTTACAGACGAACGGCCCCGGAGCGATCCGGGGCCGTTTTCGTTTGTCCAGGATCCGCCAAGGCTAGACCGGCTTGGCGCCCGATCCCCTGCCGCCGCGCAGGGTGTATTCCAGCGTCCCGCGATTGACCAAATAGTCGACGTCGATCACTGCCGTATTGGCATAGGTGAACCCCGGCCCCAGGTTCCTGTAGAGCTTGTCGAAATCGCGCTCCACCGTCTGGCGGTAGAGATCCTCAAAGCTCGAGATCACGAAATAGGTCGGCTGCAGGTCGCTGATCACGTAATCGGTGCGCATCACCCGGTCGACATTGAGCATGATCCGGTTGGGGCTTTCCGCCTCGACCGAATAGACCACCTCTGTCGGCCCCGAAAGAATGCCCGCACCATAGGCGCGGATATCGCCCGGCCTTTCCTCGATCAGGCCGAATTCCACCGTGTACCAGTATAGCGCGCCCAGCGCCTTCAGCCGGTTGTAGCGCATCGCCTTCCAGCCGGCCTTGCCATATTCCTGCATGTAATCGGCATAGACCGGATCGGTCAGCATCGGCACATGGCCGAAGACATCGTGGAACACGTCGGGTTCCTGGATGTAATCGAACGTCTCACGCGTGCGGATGAAATTGCCCGCCGGAAAGCGGCGATTGGCGAGGTGCCAGAAGAATACGTGGTCGGGGATCAGCATGGGCACGGGGACCACGCTCCAACCGGTCAGCCTGTCGAGTTCTTCGGAAAGCTTACCGAACTCCGGCACGCCGCCGCGGCCCAGGTCCAGCTTCTCCGTTCCCTGCATGAAGGCCGTCGCCGCCCTGCCGGGCAGCATTTCCATCTGGCGCTTGAAAAGATCGTCCCAGATTGCGTCTTCTTCGCTGTCGTACTCGGCCTGCTTGGGCTCGAGCCAGTCGTCGCCCACATGTCCGGGCTTCTTCAGCGGCGCGGTGAAGACATCTGCCGGCATTTCCGGCAAACGGATGAAATCGTGTTCGGGTTCTGCAAGTGTGGCCATATTGCTCTAATAGATAGTAGCTTTGCCGATACCATTCAAATCGGGAGATAGGCGGAGGATGAAAGGCAAGGAATACAAGGCCGCGCTTGAAGCGATGCGCGAAGAGCTGGTGGCGATGGCGCGCTGGGTGCGGGTGACCGGCCAGCGTATCGTCGTCCTGTTCGAAGGACGCGACACGGCAGGCAAGGGCGGGGCAATCCGTGCAATGTCGGAAAAGCTCAATCCGCGCCAGTGCCGCACCGTGGCGCTGGGCACGCCGACCGAGGCCGAGCAGGGCCAATGGTATTTCCAGCGCTACGTCGCGCATCTCCCGACCACAGGCGAGATCGTGCTGTTCGACCGTAGCTGGTATAATCGGGCGGGCGTCGAGAAAGTGATGGGCTTCGCGACTGATTCCCAGGTGGAGCAGTTCCTCGACCAGGTACCGATATTCGAGAAGATGCTCGTCGACGACGGAATACTGCTGTTCAAATACTGGCTGGGGGCCGACCAGGAAAAGCAGGAAGAACGGCTGCGTGAACGGCTGGAGGATCCGCTCAAGCGCTGGAAGCTCTCGCCCATCGACCTCGCCGCGCGCGACAAATACGATGCCTATACCGCCGCGCGTGAGGAGATGCTGCGGCATACGCATACCGAATGGGCGCCATGGACGCTGGTCGATTTCAACGACCAGAAGCGCGGACGGCTGACGCTGGTCCGCGATCTGCTCGACCGCCTGCCCGACACTGCGGTGGAGCCGCCTGCCATCGATTTTCCCGATCTTGGTCGCAAACCGCTCGCTGAGAGTTATGGCGCGATCCAGCCGATAGCGAATTATCCGGAGAACTAGGCCGCGCGCTCGAACACCGCGGCCATGCCCTGACCGCCGCCGATGCACATGGTCTCCAGGCCATAGCGCACCTCGCGCCGCTGCATTTCATGCGCCATGTCGGCAAGGATGCGGATGCCCGTCGCGCCGATGGGATGGCCGAGCGAGATGCCCGATCCGTTGACATTGACGATGTCGCGGCGGCTGTCGTCATCGGCAAAGCCCCAGCCCTTGAGCACGGCAAGCGCCTGCGGGGCGAAGGCCTCGTTCAGTTCGATCAGGCCGATGTCGTCCCAGCCAAGGCCGTTCTTCGCGAAAAGTCGCTCCACTGCCGGGACCGGGCCGATGCCCATGCGGCTGGGATCGCAGCCCGCCGCGCTCCACGAATGGGACCACAGGATCGGTTCGAGGCCGAGTTCTTCCACCTTGTCTTCCGCCACGACGAGGCAGGCGGCCGCGGCATCGTTCTGCTGGCTGGCATTGCCTGCGGTGACCACGGCTTGCGGGTCACGCTTGCCGTCGATCGGGCGCAGCGCGGAAAGCGTCTCCATGCTCGCATCCTCGCGGAAGCCTTCATCCTTGGCAAAAATGGTGGGATCGCCCCTGCGCGAGGGGATTTCGACCGGCACCAGCTGTTCGTCGAACTTGCCCTCTACCCACGCCTTCGCCGCATTCTGGTGGCTGCGCACCGCAAACTCGTCCGAGGCCTCGCGGCTGATGCCATAGTCCTTGGCGAGATTCTCAGCGGTTTCGATCATGCCGGTGATGACGCCGAAACGCTCGATCGGCTGGCTCATCAGCCGTCCCCGCGTCAGGCGGTCCCACAGCGCCATATCGCCCATCCGCGCTCCGTGGCGCGCTCTGGTGGTGTAATGCTCCACATTGGACATGCTCTCCACCCCGCCCGCCAGTACGCAATCGGCAGCGCCCGTCTGGACCATCATCGCCGCGGTCGCGACTGCCTGCAGGCCGGAGCCGCAGCGCCGGTCGAGCTGGAAACCGGGCACTTCGATGGGATAGCCTGCTGCCAGCCAGCTCCACCGCCCGATGGCGGGTGCCTCGCCGCTGCCATAGCCCTGGCTGAACACCACATCGTCGACGCGCAGGGGATCGATGCCGGTACGTTCGACCAGCGCCTTGATGATGACCGCCCCCAAAGCGCCCGCCTCCAGCGGGGCGAGGCTGCCGAGGAACTTGCCCACGGGGGTGCGGAGCGGCTTGCAGATGGCGACGCGGCGGAGTTCAGTCACGAAAATACCTCTCGATCCTTTCGGGCTGAGCTTGTCGAAGCCTCGCCCTTTTTCTTCAGTTCCACCGCCAAAAGGAAGTACGGCCCTTCGACAAGCTCAGGGCGAACGGTGATCATGGCCGTTGGTCCGACAATCGTGCCACGTCGCGGTCGACCAGCTGGCCGATTGCGCCCGAAGACAGGCCGAGCCTTGTCGCGAGCACTTCCTCGGTATGTTGGCCGAGATAGGGCGCGGGTGCAGGCGCGCCTGCCTCGCGGCCGAGGATGTTGGCGAAGCTGCGGGTGGCGGGATATTCGAACCCCGACGGGTTGCTCGATGACCGGGTGAAAAGCGGGTTTTCGGCGACGAGAACGGGGTCGTTCGCTGCTTCGTGCATGGTCCGGTACCGCTCGAAGGTGCAGCCTTCCGCCCCCATCCGGCGTTCGAGATCGCTCCAGTCCATCGAACCGGCGCGCGACTGGAACAGGTCGAACAGCGCGCGGCGATGCTCGAAACGGGGCCGGTCGCCATCGGCGAAACGCACGCCCTCCCGTTCTTCCAGAGCGGCAATTTCCTCCGCCAAAGCGAAGGCTTTCACCAGCCCTGCCCACTGCTTGGCGGTCAGCGCAGCGACCATGAAGCGCGCGCCGTCACGCGTACGAAAGTCGCGGCCGAACGCACCCCAGATCGCATTGCCCAGCCGTTCGCGGTCGCCGCCGCGATAGAGCATTTCGGCCATCGCGCCGCTATTGGCGACCGTGCCGATCGCCACATCGCCCAGCGGCACGCGCAGTTCGCTGCCATCGCCGGTACGATCGCGGTGGCGGATCGCCGAAACCAGCGCAAAGGCGCAATAGGCGCCGGTGATGAAATCCCAGGCGGGCAGCACCTGGTTGACCGGCGGCGCGGTCTCCATGTCCCAGTCTTCCGGGCCGCACATGAGTGGATAGCCACTGGCGGCGTTGACGGTGAAATCCATCGCCTGCCGCCCGTCATGCCAGCCCATGATGCGCACGCTGACGAGATCGGGCCGGTCAGCCGCGACAGCATCGTGCGAAAGGAAGCTCTTTTCGGGCAGGTTGGTGATGAGGTTGCCGGTTTTTGCCGACAGTTCGACCAGCAGTTCGCGCCCCTCTGCGCTGCGCAGGTCGAGCGCGACCGACTTCTTCGCCCGGTTGAGGTTCTCCCAGCTCAGCGAGCGCCCCTCTTCGGTCAGCATGTAGCGATCGTAATCGAGCCCGCCTTCCTTGTGATCGACGCGGATCACCTCCGCACCCATCTGCGCGCAATAGAGCCCTGCGGTGGGCGAGGCGACGAAGCTCGACGCCTCTATGATCGAGAGATCGTCCAGGAGGTTATACACCCAAATCCTCCCCATTATGGGGAGGGGGACCAGCCATCGGCTGGTGGAGGGGCGCCGTCGCAGGTTCGGAGCAACCAGCGGTGCCCCTCCACCACTTCGTGGTCCCCCTCCCCCGATGGGGGAGGATCACAGCGCGTCCCGATATTCGCGCAGCATCCGCTTGGCGATCTGCAGCTGTAGAATCTGCGTGGTGCCTTCGTAGATGCGGTAGATCCGCGCATCGCGGAAGAAGCGTTCGGCATCATATTCCGCGAGATAGCCCGCTCCGCCATAGATCTGCACCACGCGGTCCACCACGCGGCCACACATTTCGGAGGCGAAGACCTTGAACGCCGCGGCGTGCTTGACCGTGTCCTCGCCGCGGTCGACCCGCGCGGTAACGTCCGCCATCATGGCTTCGGCGGCATAGATCTCGGTCCAGCTTTCGGCGAGCATCTGCTGGATCAGCTGGAAGTTGGCGATGGGTTCGCCGAATGCCTGCCGCTCGTTGGCGTATTTCACCGCCGAATCGAGCGCGCGGCGCGCATAGCCCGCGCTCGCCGCGCCAACCGAGATGCGGCCATTGTCGAGGCTCATCATTGCAAAGCGGAAGCCCTGCCCCGTCTCGCCGCCTAGCAATGCATCACCCGGCACATGCACGTCGTCTAGCATGACATCGGAGATATGGCTGCCCGACTGGCCCATCTTCTTGTCCGGGCTTCCGGTGGACACGCCGGGGGTATCCATCGGAACGAGGAAGGCGGAAACATGCGCGTTCTTCGGCAGCGCGTCCTTCTCGGTACGCGCCATGATCAGCGCGACATCGGCGTGCGGCGCATTGGTGATGTAGCGTTTGGTGCCGTTGAGGATCCAGCCGTTCCCGTCCGGATCGGGCCGAGCCATCGTCTGCATGGCTGCACTGTCAGAGCCGCTGCCCGGTTCGGTCAGGCCGAAACAGGCGATCTCTCCGCTGGCGATGCGCGGCCACCATTCGGCCTTCTGCGCTTCGGTCCCCCCATTCTTGATCGCCGAATTGAACATGCCGACGTTGATCGAAAAGATCGAACGGAAGGCAGGTGCGGCATAGGCCATGGTCTGCACGACCTTGGCATATTGGGTGATGTTCAGCCCCGCGCCGCCATACTCTTCGGGAACAGTGAGGCCGAACAGCCCCATGTCCTTCATCTCGGCAAGGATATCGTCGGGGACCTTGTCCTGTTCGATGACGTCCTTTTCCGCCGGAATCAGCCGTTCGCGGACGTAGCGTTCGAGCTGTTCGAGGAATTGGTCGAAGGTGTCCTGATCCATTCCGGGATTGGCCGCAGTGCTCATTCGCTCTCTCCAGTCGATGGCGTTGCTTCGGGGTCCGGCGTTTCCTCGGGCATCCGCTGTTCCTCCAGCATCGAGGCAGCGTCTTCGAGCGCTTCCGCCTCTTCCTGCGTCACGGGGCCGGGGTCGGTGCCCTCGGTCGAGGAATTGCATCCTGCGAGGACAAAGGCACTCGCGGCGAGCGGAAGGGCGATTCGGTTCATGGCGGCGATGCTATCTCCCCGGGGCGCGGTAAACAAAGCCGTTACGGAAAAGGGGCGGGCGCGGCGCATGGCCGGCCCACCCTCCAGGCGCGGAAACTTACTCGGCCGATTCTTCCGCCATCGCGTCCATCGCGGCTTCGGCCGTCGCGGCGGCATTGTCGCCTGCAGCTTCGACCGAGGCAGCTTCGACTTCGGCTGCAGCTTCAGCCTGCGCATCGTCGGCCACGACATTGGCGTCGGGGTCGGCGACCGGCTCGTCGGTTACCGGTTCCATCGCCTCGTCGGCGGCGACTTCTACGGTGTCGGCTTCGGCTTCGGTCGAAGCATCGTCGGCGCTGCCGCAGGCGGCAAGTACGAGCGAGGCAGTGGCGGCGGCGGCAATACGGAACTTCATGGCATTCTCCTTTGATGGTTTCGGCAGGGTTAATCGTTCCGGCACCAAGAGGCCAAGGGAAAAAACGCCTTGGCCGGTTGCGCAGGGCGGCGCGGGCGGCAACAGGGGGGCATGGCCTCCAGCCCGACCCTCGATATGCCGAACGCCCGCGAAACCCTGCGCGCCACCTTCGGATTCGACGATTTTCGCGGTCGGCAGGCCGAGGTGGTGGAGCGCACGCTGGCGGGCAAGTCGAGCCTGGCGGTCATGCCGACGGGGGCCGGAAAATCGCTGACCTACCAGCTTCCCGCGGTGATGCTGAAGGGGACCTGCGTGGTCATCAGCCCGCTCATCGCGTTGATGCACGACCAGTTGCGCAGCGCACGGGCCAACGGCATCCGCGCTGCCACGCTGACCAGCGCCGACGCCGACTGGCGCGAAACGCAGGACGCCTTCCGCGCAGGCGAACTGGACCTGCTCTACATCGCGCCCGAACGCGCCAGCCAGCCGGCATTTCGCGACTTTCTCTCCTCTTCCAAGTTGTCCCTCTTCGCCATCGACGAAGCGCATTGCGTGTCCGAGTGGGGGCACGATTTCCGCCCCGATTACCGGATGCTGCGCCCCCTGATGGACGCCTTCCCCGATGTCGCACGGCTCGCGCTGACGGCAACGGCGGACGGGCAGACCCGCGTCGACGTGATGGCCCAGCTCGGCATTCCGGAAGAGGGGCTGGTGCTGGCGGGCTTCGACAGGCCGAACATTCGCTATGCCATCCGCCCGCGTGATAACCCGGTCCGCCAGATTGCCGCCCTCATGGCCGAACGCCCGGGTCCCGGCATCGTTTATGGCCAGACCCGCCGCAAGGTGGAGGAACTGGCCGAAAAGCTCGCCGCCGCCACGGGCCGTAAGGTGCTGCCCTATCACGCCGGACTTCCGGCTGAGACGCGGGCCGCCAACCAGGCCGCCTTCGTCGCCTCCGAAGACATGGTGATCGTTGCCACGGTCGCCTTCGGCATGGGGATCGACAAGCCCGATGTGCGCTTCGTCGCCCATGTCGGCGTGCCCAAGTCGGTGGAGGCCTATTACCAGGAAACGGGCCGCGCCGGGCGCGACGGGGATCCGGCGGCAGCCGCCATGTTCTGGGGCGCGGGCGATTTCGCCACGGCCCGTGCGCGGCTCGCCGAAGTGGACGAGGATCGCCGCAATGCCGAACGCGCTCGCCTCGATGCGCTGGCGGGGCTGGTCGAGACAGCGGGGTGCAGGCGCGCGGTTCTGCTGCGCCATTTCGGGGAAAGCCCGCCCGAGAGCTGCGGCAATTGCGACAATTGCCTCGACCGGCCCGCGGTCACGCAGGTCACCGAACTGGCGCGCAAGCTGCTGTCCGCCGTCTACCGCACCGGCCAGAGCTTCGGCCTGGGCCATATCCAGAAGGTGCTGACCGGTGCGAACGACGAGCGCATCCGCCAGCGCGGCCATGACCGGCTCAGCGTTTTCGGCATCGTCGAGGGGGAGGATGCGCGGCTGCTCCAGCCGCTCGGGCGCGCCTTGCAGGCGCGCGGGGATCTTGTCCCCACAGAGCATGGCGGACTGGCGCTGGGCGGCAGCGCACGGGAAATCCTGACGGGCGCGCGCGAGGTCGAGATCGTCGTCCCGCCGAAACGCCAGCGCCGCAGCCGGGGAGGCGGGAGCGGCGAGGCCAATCCCGTGGGCGATCCGCTGTTCGACGCTCTGCGCGAACTGCGCCGCGAACTCGCCGCCGAAGCGCAGGTTCCGCCCTACGTCATCTTCCACGATTCGACCCTGCGCGAGATGGCCGCCAGCCGGCCGTCGACCATGGCGCAGATGGGTCGCATCACGGGCGTGGGCGGCAAGAAGCTCGAAGCCTACGGAACACGCTTCCTCGAGGAAGTTTCCCGCCACTGACCGCTTCCGCTTGACCTACGGACCTGACGATATAAATATGATATCATAATTATATCGGAGGAACGATTCGTCATGTCGGTAGAACTCAAGGGGATGAACACCAGCCGCGAAAGGGCGGCGTCCAGTTACAATGGCTATATAATGCTGATCATCCTCGTGGTGGTCGTCGCGGGGCTGGCCTTTCTCCTGCCCGGAATTTTCCCGGAAGGCGAGGCATCGAAGGGGGCCAAGCTCACCTTCATCGGCGCGCTGATCGCATCGCTGATGGGCGTGCTGATCCTCGCCGCGGGCTTTTTCATGATCCAGCCGAACCAGGCCGTCGTCATCACGCTGTTCGGCGAATATCGCGGCAGCGAGCGGACCGAGGGGCTGCGCTGGGTGTGGCCGTGGATGGGCCGGAACAAGATCTCCGCCCGCGCGCACAACATCCATTCCGAACGCGTGAAGATCAACGATCTGCGCGGCAACCCGATCGAGATCGCCTGCAACGTGGTGTGGCGCGTCGCCGATACCGCGCAGGCGAGCTTCGATGTCGACGATTACAAGGCCTTCGTGAACATCCAGATCGAGGCGGGTCTGCGCACGGTCGGTTCGCGCCATCCCTATGACGATTTCGAAGGCGAGGAAGTCACGCTGCGCAGCGGCGGGGACGTGGTCAACCGCGAGCTGCTCGAGGAACTCAACGACCGGCTCAAGGTCGCGGGCATCGTGGTCGACGAGGCGGGCCTCACCCACCTCGCCTATGCCAGCGAGATCGCCAGCGCCATGCTCAAGCGCCAGCAGGCCGACGCGATCATCGCCGCCCGCGCCAAGATCGTGCTCGGCGCGGTCGGCATGGTCGAGGACGCGCTGACCAAGCTGAGCCAGGACGGCATCGTGGAGATGGACGACGAACGCCGCGCCGCGATGGTTTCCAACCTGATGGTCGTCCTGTGCGGCGAAAGAGACGTGCACCCGGTGGTCAACGCCGGTTCGATCTACTGACGGCCAAGAGCCCGCGTCCATGTCCAAGAAGAAAGCCTTTGCCCTGCGTCTCGATCCGGCGGTTCACGCCGCGGTCGAGCGCCTGGCGGCGGACGAACTGCGCAGCGCCAATGCGCAGATCGAAATGCTGCTGCGCGAGGCGTTGAAGGCGCGCGGGGCCGAGGTGAAGCCGTCCCCGCCTCCGCGCAGGGGGCGTCCTCCTGCCGAGGACTGAGCGTGGTTACGGTGTCGCTCGTCAGGCCTGATCCGCTTCGCCGCCTTGTTCTTCTGACGGAACGAGAGCAGGTTCCTGTTCGTTATTCGGGCGAAGGAGTTTGCAATGGCAGGCGGATGGGCGCGTGACGGCGCAGTTCAGGACCAGATCGACGATACGGTGAGCGACGCAGTGAGCGCCGCCCGCGCACGTATGCCCAAGGGCGAAAGCGCGAAATATTGCGACGAATGTGGCGAGGAAATCCCCGAGAAGCGGCGGCTCGCGCTGCCCGGCGTGCGTACCTGTGTCGCATGCCAGTCGGGCCGCGATGCCTCCTCGCGGCAGACCGTCATCAATCGGCGCGGCAGCAAGGACAGCCAGTTGCGCTGAGCCGCGGCCCCGCTAAGGCTCCAATCCATGACATCCCCCTTCATCTGGCTGCAGCACGCGCTTCCGCACCATCTCGTCTCGCGCGGCGCCGGCAAGATCGCCTCCAGCGAATCCGTCTGGCTCAAGAACCTCCTGATCCGCCGGTTCATCGACGCCTATGATGTCGACATGGGGGAGGCCGCCCGCCGGGTGGAGGACTTCAAGAGCTTCAACGATTTCTTCACCCGCGAACTCAAGCCCGGCGCGCGTCCGCTTGCCGACAGCCGGACCCACATCCTCAGCCCCGCCGATGGCGCGGTCAGCCAGATCGGGCGCATCGACGAAGACCGGATCTTCCAGGCCAAGGGGCGGCATTTCACCGCCACCCAGCTCCTCGGCGGCGACGCCGGGGCGGCAAAGCGCTTCGAAGGCGGCAGCTTCGCCACCATCTATCTCTCGCCGCGCGATTACCACCGCGTCCACATGCCTGCCGCGGGTTCGCTCGCATCGACTGCCTATGTGCCCGGCGACCTCTTTTCGGTGAACCAGGTGACGGCAGAGAATGTCGACGGCCTCTTCGCGCGCAACGAAAGGCTCGCCTGCCTCTTCACCGGCCCGGATGGTGTGTTCGCCAGCGTGATGGTCGGCGCGATGATCGTGGCGGGCATCGAGACGGTATGGAGCGGTCTGGTGGAAACCCACCATCCGCGGCTGGTGCGCGAAAGCTTCGAACCCGGCGCCCATGCGTTCGGCGCGGGTGACGAAATGGGCCGCTTCATCCTCGGCTCGACCGTGGTGCTGCTGTTCGAACCGGGCAGGGTGGAATGGGACGCGGGGCTCAAGGCCGGTGACGCCGTCCGCATGGGACAGGCGATCGGCAGGCGGCTTCAGCCGAACGCCGGAGCGTAGGTCACCGTGCCCGCGGGCGGTTCGCCCTCGAGGACCAGCCGCTGAAAATACTCGGGCGGCGGGCCGGGATAGACCAGCCGCGGATCGTGCCGGAAGCCGAAGCGCGCATAATAGGCCGGATCGCCCAGCAGGACGATCCCGCGCGCGCCCGTCTCACGCAAATCGGCGATGCCGCGGTTGATCAGTGCCGAACCCACGCCTCCCCGCTGGCAGGCAGGCAGGACGCTGACCGGTCCCAGCCCGAACCAGCCTTGGCTGCCGTCCGATATGCGGACCGGCGAAAGCGCCACATGGCCGATGATGCGCTCACCATCCTCGGCCACCAGCGACAGGGCGAGATCGCCATCGGCGCGCAGGCGTTCGATGATATTCACCTCACTCCCGTCGCTATGTTCGACATCGGCAAAGGCGGCCTCGGTGACGACGCTGATCTGCGCGCAGTCGGCCCGCGTCTCGGGCCGGATCGTGAGCGCGCTCATGGCAGCAGGTGTCCCGCCCGGTCACGCTTGGTGGCGAGATAGCGGGCGTTGTGAGGATTGTCGGGCAGCGAATGTGCCACGCGCTCGGACACTTCCACCCCTTCGGCCTCCAGCGCTGCGACCTTCGCGGGATTGTTCGTCATCAGTCGGATCTCCTTCACGCCGAGCAGGCTAAGCATTCGCGCCGCCGTGGGGAAATCGCGCGCCTCGTCGGGCAGGCCCAGCCGCGTGTTCGCGTCGACCGTGTCGAAACCCTGATCCTGCAAGCGATAGGCCCGCAACTTGTTGACGAGGCCGATCCCGCGCCCTTCCTGCCGCATGTAGAGCAGCACGCCCCAGCCGCCCCTGTCCGCTTCCTGTGACATGGCGTGCAGGGCGGCGTCGAGCTGC
The DNA here is from genome assembly GCF_056857815.1 of Qipengyuania sp. B-5. Lineage (NCBI taxonomy): Bacteria > Pseudomonadati > Pseudomonadota > Alphaproteobacteria > Sphingomonadales > Erythrobacteraceae > Qipengyuania > Qipengyuania sp. B-5. The sequence goes on along the minus strand of NZ_JBSXNU010000035.1, from coordinate 85,500 downwards.
GGGCCGCAATCGCATTTCAGGCTGCCGAGGATATCGCCGGTCAGGCATTCGGAATGCAGGCGGACGAGCGGCGGCCGGTCCACGCGCTGTTCGCCGATGATCAGCGCAACATGTTCGCGCGTATCGTCCGGGCTGCGGAAGGCCACGATATGCGCGTCCTCCGCCGCGGCGACCGGGAGGCGTGCGCGCGAGGCGATATGCAGTCGGGCGGGATCGGCAAAAGCGGCCAGATCGCCGACCTCCAGCGATGCCGGCTCTGTCGCTCCCGCCGGATCGACGAGGAAGGCTGGAAGGATGCCCGCAATCCGCGCCAGTTCGAGCGCGGCCCGTGCCTGTTCCTCCCACGCCAGCGGCAGGGCCTTGAAGGGCCCCTTGAGTGGGCTTTGCAAATCGAGCGCCGGGTCGGCGACTGCCAGCGCGGCGGACAGGTCGAAGCTTTCCGCGCCGCGCAGCAGGACAGGCGTGCGCGGCACCGCGGCTTCGCGCTGGTTGGCCAGCTTGAGCGTGGCCGCACGGGTGGCGGAGATCAGCATCGCCTCCCCCGATATTTCCGAAAATGCCGTCTCGACCGGTTGCAGCAACGGCGCACCTTCGATCGCCAGCGGCCAGCCGTGGCGCAAGGCATCCACCGCCAGCGCCGCCCGGCGAGAAGGCGACGGCGAAGTCAGATGCTGAACTCCGTCACCAGCGGTACGTGGTCGGACGGCTTTTCCCAATCGCGCGCATATTCGTGGACCGAATGGCCGCTCGCCTGCCGGGCGAGTTCGGGGCTGGCCCACATGTGATCGAGCCGGCGGCCGCGATCGTTCGCCTTCCAGTCCTTCGCGCGGTAGCTCCACCAGCTGTAATAGCGTTCGGGCGCCTTGATATGCTCGCGCCCGATGTCTGCCCAGCCGTGGGCATCCATGAACCGCTGGAGGCTTTCGACCTCGATCGGCGTGTGGCTGACGACCTTGAGCAATTGCTTGTGGTTCCACACGTCGCTTTCCAGCGGCGCGATGTTGAAATCGCCCACGATCAGCGTCGGCCGGTCCACCGCATCGGCCCAGCGGGTCATCCGCTCGAGGAAATCGAGCTTCTGGCCGAACTTGGGGTTTATCTCGCGATCCGGCTCGTCACCCCCGGCAGGCACATAGACATTCTCGATGATCATGCCGTCGTGCTCGGGCAGTTCGACGCCCACGTGGCGCGCTTCGCCATTGTCCTGCCAGTCGTGTCGCGAAAATTCGCGGATCGGCACCCGGCTGACCGTCGCCACGCCGTGATAGCCCTTCTGGCCGTGCACGGCGATATGCTCGTAGCCCAGCGCCCTGAACGCCTCGTAGGGGAACTGGTGCTCCTGGCACTTGATTTCCTGCAGGCAGAGAACGTCGGGCGCGGCATCCTTCAGGAAGCGCTCGACGATCGGCAAGCGGAGGCGAACGGAATTGATGTTCCAGGTAGCTACAGAGACCATGGCGCGGAGATAGGGGGACGCGGCGCGGGGGTCTAGGTTTGAGTCCCTGTTTTTCGCACCCGCATCCGCGGGCACGCCCGATCCGCAATTGAATATACCGCCCCTGGCATACGGAATAACGCTCGGGCTCATCGTCTGAAATTAGCAGGCTGTTCCGACCCAGCCGCGGAAAGAGAATGCGGCGTAATATAGCTCGACATTGGTAAACCCCGCCTCGCATAGCAGTTCTTCTTCTCGCGCGGGAGAAAGCACGGGCAGTCGCTCTGTCATCGGCTTGGCAGTGGCTGCGGATTTTGCCGGATCAGGCCCCTCGCGACCGCTAAAGGCAATCGAAAGCCTCATCCAGCGCCTAGGATCAGGACCGGGCGCCGTATGCTCTGCCACCACCAGATTGGCACCGGGTCTCAGTCGGTGACGAATCCCCCGCAAAGTCTGCAGACGTGAAGTACGGTCGAGGTGATGCAACGTGAGAAGGCATGTTGCACCGTCGAAAGGGCCATCTGGTGCCTGATCAATGGCACCCTCAATCAGATCGACTCGCTTTGCAAATGGCGCCAGTTTTCGGCGCGCAAGATCAAGCATTGCCGATGATGGATCGACACCTGTGAAATGCCAGTCTGGCTGCGCTTCGGCCATTGCTTTGGTTTCCATTCCGCCGCCTGCACCTACGACGAGTATATGCGCGTCTGTTCCAGCCCGTTCGGCAAGCAGCAGCATCACCATGCGATGGAGGTCGGCTAGCCCGGGCACGTTGCGAACGGCATTCACTTCATAGGAAGCGATAGCGTCCGGATGGTCGAAGGGTGAATACTTGCGATCCATGACGGCTAGCCTCCGAACACCAGCGAACGATGAATTGCCAGCGCGGCCGTGACGCCGTCCGCACAGGCGAAGGTGACGGTATGTCCCATTCGCGTGATATCGCCGGCGGCATAGACCCCGGCGATGCTGGTCGCCTGCATCTCGTCGACCGTTATCACCGATCCGAGGGGGCTGTCCTCGATCTCGCACCCGAGCCCTTGTGCAATATCGCTGTTGAAACGGCTGCGGGGACCGATAAACAGCGCGTCGATCGGTTGCTCGATGCCGTTGCGCAGGCGGATTGCCGACAGGGCTGCCCCTTCGCCGACAAGACTATCCACGGGCTCGGCTTCGATTGTGACGCCGCGCTCGTCGAGCTGTGCCGCCACGTCCGGTTCTATCGTGCCGCCGTTGAGAAAGAAGGTCGTTGGTCCCCATTCGGGGATCAAACCCGCCTGATGCGCCGATTTTGGCGAGGTATTGAGGACGCGAAGCCGCTTGCCGCTGAATTCATAGCCATGACAATAGGGGCAATGGATAACGGTTTGCCCCCAGCGTTCGGCGAGGCCGGGAAGCTCGGGCAGAATATCGCTGATTCCGAAGGCCAGCAGCAACCTGGCCCCTGCCACCGCCTCGCCATTCCCCAGCGTCACCCGGAACCCGTCTTCATGCCGGGCAGCCTCCACGGCTGCGAGCTCGCGGAACTGCACTGTCGGATAGGCCGCCACCTGTCCGCGCATGGCTTCGAGCATGACCCCGGGATTGCTCCCGTCCTGGGCAAAAAAGCCGTGAGAGGCGGCGGCAAAGCGATTGCGGGGGGTGCCTGTGTCGAGCACCAGCACCGAACGGCGCGCCCGGGCGAGATAGAGCGCGGCCGATAAACCCGCAAAGCTCCCGCCGACAATGATCGCGTCGAAAGTCATATATATCTCCTTGGTGCAGGGGCGGACCGTCCGCAGTGGACTGCGAGCATCCGCTCATGTAACATTTGAAGATACTATAGCTGCGATGGCGTCATGTATCAATAAGTGATACAATCTTTTTGCATTGTCACGCACTATGGCAGTGTCCGACGCCGAACGCGCAACAAAGGCTTTAAGATGAATCGAGATACCCGCCTGTCCGATGTCCTCCATGTGCTTCTCCACATGGATCAGACGAAGGAACTGCTTACATCGGATGTGCTGAGCCGGAGCATGGGAACCAATCCGGCGGTTTTCAGGCGGACCATGGCGGGGCTGCGCGAGGCAGGTCTGGTGCGTTCCGAGAAGGGGCATGGTGGAGGATGGCAATTGGCGCGTCCGCTGTGCGAGATCACGCTCCTCGACGTTTACGAGGCGCTCGGGCGGCCCAATCTTTTTGCTATCGGCAACCGCAGCGGGAACTCCGGCTGCCTGGTGGAAAAGAATGTCAACGCCGTGATGGTGGATACCATGGAAGCGGCCGCAGCACTGTTTACTGAGCGCTTCGAAACGATCACGCTCGACAAGATTGCGCCGCGAGAGCCGGTACCTTTGAACATACATGCCGACCGGTAATATCCGCGGCCATGCCGCGCTCGTTTACCCTCCACTGGCCCGATCAAGAGAGTGAGATCGCTGTCCAGGGAAGAGGGTTCCCGGTCACGGCAGTCAACGGCCGACTGGCGCGAAGCCAAGCGACGCGGATGCGCCGCGCCCGGCGTTTGAGGGGGCAAACAAAAACCCTCGAGCCGGGGGCATTGGCTCGAGGGTTCCTTGTGAGCGTTCGTCACGCTTGGATACCGAGCGGTTTTTAAGGGCGGGCAATCAACAGGGGGGAAATTGCTGCCACCGCTTCGATAACTCGGTTCTAGGCCCGCCCGGCTTGCTGCTCAATGAACATTCGACATCGGGGAATCGCAACAATCGAACGGCCTGTCGCCGAAATGGTATTTACGGGCGACGGGATGAACGGCGCGGATCCCTGAAGGTGAATGCGCTGTCGGCAACCGACACCCCGTAGCGGTTGTTGCTCAGGCGAACCGTGGTCCGGTGATTCTGCGAATCGAGCGCCACCCAGTGCGTGAGACGCAGACCGCCGGGTGCCGATCCGTCGCGTGCGAAGATCAGCGTGATCGTGCCGAATTCCGGGCGATTTGGATCGCGCACCTCGATGCTGACGACATCGCTATGGGTGGTCGGAATCAGCTTGCCGTATTTCTTCACATCGCGGCTCGGGTCGAGCAGCGCGCCAAGCGGCGAATTGCTGATCGGCCAGCGCTGGACCTGGTTCACCTCGTAATCGATCATGTACATCGACTTGCCGTTCGAGACGACCAGCAGCGGCACGCCCTTTTCATATTCGAAACGGATCTTGCCGGGGCGCTTCAGCGTCATCACGCCCGAAACGGCCTGGCCGTTGCGGTCGGTCTGGACGAAGTTCGCCTTCATGGTGGAAATGCCGCGCAATGCCGCGACCGCACGATCGAGATCGCCGGCCGCCGCTTCGACGGGGGTCGGTGCGGCATAGAAGGATGCGGGGACGCCCACGGACAGCGCAAGCGCCAGTGCGGAGGCGACGGGACGATTCTTGAAGATAGACAAGGTGCTCATGCTCCTGAATTACAGTCGGAGCATTGAACTGTCACTGAACTAAAGGCGTTCCCGCCATTCAGCTTCCGGACCGCACGGCCCGGCAAGATCACTTGATCTTGGCTTCCTTGAATTCAACGTGCTTGCGCGCCACCGGATCGTACTTCTTGAAGACGAACTTTTCGGTGTGGTTGCGCGGATTCTTCTTCGTCACGTAGTAGAAGCCCGTGTCGGCGGTCGAGACGAGCTTGATCTTGACGGTTGCGGGCTTCGCCATGGCGTGTTCCTAAAGATCTTTCGAAAAGGGTCCGCCCCACGCGAGGGAGAGACGGCCTAAATAATAAGGGCGGCGCGTGTCGCACCGCCGTCCGGCGCGCCCTTTGTGTGATTCACGGGGAAAAGTCAAGCGCCCGGCGCACCCGGCATTACCATTCGACCTTGCCGCGCTTGGCCTTCACGTCGCCCCGCACCTTCTTTGCCTTGAGCCGTTTCACCTTGCCCACGCGGTTCACCCTGCTCTTCTTGCGTTTCCTGGGCGGATCAAGCGCTTGATTGACAAGTTGGATCAGACGCTCCCGCGCTGCCTCGCGGTTCTGTTCCTGAGTGCGGTACTCGTTGGCGGTGAGGACGATTTCGCCGTTCTTGGTGAACCTGCTGCCCGCGATTTCCTTGATTCGCTCGAAGGTTTCCAGGCTCAGGCCGAGCTGGAATACGTCCACCCGGAGCTGCACCGCCGTGGCGACCTTGTTCACATTCTGCCCGCCCGGGCCGGAGGAAGCGATGAATTTCTCCTCGGCGATCTCCAACGCACGGTCGACGATTCTACCCATCCGCAAACCCGAGAGCCGCGAACTCGCGCGGCAGCGGCGCGGCCGCCTCGATGGCGGGCTTCTTCTCACGCGGGACCACCAGGCCTGCCGCATGCAGCATGGTGCGCGGCGCGCCCTTGCCACTCCCGTAAACCGGATCGCCGAGCAGCGGCAGGCCCAACCCCGCCTCGCAATGAAGGCGGATCTGGTGCGTCCTTCCCGTTTCCGGACGGAATTCGAGGAGGGCCTTTCCATCATTTTCCATCAGCTTGCGCCAATGGGTGATCGAGGGCTTACCCTTCCTGGCGGCGATCATGCGCCAGCCTTTTTCCGCGCTGCTGATCTTGGAAAGCGAGAGCTCGATCGTGCCCTCTTCGCCCTCGGGAATACCCGCAACGACACCGACATAACGCTTGGTCACGAGCCGGTCCTCGAAGGCCTTGGCGAATCGCTTCAGCGCCTTGGGATTGCGCGCCAGCAGCAGGCAGCCGCTGGTGTCCGTATCCAGCCGGTGGACCGGCGAGGGATCGCGCTGGAAGCCGAGGCGAAGCTGTTCGAAATGATCTTCGAGACACGGCCCGCCGCGCTTGGGGCGGTCCACGGAAATGCCCGCAGGCTTATTGATTACCAGCGCTTCGCCGTCTTCGAAAATAATCGGGATGTCGGTCATACGGCTTTCAGTTCGGCGCGCACCATCTGGCGCAGCGCATTTCCGAGGAAGAAACCGTCCTCGAGATCGGCAATGGTGAGTTCGGCTTCGCGCGCCTTGCCCCCGTCGAGGAGCGACTGGCGGAACACGCCGGGCAGGAGGCCGAGTGCTGCGGGCGGGGTTAGCCATAGGCCATCGCGTTCGACAAAGATATTGGTGACGCACCCTTCGGTCAGCAGGCCGTCCTCGCGCACGAACAATGCCTCGGTCGCACCATGCCGCCGGGCGATGGCCTGCGCATCTTCATAAAAGCTGCGGTCGGTGGTCTTGTGGCGCAGCCGCCAGTCACCGGAATCCACCGGCAGCGGGAGGATGATGCACGCGGCGGGATTGGGCCAGGCATCGGGCATGCCCTGCACCTCCAGAGCAATGGCGCCGCTGCGCGAGGCCAGCAGACGGATGCGGCCCGGCTCGTCGAGGACGAAACAGCAGGCGTGAAGCTGGTTGCGCGCTTCATGGCGGTCGAACATGAAGCCCAGCTCCGCGGCGCTGTTCTTCATCCGTGAAAGATGGGCTTCGAGCAGGGGGATGCCTTCCTCGGGGGTGAAGCGCATGGTCTCGATCAGGTCGAACTGCGCCGCCTTGTGTTCGGGCGACGACTTGCTGGCGAATGCGCCTTTCAGAAGCGCCTCGCGCCATTCCGTGCGCGGCTCGCTGTCGGCAACGATCGCACCGCCCACGCCGAGCACGGCCTTGCCGCGCGCATTCTCGATCTCGGTCAGCCGCAAGGTGCGGATTGCGACGTTGAAAGCGGCATCGCCGTCCGCCCCGATCCGCCCGATGGCCCCGCAGTAGGGCCCCCGGGGCTCGCGTTCGACCGCGTCGATCAACTCCATTGCGCGGATCTTCGGCGCACCGGTGATCGAACCGCAGGGAAAAAGCGCCCGCACCAGATCGACTGCACCCATATCCTCGCGCAGTTGGGCATGTACCACGCTCACCATCTGGTGGACCGTCGGATAGCTCTCGATCGCGAAGGGCTCGTCCACCCGCACGCTGCCCGCCTCGGCCACGCGGGAGAGATCGTTGCGCATCAGGTCGACGATCATGAGGTTTTCGGCCTTGTCCTTGACCGAATTCGCAAGTTCGTCGGCCAGAGCTTCGTCCTGCCCGGCATCGGCGGAACGCGGACGCGTGCCTTTCATCGGCTTGGCCTTTGCCTCGCGGCCTCTCAGGGACACGAACAATTCGGGCGACAGGCTGAGCAGCCAGTGCGATCCGTCGAAGATCACCCCACCATAGCCAGCCCGCGCCGCAGGTCGCAGCGCGGCATAGAGGCCCAGCGGGTCACCGGTGAAGTTACCTGCCAGCGGAAAGGTCAGGTTCGCCTGGTAGATATCGCCTGCACGGATCGCTTCCTGCAACCGCTCGAATGCAACCTCGTAGCCGCCAGGCGAGATTTGCGGCTCCAGCGGGCCGACGCTCCCCGCACCCTGCGCACGAGCAGCAAGCCATGCGGGCATATCGGTGGCGGCAATGCGCTCCGGTGCGTTGAAAAGGCCAAGCCAGACCAGCGGCCCTGCGCCGCCCGTCTTGCCTTGGGCAAGCTTTGCCAGCCGTTCTTCCAGCGCCAGCCCCGCCTCATAGGCGATATAGCCTGCCAGCTCCCCGCCTCCACGTCGTGCGGTTTCGGCAGCGTGAAGCACGGCTTCGACCTCGCCGGGACGATTGGCGATGAAAACCTGCTGCGGGTTCTCATACAGCAGGGCATCGGCAGCGCCGCTCTCGCGCGCATCGTCCAACAGTATGAAAGGATGCCGGCCCGCCATCGTGCCAATGCCTTTACAGCCCTCGTGCTCCAAGTCGAGCCATTGCTTGACCTTGGCGCCCTGCCTGCGCCACATCGGCACATACATCGAAAAAGAGCGGGAAGAATATGAGCACGATTTTCCTCGGGTTGGATGCGCATGGCGAAAAGCAGTATTTGCGGCTCGAACAGGCCAATCGCCACGGGCTGATTGCGGGCGCAACCGGGACCGGAAAGACCGTGACATTGCAAGGCCTGGCCGAGAGCTTTTCCGCCAACGGCGTGCCTGTATTCGTTGCTGACGTGAAAGGCGATCTGGCCGGCATATCCATGGCCGGTTCCTCGCAATTCAAACACGCCGACAAGCTGGAAGGCCGCGCGAAAGAACTGGGCATGGACGACTATGCCTATGCCGATAACGCCGCGGTCTTCTGGGATCTCTACGGCGAACAGGGTTTCCCGATCCGCACGACGATTTCGGAAATGGGGCCGTTGCTTCTCGCCCGCTTGCTCGATCTGAACGAGACGCAGGAAGGCGTGCTCAACATCGTCTTCCGCTATGCCGACGAGAACAAGCTCCTGCTGCTCGATCTCGGCGACCTGCAATCGATGCTCAGTTTCGCCTATGACAATGCGAGCGAGCTTTCGGGCACATATGGCAATGTCTCCAAGGCCAGTGTCGGGGCAATCCAGCGGCAGTTGCTCAGTTTCGAAAGCCAGGGCGCGGATATGTTCTTCGGCGAACCCGCGCTGGAGATCGACGATTTCCTGAAGGTGGACGAGCAGGGCCGCGGCATCATCAACGTGCTTGCCGCCGACAAATTGATGCGCGGACCCAAGCTTTACGCAACCTTCCTTTTGTGGCTGCTCGCCGAGCTGTTTGAGACCCTACCCGAGGTTGGCGATCCCGATAAGCCGAAGCTGGTGTTCTTCTTCGACGAGGCGCACCTGCTGTTCGACGATGTACCGGAAGCGCTGGAAGACAAGGTCGAGCAGGTCGTGCGTTTGATCCGGTCGAAGGGGGTCGGCGTCTATTTCGTGACGCAGAACCCGATCGACATTCCCGAAAAGATCGCCGGGCAACTGGGCAACCGTATCCAGCACGCATTGCGCGCCTTCACCCCGCGCGACCAGCGCGCGATCAAGGCGGCCGCCGAGACTTTCCGCATCAATCCCGAGCTCGATGTCGAAGAAGCGATTACCGAACTCAAGGTCGGCGAGGCTCTGGTCTCTACTCTCGACGAGGACGGTGCGCCGACGGTGGTTCAGCGCACGCTGATCAAGCCGCCGCATTCTCGCCTTGGCCCCGTCACCGAAAAGGAGCGCAAGATCGTCAATTCGGTCAGCCAGCTGGACGGGAAATATGACGATGCCGTCGATCGCGAGAGCGCCGAGGAAGTGCTTGCCGCTAAGGCTGCCGATGCTGCCGCGACCGCCGAAGAGGTGGCGGAGAAGGGGCGGGAAGAAGTGGCGAAGCGTAGCCGCAAATCGACCTCGATGTGGGGCAGGGCGGGCAAGGCCGCGGCCACGGCTGCGGCAGGATCGCTGACCTCGATCGCGGTGGCGACGGTGCTGGGAAAGAAGTCGAGCGCCAATCCGCTGCGGACCGGTGCCACGGCATTCGTGCGCAACATTATCGGCGGATTGATGCGCTAGAGCGGGAGGCGGAATTCCGCCCGCGCTCCGCCGCCGTGACGGTTCGACAAATGCAGTTCTCCGCCGTGTTGTTCGGCCACGGCGCGCGCCAGCGTCAGGCCTAACCCCGCCCCGCCGGTGGCGCGGTTGCGGCTTGCCTCGCCGCGGGTGAAGGGCTCCAGCATGTCGGCGATGCGGTCTTCGGGGATGCCCGGCCCGCTGTCCTCTACGCGCAGCACGGCGGCATCTCCTTCTTGCAACACGGATACCCGGGCGCCGCCGCCATAACGCAGGGCATTCGAGACGAGGTTGCGCAGCCCACGCTTGAGCCAGGTAAGGTGGATGGTCGCGGCGATGCGCTGCGTTTCCAGATCGACCGTCTCTCCCATGTCCTCGAATTCCTCGACTACCGAGGCAGCCAGTGCAGCAAGGTCGGTCCTTTCCGGCGCGGCGTCCGACTTGCCGACGCGGGCAAGCGCAAGGATTTCGTCGAGCGTAAGCGTGATGTCCTCGATGCTGTCGACCATGCGTTCGCGCGCCGCGGCATTCTCGACGCTTTCGACGCGCACGCGCAGGGCGGCCAGCGGCGTCTTGAGATCATGCCCGATCGCGCCGAGCATGACGTCCTTTTCGGCCAGCATGGCACCGATCCTTGCCTCCATCGCATTATGTGCACCGATCAGCCGACGGACATCTTCCGGCCCGTGTGGCTCCATCGGCTCGGACTGGCCGGGCCGCCGCGAGAATTCCTCGGTTCGCGTCGTCAGCTGGGCGAGCGGCCCGGTGATCCGACGCAGGACGAGCCAGAGGACGAAGGAGAGGAGCAGGGTAAGTATCCCGGCCTGGAGCAAGGGAAACAACGGGCCGTATCTTTCATGCGGCTTACGGATCGGGGCGCGGACCACGTCCCACCCATTGCCGTCCGTAATCCCGGCGACCGCGATGGAATCGGGCAGGTCTTCCGGCGTATAGCCACGGCGAAGGGCAAGGCGCTGCAGGAAACGCTGCGCGATCGGATCTGCCGATACGGGCCGCTCGACTAGCCTGATATCGGTGAATTCGCGGCCGTTTTCCCGCAGCGTCTGTGCGAGGCGTTTTTGCAGTTCGGGCATAGCGCGATCCTGCGGCAAGGTTTGGAAGCCGGTTTCCCGCGTGAAATCAGTGCCGGAGAACCGGCGGCCCATCCGGCGCGGGCGGTCCTGTTCGCTGCGAGGGGACACTTCCCGGCCAGGGCCGATCCGGGCCACAAGCTCTTCCGCATCGCCTTCCCGGATGCGGGCCGAAGCGACGAGGCGCAGGCCCAGCGTGTTTACCAGGCCGGTCTCGGCGCGATCCTTTTCGATGCTCCACGCCAGAAATCCGTTCACGCCCTGGACGATGAACAGCGTGAGCGCGACTGCCAGCGTAACCTGGCCGAGCAGGCTCTTCGGAAGCCAGCGCGTCACCGGCTATCCTGCGCCATCCGCGTAACTTCGGCGGCGAAGCGATAGCCGCCACCGCGGACGGTCTGGATGAAATGCGGGTTGCGGCTGTCTGCTTCGATCTTTCGGCGTAGCCGGCTGATCTGGTTATCGACTGCACGGTCGAACAGGTGCGCTTCGCGGCCCTGCACCATATCGAGCAGTTGGTCCCGATCGAGGACGCGGCGCGGATGATCGCAGAAGGCGCGCAGCATGCGGAATTCGGCGGTTGAAATCGGTACGAGCGTGCCTTCGGGATCGATCAGGCGGCGCTTCAGCGGGTCGAGCTTCCAGCCCTCGAACGCGTATATCATGTCCTCGGCTGGATCGTCCGGCGCGCGTTCGGCACGCCTCAGAACCGAACGGATGCGTGCTACCAGTTCCCGGGGTTCGAAGGGTTTGGTTACATAATCGTCCGCGCCGATTTCAAGGCCGATGATTCTGTCCATCGCTTCGCCCTTGGCGGTCAGCAGGATGACCGGCGTTTTCTTGGTCTCGGCGAGGTGGCGGCAGAGCGAAAGGCCGTCCTCTCCCGGCATCATGATGTCGAGCAGGACGAGGTCGGGCGTATCCGTGCCGAGCAGGCTGCGCGCCATGGCTGCGCTATCCGCTTCCCGCACGACGAAACCCTGGCCAGTGAGATATTCGGCCAAGGGCTCGCGTAGCGTTCGCTCGTCGTCGACGAGCAGGAGGGTGATGGGCGCGTTATCGTTCATGGATCGGCTTTCGCGCCTACCGTGAGGATTGCGAGATGCGCAAGCGCCTTACCGGTCGGCTTCGCGCTTCGCCTTCCTTTCGGCGCGCATCTTCTGATGGGCGGCTTCGCGCTCGGCGGCGGTAATCGTCCCGTCGCCATTTGTATCGACCCTGGCGAAATGGGCGGCCTGTGCGGCGTCGAACTCGGCTCGCGTGATCGATTTGTCGCCATCGGCATCCGCCATGCGGAGCATCATCATGCCACCGCGACGACCACCGCGTTTGCCGTGATGGCCACGCTTGCCACGCGCTTCGCGATTTGCCTGCATTTCTTCCTGGGTGAGGCCGCCGGAGTTATCCGTATCCATGTTGGCGAAGCGCTCTGCCACGCGCTCGGCGCGGCGTTCGGCGCGTGCTTCCCGGCGTTCCATCCGCGCATCGCGCCGTGCTTCCATCTCGGCTTGCGACAGTTCGCCGTCGCCATTCGCATCGGCTTTGGCGAACATTTCAGCGCGGCGGGCGGCGCGGTCTTCGGCGTTGATCACGCCGTCGCCATTTGCATCCATCCTGGCGAACATGGCAGCGCCATGGCTGGCCATTTCGGCGCGGGTGACACTGCCATCGCCATCGGTATCGACCTTGCCCATCGGCCCCTGCGAAAGAGCAGCGGTTCCAGCCAATGCCAGTGCGGCGGCGGAAAATCCAATTGCGGTCTTTTTCATCATTCTCTCCAAACTGGGAGAGCTGCGGCGACCGTCGGGAGGAGGGGGAGAAACAGGAGGGCCCGCCGCAGCTCGTGTTCCCTTCTAGAGAGGCATTGTCGCAGCTTTATCCCGAAGACAGGCCGAATTGTATCGAAGTGTCGCGTTCAGCTGTCCGCGTTCATTGCCGCGCAAGCCTCAGCGCGGGCGGTGCTGCGTTCCTTCGCCTGCGGTTACGAAAATGGCGGTCGCCCGTTCCGCGACGTCGGCGATGTGCCATACACCGGGCGGATTGATCGCATATTCGCCTGCATGGAGGGTCATGCTCTCGCAGCGACCGTCGGGGAATTCCTGATGCAGTACCATCTCGCCCTCGGTACAGATCACCAACTCGTCGCCAGCCGGATGCATTTCCCAGCTCGGCCAGCCTTCCTCGAAAGTATGCTGGCTGACCAGCCGTCCTTCCCGGCCATCGGCTCCGTGCCGCTCGTCATAGGCCTCGTACCACTCCATCCCGTCAAAAGGAGGCTGGGGCACGGCGGTAGCGCCGAGGCCCAGATGGACAAAGCTGTCGGCGAGACGGCGCGGGCCGGTCATCAGGCGACCTTGTCCATCAGGAAGGCATTGAGCTTGTTGCCGTCAGGATCGCGGAAATAGGCGGCGTAGAACAGCATTCCGTTCTCGTCCGGCTCCCCGCGCGGACCCGGCTCTCCCTCGTCGCTGCCGCCATTGGCAAGCGCTATATCGTAGAGGCGTTGGACCTGGGCACGGTCCTTCGCCTCAAGCGCCACCATCGTGCCATTCCCTACGGTCGCCTTTTCACCATCGAAAGGTTTGGTCGCAGCGATACCGGCACCGCCATCCCATTTGCCCCAGGCGATGAAGGTTTCGAAATCCATCATTCGGCCAACCCCGAGTTCCGCAGCGATGGCATCGTAGAACTTAGCTGCTCTTTCGAGATCGTTGGTACCGACCGTAACGTAACCGATCATTAGCTTACTCCTTGGAAAACGACTCGCGACCAGCGGAACGTTACGTGAACAAATGCCGTCCTACAAGGGCTGACATTCGCGTTCGAGCCAGGCAAGATCCTCGCCCTCGAGCTGCGGCGCCAGGATCTCGCGCGTTTTCGCGTGATAGTCGTTCCACCACGCTATTTCACGGTCGGTAAGCATCGATTTGTCGACCAGCCGGCGATCGAGCGGGACATGCGTCAGCGTTTCGAAGGTGAGGTACTTGCCTTCGCTGCCATCTATCTTCGCATCGATGACAAGCACCAGGTTCTCGATCCGGATGCCGAATTCGCCTGCTTTGTAGTAGCCCGGCTCATTCGAAAGGATCATGCCCTCCTGCAATGGAGTTTCGGTGCCGGGAAATGCGCCGCCCGGCTTGGAGATACGCTGCGGGCCCTCGTGAACGGAGAGATAGCTGCCCACACCGTGGCCGGTGCCATGGCCGTAATCGACCCCGGCCTGCCACAGGTGCATGCGCGCAAGAGCATCCAGCGCGCCGCCCGATGTCTTGTCCGGGAAACGCGCAAGGTCGAGCTCGATATGGCCCTTGAGGACGCGGGTATTGCGATCGACCATTTCGGCGGTGGGCTCACCCGGACCAACCCACACGGTGCGGGTGATGTCGGTCGTGCCGTCGGGATACTGGCCGCCCGAATCACACAGATAGATGCTCGAAGGCGGGATCTTGATATTGCTGTCTTCGTCCACCTTGTAGTGCGGCAGCGCGGCATGGCCGGCTGCGGCGCTGATGGTGTCGAAGCTGGTATCCTTCATATCCGGGCTCAGGCCGCGAAATTCGCGCAGCTTGGCCGCCGCGGTGAGTTCGTCCACCTCGCCCGAGGGCGCGTTTTCCGCGATCCAGCGCAAATATTTCACGACCGCCGCACCGTCGCGCGCCTGCGCGTCGCGGTGGCCCTGCTGTTCCGCGGGATTCTTGATCGCCTTGGGAAGCACTGCCGGATCGGCATCGCGCACCACCTTCGCGCCGCCCTGTTCGAGCGCGTGGAAAATGCCCGCCACTGCGTGATTGGGATCGACCGCGACGGTCTTGCCCTGGAGACCTGCAAGCGCAGGCTGGAAATCGGCCCGGTCCCGCACGCTGACGGCATTGCCGAGGTGCTTGGTCAGTTCGGGGGTCACCTTTTCAGGGGCTATGAATAGCTCCGCCGTGCCATCGGCATGGGCGAGCACGTAGGATAGCGCGACGGGCGTATTGTCGACATCGGCACCGCGCATATTGAGCACCCAGGCAACCGAATCGAGCGCGGTGATAACCGTGGCATCATACCCTTCCTGCTTGAGCCAGTCGGCGATCTCCGCACGCTTGTCGGCGCTGGAACGACCTGCGAACTTGTCGTCATGCGGCACGGCGGCTGCAAGCGAAGGCTGCGGACGGTCGGCCCAGACCGCATCGATCGGATTGCCGTCGACCGGAACCAGTTCGATACCCTTCTTCGCAAAGAGCTTCTGCGCTTCTTCCGCCCATTCGATGCCGTGAAGCCAGGCATCGTAGCCGATTTTCGCCCCTTTCGGCGCATGTGCGGCGATCCACTTGGCGGGCGAGGTCGCTGGCACATCCTCGTAATCGTAGAGCTTGCCGTCCACCTGTTCGCGCACCTGGACGGTGTAACGCCCATCGGTGAACATCGCCGCCCTGTCTTTCAGCACGACGGCGCTGCCTGCGCTGCCGCCGAAGCCGGTCAGCCAGTGGAGGCGCTGGGCATAGGAGCCGACATATTCGCTCATATGCTCGTCGGAGATCGGAATTACGAAGCCATGAAGGCCGCGCTTGTCGAGTTCGGTGCGCAGCGCATCGAGGCGGGCTTCATGTGTCTGCATCAGCATTGGGAAGAATCCTTTCGTCGGGGCCGCTCGGCATTTGGGCGAAGCGGCGCTTGTCGCGGCTTGGTGCCGCGCATAATCGCTCCCCATCAATAGGGAATTGCGGCCTCTCTTTCCACCTTTGCGCCGCATGAGGAGGGACCATCCGTGACTTTCATTCGACTGGCTGCGTGCCTATCTGCCGCAACGCTGGCATTCGCCGCGCCTGCATATGCCCAGAATAGCGAAGGGAACTCCGTGACCTCACCCACCTCTCCGCCCACTGCCGAGAAGCGCGACTACAGCTACACGCACCACGGGATCACCATCTCCGATCCCTATCACTGGCTGAAGGACCAGAGCTATCCGACGATCGACGACGAAGATGTGCTCGATCATCTGAAGGCGGAAAACGCCTGGTTCGAAACGCGCATGGCGCCGCAACAGGCGCTGGTCGACGAGCTGTACGAGGAAATGAAAGCGCGTGTGAAGGAGGACGATTCCACTGTCCCGCAGCGCCGCGGAGAATGGCTTTACTGGTCGGAATTCGAGGAAGGCAAGGAGTATCGGAAGCATTACCGCAAGCCTGTTTCCGGGGGCGATCCGGTCTTGATCCTCGACGAAAACGGGATGGCCGAGGGTCACGACTATTTCCGCCTCGGCGCTTTCTCGATTTCGCAGGACGGGCGTTATCTCGCCTATTCCACGGATACCAACGGGTCGGAACGCTATACTGCGCGCATCAAGGATCTCGAAACCGGCGAATTGCTGGCCGACGAAATCCCCGGCATCCGCACAAATCTCACCTGGGTCGCGAACGACAAGGCACTCGTTTACGGCGAAGCCAATGAAAACTGGCGCACGCTCAACGCGAAGGTCCACTACCTCGGCACTCCGGCGTCCGAAGATATCGAGATCTACACGGAAGCCGACGAAAGTTTCGGGGTGGGCACCGGCTTGTCCGCACAGGAAGACTGGCTGATCATTGGAACCGGGGACAACGAAACGAGCGAGGTACGCCTCGTGCGGGCGGACGATCCGACCGGTGAGCAGATCCTCGTTTCTCCGCGCATCAAGGGCCGCGAATACGATGTCGATGTGCGCGACGGCACACTCTACATCCACACCAACGACGATCATGTGAATTTCCGCCTCGCCACTGCGAGTCTCGACAACCCCGGCGATTGGACCACGCTGATAGCGGGTTCGGACGAATTCTATCTCGACGGCTTCGAACTGTTCAAGGACTTCTACGTAACCGAAGGTCGCCTGCGCGGGCTCGACCAAATCCAGCTCCGGAGCTACGCCGATCCCAATCTGGTGAAGCCGGTGGCCTTCACCGAGGCCAGCTTTTCGACCGGCCTTTCCAACAATCCGGAATACGATCAGGACAGACTGCGCCTGTCCTACGCCAGCATGGTCACGCCGGACTCGGTCTATGATTATCATGTCGCGACAGGCGAACTGGAACTGCTGAAGCAGCAGGAAATACCGAGCGGCTACGATCCCAACCTTTACGAGGTCGAACGCATAGAAATTGCCGCGCGTGATGGAACGATGATCCCCGTCTCGATCGTCAGCCGGAAGGATCGCGAACAGGGCGGGCCGCTACATCTCTATGCCTATGGCGCCTACGGTTTCGCATATCCTCCCAGCTTCTCGACCACGCGCCTGAGCCTGGTGGATCGGGGCTATGCCTTCGCTATCGCGCATATCCGCGGGGGCGACGATCTGGGCCGGAACTGGTATCTGCAGGGCAAGCTCAACGAGCGTACCAACACCTTCAACGATTTTGTCGATGTGGCAAAGGGACTGATTGCGAAGGGGTACACGCAGCAGGGCAAGATCAGCGCCAGCGGCGGTTCTGCCGGGGGAGAACTGATGGGCGTGGTGGTCAACACCAATCCCGAGCTCTGGGGTGCGGTCGTGGCGCATGTCCCCTTCGTCGATGTGCTCAGCACCATGCTCGACAAGGACCTGCCGCTGACGCCGGGCGAATGGCCCGAATGGGGCAATCCGATCGAGAGCAAGCAGGCCTTCGCCTATATCCTGAGCTATTCGCCCTACGACCAGGTGGTCGCACAGGACTATCCGCCGCTGCTCGTAACCGCCGGTCTCAACGATCCGCGCGTAACCTATTGGGAGCCCGCCAAATGGGTCGCCAAGCTGCGCGAACTGAAGACCGACGATAACGAATTGCTGCTCAAGACCAATATGGGCGCAGGACATGGCGGAAAATCGGGACGTTTCGCCTCGATCTACGAAGTGGCCGAGGAGTATGCCTTCATTCTCTGGCAGATGGGTGAAGCGGATTGAGCTTGAAGTACCAGCAAAGGTTTACGGCCAGGCCCGAGCACATCGACGAGCTCGGGCACGTCAACAATACGGTCTGGGTCCGCTGGATCCAGGATATTGCCGTGGCGCACTGGGAGAGTGCGGCACGACCGGAAGACAGCGCCCAGTTCTTCTGGGTCGTGACGAGGCACGAAATCGATTACCGCGGGAACATATCCGAGGGGGAGACCGTCAACGGCGAGACCTGGATTGAGGGAGGGCCGCGCGGGGCGACTTCGATACGCCGTGTCGACTTCTGCAACGAGGCAGGCAAGGTAATCGTTTCTGCCGCCACGACCTGGGCCATGCTGGATCGTCAGACCCAGCGACCGGTCCGCGTGAGGCCAGAGATACTCGGTCCCTTTCGTCCCAATAACTAGGCAGCGACCGACCGGGGGTGCTCGGCGAGATCCTCTACCTGTCCCAGAACCTCGGAATGGGTCCGGTTGCGTCCCGCGCATTTCGCTGCATAGAGCAATCGGTCGCCCTGGGCGTAGAGCGTCTCGAAATTCGCTTCGGGCTCTGCGGCGATGGCCTTGAAATCGAGATAGCCCATGCTTGCCGTGACGGGGAATTGGACTTCATCCACCTCGGCCATGATGCGTGCGGTGACGGCTTTTCGGCGACCTTCCGCCTTTTGCGCTGCATCCTTGCCGCGCAAGAGGAGGAGGAATTCTTCGCCCCCGATGCGGAAAGCGATGAGATCTTCCTCGTCACCGGGGCTGAGTGCCCAGGCCGCGCTGCGGATTACGCGGTCGCCGACGGGATGCCCCAACTTGTCGTTGATCGCTTTGAATTGATCCAGATCGACCACAGCCATCGCATGGAATCCCTTGCGAACCAGATCGGCATAGCGCGCCTCTAGTGCACGCCGATTGAGCAAGCCGGTAAGATCGTCCAATTCGCTCAGAACTTCGAGATCGCGAGCTGCCATAAGTGCCTTGTCGCGTTCGCGGCGCAGAGTCATGAAGCGCTCGGCGACCGCGAGAGCCGTCGCGATGACTTCGAACAACAGGGCGAAGTTCTGCGGCCAGGTTTCATCGAATTCGAGACCTAACGCCGGCAGATATACACTGATCGTCTGAAGGACGACGACAGAGGCGAGAGGCGCAAAGCCGAGGATAAGATACGGTGCCATCTTGCTGCCGTGCCGTCGCGCTTGCCCCAAGATGGCAAAATAGGCGGCAAGAAGGATCAGGAATACGCCAAAATAGACGTGGTCGATCCATAATCCGAATGCTTCGGGGAAAAGCGTGGTCGATAGCCCGTTGAGTAACGTCAGCGCCACCATTCCCAGCAATATCTTCTTGTGTCTTCGGGTCAGGTGCAGGGGCTCGACGAAAGTCAGCGCGAACAGGAAGGTCGCGATTACCATCAGATCGAGGCTGAGATAGGTAATGATCAGCTCGGCCTTGAAAGACAGTCCCGAAACGAGCGGAAGCAGGCCGGAGACTGCTGCGGTTTGCAACGAAGCCATGATGCAGAAAGCGGCATGGAACAGAGGAAAATTCTCTCGAAGTGCCCTGAAGAATACGAAATCGAAGATCATCGGAGCGAGGAGCAGGCCGCATAATAGCGCTGCGAAAAGATGGATTACTCCGGCCGTTGCGCGTACCGAGGGTTCGACAACCAATTCGCCTTCAACCAGAGCTTCGGGCCAGTTGCCGTTGTCGAGGACCATCACCATGGCTTCGGTCGGTTCGTCCAGCCGGGGCAGCTCGGCGAGCGACTTCAGGCTCGAAGTGCCTAATTGCGTATCCCTGAAGGTGTAAACACGGGTGGCATGCCCTCCGTCACTGCTCAGCGCGATAATGGTGAGTTTCTCAAACGGATAACGATCGAACTCTATGAAGTGCGGCGGTTTCTTCGACCATGGTCCCTTTTCGAAATCGAAGCGGATGAAGTGCCGTTCCTGCTCCCAGTCGAATTTCGCTCCTTCGCAAATCCAGCCTGCAGCGTCGACCGCGCGCACCTCAACTCCGACGGAACTCTTGTCGGAGGTATGGCAGATGGATCCGGCAGGGAAGGGTTCTCGCGCTGAAACAGGCGGTGCCGCAAGCAACTGCATCGCCAGGAAGGCGATACAGATGAGGCGCATTGCGCGTATAATAGATATGGAGAGCACCCCGCCCATTGCTGCCGTTTACACGGCGGCACTTAAAGGAAGGTTACCGAAATGCGCGGGGGCGTTAACCCTTGCTGGAGAGCACCTCGGCTACCGGACGGTAATCGTAATTCAACTCCTGCGCGACAGCCTCATAGGTCACTTCGCCTTTATGGACGTTCAGCCCCGCGGCTAGGTGGGGGTCGTTGGCCATGGCATTTTTCCAGCCCATGCGCGCGATCCGAAGGGCGTGGGGCAGAGTGACGTTGTTGAGGGCATAGGTACTGGTGCGCGCCACTGCGCCAGGCATATTTGCAACGCAGTAGTGCACGATATCGTCAACGATATAGGTCGGTTCGGCATGCGTGGTGGGCTTGGAAGTCTCGAAGCAGCCGCCTTGGTCGATCGCCACATCGACGAGGACCGCGCCCTTCTGCATGTCCTTGAGCATCTCGCGCGTGATCAGCTTGGGTGCGGCGGCGCCCGGAATCAGCACGGCACCGATGACGAGGTCTGCCCCGCACACGGCATCGTGAAGGTTCGCTTGGTTCGAAAAGCGCGTTGCAGCGCGCGCTTCGAAATGCGTGCCGACCTTTTCCAGTACATCGGGATCGCGGTCGAGGATGGTTACATCGGCACCCAGCCCGACCGCCATTTGCGCCGCGTTGAAACCGACCACACCGCCACCGATTACCACAACCTTACCCGGCATCACGCCGGGTACGCCGCCAAGCAGTACGCCGCGTCCGCCATGCGCCTTTTCCAGCGCCGTCGCGCCCGCCTGCACGCTCATCCGCCCGGCGACCTGGCTCATGGGCTTGAGGAGGGGAAGCTGGCCGCGCGGCCCGGTGACGGTTTCGTAGGCGATTGCGGTCACGCCGCTTTCGACGAGGTCCCTAGTCTGCGCGGCATCGGGAGCAAGATGGAGATAGGTGTAAAGGATCTGGCCTTCGCGCAGTTTCTTGCGTTCGCCCGCCTGCGGTTCCTTGACCTTTACCACCATTTCGCATTCGGCGAAGATTTCATCGGGCGTATCGACGATTTTCGCGCCTGCTTCGATATATTGCTGGTCGGTCGCATCGATACCGCTTCCGGCCTGCGTCTCGATCCAGACCTCGTTGCCCTGAACGATCAGTTCCTTCGCGCTCTCCGGTGTCAGACCGACGCGATATTCGTGGTTCTTGATTTCCTTGGGACAACCGATGCGCATGGGGAATACTCCTTCTCTGCGCCGGGCCGTTACAAGTGATACCATCGCCCTGCAAGCACGGCAAAACCACTCGCAAGCTTATTGCGGCAGCGCGGCCCATTCGATTTCGATACTGTCGGTTTCGACGCTCTGGACTTGCGAAATCTCGATCCCCGCATCCCGCAAACGGCTCGCCAGATCTTCGGTTTCCTTCTCGGGCCCGCGCAGGACCAGGGGCAGCCCGATTCGCCTCGCGGCCCAGGAAATCGTGCGTTCTGCAACTGCGCCCCGATCCGTAATTCCTTCTTCGTCCAGGCCGATCTCGGGGAGCCCTTGAGGAGGAGGCCGCAAATGGACCGTCCACCCGGGAGTCTTGTCGGCGACGCGTTGCTCAAGTTCACGATATCCAGCAAGCGACAGGCCGGGCAGTGGCCTCGCCGCCGCCGATACCCTGCGTGTCTCCCGGTCGACCAACACATCCCCGCGCTCGACCCCTGCGGCCATCGCCATACGTTCGATCATTGCGGCAATCTGGCGTTCGGTCGCAGCGGCCTGTTCTGCCGCGCGGGCACGCGCGAGCTCTGCCTGTTCCGCTGCGCCGGGATCGGCACCGACGCGGAATTGCTCGATCCTCACCGTCAGGTTCGTGCCCAGCCGCTGACGCAGAACGCGGTCGATATCCTCATTGGCATCGGTATCGAATTCGGGGGTTAGGACCGTCGCAGTTATGTTCAGAGGATCGCTGTCCCAGTCGATAGACTGTTCGCTGATCCTTGCGCGCTCTCCGAATTCGGCCTGAACGACATTGGTGACGATACGCTGTGCATTGGCCTCCCAGGCGATTTGCCGGAGAGACAGGCCAAGCGGGATGGCGAGAGCTACCAGAATAGCGAAAATGCCGAAGTTCTGGAACCAGCCCTGCCTGCTGGAAAGGGTGGTCCGGAAGCCATAGAGACGCGCCATGATCGTTGCGGTCAAAGCTATGGCGAGGAAGTTCGTGAAGAACAGGCCCAGGGCCCCGAAGAACACCGTCCAGTTAAAGGTCGCAAGACCGAACCCGACTACGGCAAGGGGCGGCATCAGCGCAGTCGCGATCGCCACGCCGACGATCGTCCCCTCGCGTCCCCGGATCATGGCGTAGGAGCCCGCGATCGAGGAAAATAGCGCCACCATCAGATCGAACAGGTTGGGCCGCGTACGCGCCGCGATTTCCTCGGTAACGGTTTGCAGAGGTGAAACCACCACGATGAGCGCCGCGAACAGCACGGCCGCAATGCTGCCAAGTGCAAGCGACCTGGCGCTGATCTTCAGCCACTTTTGCTTGCCCGTTGCCAGGGCGAATCCGACCCCGAGAATCGGACTCATCAGAGGCGAGAGAAGCATGGCGCCGATCACTACCGCCGGGGAGGACAGCAGCAGTCCGAGAATTGCTATCCCGGCCGACATCATCACCATCAGAATGTAACGTGGCGTAGCCGGGCATTCGGTCGCAATCTTTGCGACAACGTCCTGATGATCTACTCCCGATCGCACCCTGTTGCGCCAATACTGGCGTAATGGAGCGATTGCGCGCCCGATCGGGGAAAATACCCAGCGTGCGGCACGTTCGGCCTCTTCATCGGCGGATGGATCTGCAGCGTTGACGTTCATCGGCGCTCTTTAGATCGGGTTTCCGTCCTGGTCGCGGAATATCTCGCGGCGGCCGACATGGTTTGCCGGTCCGACCAATCCTTCCGATTCCATTCGCTCGATCCACTTGGCCGCGGTGTTGTAACCCACGCCCATCTGGCGCTGGAGCCAGCTGCCCGAAGCTTTCTGGTTTTCGATCACGATCTGGCAGGCCTGGCGATACTTGCGCTCTTCCGGATTGTCGGAAGCGGTGAATTCGTCTTCGAAATTGAACCCGCCATCCTCCGGTTCCTCGGTCACGGCATCGACATAGTCCGGCTTGCCCTGTTCTCGCCAGTGATCGGCAACACGCTCGACCTCGTCGTCGGCCACGAAAGGACCGTGAACTCGCACGACCGCCCCGGTATTCGGCTTGTAGAGCATGTCTCCCTTGCCCAGCAGCTGTTCCGCCCCCTGCTCGCCGAGGATCGTGCGGCTGTCGATCCGGCTGGTCACCTTGAAGCTAATGCGGGTGGGCAGGTTGGCCTTGATCACGCCGGTGATGACATCGACAGAGGGGCGCTGTGTTGCCATGATCAGATGGATGCCTGCTGCGCGGCTCTTCTGCGAGAGGCGCTGGATCAGAACTTCGATTTCCTTGCCCACGGTGACCATCAGGTCGGCCAGTTCGTCGACGATCAGCACTATCAAAGGCAGCGGTTCGTAATCGAGCTGTTCTTCTTCGTAGAGTTCCTCACCCGTTTCCGGATCGAAACCCGTCTGCACGCGACGGCCGAGCGGGCTGCCCTTCTCGATGGCCTTTTTGACCTTCTCGTTGAAGCCCGCGATATTTCGGGAATTGACGCTACTCATCATCCGGTAGCGCTTTTCCATCTCCTCCACCGCCCATTTGAGCGCGCGGACCGATTTGGCCGGTTCGGTGACCACCGGGCTGAGGAGATGCGGAATGTCGTCGTAGGTCTTGAGTTCCAGCACCTTGGGATCGATCAGGATCAGGCGGCATTCGTCGGGCGTGAAACGATAGAGCAAAGACAGCAGGATTGCGTTCAACCCAACCGATTTGCCCGAACCTGTCGTACCGGCAACGAGCAGGTGCGGCATGGCGGCAAGGTCGGCGATGATCGGTTCGCCCGCGATATCCTTGCCGAGGATCATCGGCAGGCTGCCCTTGTGATCGACGAAGGCGCTCGAAGTCGCCAGTTCCTTGTAACTGACCATCTGACGGTCGGCATTGGGCAGTTCGATCCCAATCACCGTCTTGCCGGGGATAGGACTGACGCGCGCGCTGATCGCACTCATGTTGCGGGCGATGTCTTCCGCAAGCCCGACCACGCGGCTGGCCTTGATGCCCGGCGCGGGTTCGAGTTCGTACATGGTCACGACCGGACCTGCGCGAACGGCGGTAATCTCGCCTTTCACATTGAAATCGTCGAGTACGTTCTCCAGCAGGCGCGCGTTTCGCTCCAGCGCAATCTTGTCCAGCTTTGCGACCTTCTGCTCCGGCTGGTCGGCCAGCAGTTCATGGCTCGGCAATTGGTAATTGGCGAACATATCGCGCTGGCTGGGCTTGGCCGCAACGGAAGGCGCAGGCGCTGAAATGGGGTCTGCGATCTCGGGCACGCGGCGCGGGGCGCGTACCGGCTCGTCTTCCTCGGCCTGTTCGGCCGGCGGTTGTTTCGCCCGCCTTTGCTTCTTGGGGGCTAGCGGAAGATCAATGTCCGACAAGGGCGTGCGCCGTTTGAGGAATTCCGGCAAGGTGAAGAATTGCACCCAGTCGATGGCGAAAACCCTGGTGACGAGCGCAAGTCCGCCACCAAGCGCAGCAAGTCCGAGCGCAGCAATGATCCAGCCCGAGAAATCGCCGCCGAACCGGGTGGCAATGGCTTCGATGCTTCCCGCGCCGAGAAGGCCGGCAGTCCCCCCGCCGCCCGCCGGGAATGGTCCGGGGCTGCCTTTGAAGAGCAATGAGATGACCGTGCCGAGCAGGACCATCGCGAGGAGGAGCATGGCGAACGGGCTCCACCATTTCCCCGGAGTTTCTTCCTCGTCGGGGTCTTCGACTCCGGTCCACAACCTGCGCGCAGAAATCCAAAGTAGCGGCAAGAGCAGGAGTGCCGGTAATCCGAACCACAGGTAGGATTGATCTGCGGTCCAGGCCCCGCTCGCCCCCATCCAGTTTGCGATATCTGCGCCAGATGCAGCGGTTGAAGCGCTGGGATCGGTTTGCGTGTAGCTGACAAGCGCCAGGGAAAGGAACAACAGCAGCGCAAACAGCGCGCCTGCGCCGACCATATGTATGGCACGCCTCAGCGAGCGGCGAAAAGCCGCGCGCCAATCGGGTTTGGCGCCTGCGCGCGTTGCCATCTCGAATTTCCCTTCTGCCGCCTGAACTACATTATGAATCCTCGAAGAGTCCGAGGTCAAGCGCTCTTCGCCGAGGCGAGACCGTCGATCGCACCCCAACGCGGCCAGTGGAGTTCACGGGCCCGCTCATGCGTCATGCCGCCGAGGGCAATGACCGGTACGGGCGATTGCTGCGCCAGAGCGTGAAATCCCTCTATGCCGAGTATCGGCGCACCGGGATGCGATGCAGTCGCGAAGACGGGAGACAGGAAAATCGCATCCGCCTCCACCTGGGCTGCCCTGCGTATCTCGTCCTCATTATGCGCGGTCGCCAGACGCAATCCGGGCCCTGAGCGCCTGACATCGCCATAGGTCCCGTCGGCGCCCCAATCCTCCTCACCCGAGAGAATGACCACGTGTCCCATCTCGCGAGCGCATTTCGAAAGTTCACCGAAGCGATGCCGGCGCGCTTCGGATTCCAGATGATAGTGGCGAAAAACGAACCCGGAGCCACGGGGCATCGCCTTGAGGGAATCCTGCAGCACGGTGTCGTTGCGTGCATCGGAAAGCAGCCATAGCAGGGGAAGGGTCTGGTGCGAGGACATGCACACGCTATAGCGCGGGGCGATGGAAAAGGCAGACACACCGCTCCACAGCGTACAGCAAAAAATCCGGGAGGCCTGCCGCCGGGCGCGGCGCGGCGCGGATGAGGTGACATTGATCGCGGTCAGCAAGCGACATCCTGCTTCTGCGGTCGAACCGCTTCTGTTCGAAGGTCATCGCCACTTCGGCGAGAACCGCGTGCAGGAAGCGCAGGAGAAATGGCCCGCGCTGCGGGAGCGACATCCCGGGGTGCAGCTTCACCTCGTCGGCCAACTGCAATCGAACAAGGCGGAAGATGCTGCGGCATTATTCAATGTGATCCATTCTCTGGACCGGCCCAGCCTCGTCAAGGCGCTGGCTAAAGCATTCGACAAGACCGGCCGGCAAGTACCATGCTTTGTGCAGGTAGATATCGGTAATGAACCGCAAAAAGGCGGTTGCCCAGTCAGCGAACTGCCCGCCCTGCTTGCGCAGGCGCGCGATGCGGAAATTCCTCTCGCAGGTTTGATGTGTCTGCCGCCTGCTGATATCGAACCGGCCCCGTTCTTTGCGCTGCTCGACAAGCTGGCGCGCGACCACGGCCTGGAAGGGCGGAGCATGGGCATGAGCGGCGATTACGAAACCGCGATCATGCTCGGCGCAACGCATATTCGTGTCGGAACAGCGCTATTTGGCGAACGGCCAGCCAACTAAAAAGGGGCACCCGAAGGGCGCCCCTTTCCTCTCCAGATCCGGGATCGAGTTAGAATTCGGCCCGCACCGTCACACCATAGGTCCGCGGCTCCGCAAGGAACGCAGAATAGGTCTGCTGCGGGGCAACGAACGGCGTGTTGAAGGCCACCTGGGTGTAGTCCTCGTCGAACATGTTCTGCACCCAGCCTTCGATCGAGAAACGATCCGCAATGTTGGTCAGACCGATGCGTCCGTTCACTACAATGTAACCGTCCTGTTCCTTGCCGTACAACAGGTCGGAACCGGTATTGTAATCGCCGGTCATGCGACCATTGATGAAGACCAGACCCTTCATGCCCGAATTCCCGATATCCGGGGTCCATGTGAACGAGCTGGTAGCAACCCATTCGGGAGCGTTCGACAGATTATCGCCGGGAAGCAGGCGGAGGGCCGGGTCGAGAGGGGCACCCGAATCGCTGCCGACGAGATTATCCTCATAACTCGTGTCAGCGTAGGTAATACCCATCGTCATATTCACATTGCGCGTCGGGCTCAGGCTCGTTTCGAATTCAACACCCTGTGAAATCACGCCGGGCCCGACACTGTCCGGATCGCAGGCGCCCGTTGCGGGACTTGCATCCCGATCCAGCCCGCCAAGATCGTCGTCACAGCCATTGATGTTCTGCACGATGTAGAACGCCCCATTGAACGTGTTCAACTGGAAGTTGCTGAACTCCTGCCGGAAAGCGGTGAGCCCGAAACCCCAGAGTCGCTCTGAATACTTGAGGCCGATTTCAAAGGCATCGACCGTCTCTTCATCGAACTGCAGCGAGGCAGGATCGATGTTCGCGACATTAAAGGTCACCGGGTTGCCGAGCGCCGAACGGTCGAGGTTGAAACCGCCCGCCTTGTAGCCGCGCGAATAGGAGCCAT
Organism: Qipengyuania sp. B-5; assembly: GCF_056857815.1. Taxonomy (NCBI): domain Bacteria; kingdom Pseudomonadati; phylum Pseudomonadota; class Alphaproteobacteria; order Sphingomonadales; family Erythrobacteraceae; genus Qipengyuania; species Qipengyuania sp. B-5. Next base: position 58,293 of record NZ_JBSXNU010000035.1, on the reverse strand, counting down.
AGACCATGAGGTCGTCGACTGGCTTCCAGCTCAACACCGCGGTCCCGGTAAATTCGTCCTCGTCACGCGTGTCGGCGATGGAGACGCCATCCAGCTCGGCAGTCGAGTTACCCTGGCACGACAGGGCGATCAGGCCGCCGGCAAGACCCGCAAGGGGCGTTGCCAAAAGGCCCGAAAGAAGTGCGCGGTTCTGCGGGCAGATGACGTTGTCGTTGCTGAATGTCGCGTCGAAATCCTTGGTTTCGCTGGTGTAACGCAGGCCAAGGGTAAGATCGAGCGTGTCGGTGATGTGGAAGATATTGTGCGTGAAAAACGCGAAATTTTCGCTCGTTTGATTGTAAACATCTCCGGTGCCGCCAAGATCGTTGACATTCGACAAATTGGTGATGCCCTGAAGGATAACCGGCGTAGCCGCGCCGAACGCTCCTGCGCCGCCATTGGCCGCCTGCAGTGCGCCACGCCCGAAGGCGCCGAGGCAATCCTGCTCGGACGGATTTGCAAGAGCCGGATTGATTGCCAAGGCGATACGGCAGCTCACGAATGTGCCGTACTGGTCGCCGAAGCGCAGGTTGTCGCGCACCTGCAGCTCTTCGTTAGCGTAATAGCCGCCTATCAGCCAGTCGAGGCGGTCATTGAAGGCAGTGCCGTTGAGCCGGAGTTCCTGCGTGAAGGTACCGAACTCGCGCGCGCCGGCATTGTTGCCGGGCTCGCGATAGAGAATATCCACCTGCGTATAATCGGTATCCGAACCCTGCGTGTTGGAATATTCGCGATAGGCGGTGATCGAAGTGAGTGTGGCATTGCCCAGGCTCCAGTTCAATTCGCCGGAAATGCCGTAGTCCTCGGTTTCGCCGGCATAGCTGCGGCCCGGGGTGACATAGATATCCCGATTATAGGTCGACTGGTTGAGGGCCGCCGGGTTCTGCCCGAGGCCGAGCAGGATATTGGTAATCGGGTTGCTGGTGCTCGTCAGCGCCGGGGAGCCTGGCACGGGACGGGCGAAGGGATCCAGGCCGGGCGAAACACGCGCAAGCGGGGCAACCTCGGGCTGTACGAAAGTCGCGGCGCAGCAAGCCTCGTCCTTCTTGGAATAGTCTCCGACCAAGCGGAAGCTGATATCCTCGCTGGGCTCGAAAAGGGCCTGCGCACGCACGAGATAACGGTCACGATTGTTGACGTCCGTATCGTTGACCACGTCGTTGTAAAAACCGTCGCGCTGGAAAAATACCCCATCGATCCTTGCGGCGACCGTCTCGCCGAGGGGAGCGTTGACCCCGCCTTCTACACGAATGGCGTCGAAATTCCCGTAGGTGAAATCGGCATAGCCGCCGAAGTTGAATTCGGGTTCGGCGGTGTAAATCGAGATAAGACCGGCAGATGCGTTGCGACCACCCAGAGTTCCCTGAGGACCGCGCAGGATTTCGATGCGGTCAAGCGGTCCGAGTTCGGACAGGGCATTGCCTGAACGCGAACGATAGACGCCATCGACGAAGACCGCGACCGAGCTTTCGAGGCCCGGGTTGTCACCCACTGTGCCGATGCCGCGGATACGGGCGGAGCCATTGGCCTCGTTGCCGGTCGAAGAAACGAGCAGCGACGGTGCAACCTGGTTGAGTTCACGAATGTCGCTGGTGCCGGAATTTTCCAATGTCTCGGAAGATACGGCGGAAATCGCGACCGGAACATCGGCCAGAACCTGTTCGCGCCCCTGTGCGGTCACGACGATCACGGGCGCCCCGTCATCTACGTCCGCATTGTCGACCATGTCGCCTTCTTCGGCGACTTCCTGTGCCATCGCCACCTGGGGCAGCAAGGTGAAGCCAGCGCCCAGAATGGCGAGTGTGCGCAACGAATGCTTAGTCTTCCTCATCGGGAAACCCTCTCCTCTGTTTATCTCTCGTAATAATCAGTGGCTGATTCGCAACCCAAGTGCAACAATGTTCCTGCAAACGTATGCTAAGCGTCTTCCAACCGTGCCTGCATTGCATCACCTGCCGCCTCTGCAAGCCTCGCTTCGAGCCGGTTCTGGCGTTCGCCCTCGGCCAGTTTATCGCCCGTCAGGTCCGTTACGTAGAATGTATCGACCGCACGTTCGCCGTAATTGGTGATATGGGCCGAATGGACCACCAGCCGGTGCTCGAACAACACGCGGGCAAGGCGATTGAGCAGCGCCGGTCGGTCGCGGGCATTGACCTCGATCACCGTAAACCGGTTTGAAGCCTTGTTGTCGAACAATACACGGGGGCTCACATCGAAGGCCTTGGACCTGCTGTGCGGCAATGGCCTCTGAGCCAGCCTGGGTGTCAGGTCGATCCGGTTGGCAAGCGCATCGGCAATGCTTTTCTTCAGCCGGTCGAGCTGCTGTTCTTCGCGGAATGGTGCACCATGCGGGTCCTGCACGAGGAAGTTGTCGAGCGCCCAGCCGGATCGCGTGGTGTGAATGCGCGCATCGATGATGTTGCCCCCGGCGAGGTGGATACCGCCCGCAATACGGTAGAAAAGACCGGGATGGTCCGCAGCAATCACGGTTACCAAGGTCGCGCCGCGCGCTTCGTAGAATTCGCAGTGCACCGATAGTTGGTGTTCCTGCTCGCGCGCCGCAGCATAATGCACGAGATTGAGTGCGATGATATCGACCGGTTCCGCGATCCAGTAGGCATCGTCGAGCGCTATGCCGAACTCCTCCACTAGGGCTGCTTTTTCTTCCAGGAGGTCGGCGACCTGCGCCTTCTTCGCGGCTACCTTCTCTGCGCGCCCTTGCCTCATGTGGCCGAGCCGGAGCCTTTCCGAAGACGCATCGTAGAGTTCGCCCAGCAGTTGGCCCTTCCAGCTGTTCCACGTGCCCGGCCCGACTGCCCGGATATCGACCGCCGTGAGAATGGCGAGGTGGCGCAGACGCTCGATGCTCTGCACCTGCGCCACATAGTCCTCGATCGTCTTGGGATCGGTGAGGTCGCGCTTCTGTGCGGTATGGCTCATCAGCAAGTGGTTCAGTACCAGCCAGGCGACGAGTTCCGTTTCGCTCTCCGACAAGCCGAACCGAGGGCACAATTCCTGCGCCACATCCGCACCCAGTACCGAATGATCGCCGCCGCGCCCCTTGGCGATATCGTGCAGCAGGACCGCAACATAGGCGACCCGGCGCGAGCCTACCTTGTGGATCAGCCGCGAAGCACGCGGATGATCGTGCTTGAGCTCGCCCTTCTCGATCTTGTTGAGCAGGCCGATCGCCCGGATGGTGTGTTCATCCACCGTATAGTGGTGATACATATCGAACTGCATCTGCGCGTTGACCCTGCCGAAATCCGGCACGAACCGGCCGAAAACGCCCGCCTCGTTCATCCAGCGCAGCACCAGCTCGGGATCGTTCCGCCCGCACAGCAGGTCGAGGAATATGGCGTTGGCACGCGGGTCTTCGCGCACCGCCTGATCGATCAATTTGGCATCCCTGTTGGCCTGCCGCATGGTCTCGGGGTGAATTTCGAGACCTTCGGCTTCCGCAATCTGGAATATCTCGATCAGCCGCACGGGATCCCTGGCAAACCAGTCGTCCGAAGGCGCGGCGATACGCCCTCCGAAGACCCGGTATCCCTTCACCATGCGCGGCTTGGGCTTGAACCCGGCGAAAAACCCTTTCCGCGCCGATCGCTGGGCAAGGTCATCCTCGATATGGGCGAGAAACACGCCCGTCAGGCTGCCCACGCGCTTCGCCTGCATGAAATAGAACTGCATGAACCGTTCGACCGCGCTCTTGCCGGGGCGGTCGGCGTAATTCATGCGCTCGGCCACTTGCCGCTGGAGATCGAAGGTCAACCGGTCCTCAGTGCGCCCGGTTAGGATATGCATGTGGCACCGCACGGCGAGCAGGAAACGCTCCGCCCGGCGGAAGCTGCGGTATTCCGCATCCGTCATCAGACCGGCATCGACGAGTTCGGAGGCGCTGGAGACGCGGTGGATGAACTTCCCGATCCAGTAGAGTGTCTGCAAATCGCGCAAGCCGCCCTTGCCGTCCTTTACATTGGGTTCGACGACATAGCGGCTGTCGCCCATGCGCTTGTGGCGCGCGTTTCGCTCTTCCAGCTTCTGCGTCAGGAACGCCTGCTCGCTGCCTCTGACGACCTCGCGCGTATAGCGCTGCTCTCCTTCATCGTAGAGCGAACGATCGCCCCAGACATAGCGCCCCTCGAGCAATGCCGTACGGATGGTAAGGTCGTCCTTCGCCAGCCGGATCGCCTCGTCGAGAGTACGGGTGGAATGGCCGATCTTGAGGCCAAGGTCCCACATCAGATAGAGCATGGCCTCGACCACCTGCTCGCACCAGGCGTTCCGCCGTTCCCCCACGAGGAAGGCGATGTCGACATCCGAATATGGCGCCATTTCGCTGCGCCCATATCCGCCGACGGCCATGACCGCGAGCCGTTCACCTGCACTGCGATTGGGGTTGGGATAGGTGTGCTGGGTGACGTATTCGTGGATTACGCGAACGAGCTGGTCGACGAGAAAGGAATAGCCGCCGGCCACGGCATGGCCCGCCGACGGATGCTCTTCCAGACGCCGCTCCATTTCGCCGCGCCCCCGGTCGAGTGCCTGCTTCAGCAGCTCGACGACCGGCTGGCGCGACGAATTTCCATGCTCCTCGACCAGCGCTTCGATCCGGGAAGCAATTTCACGCCGGTCGAAGATCGCGCGCTGGTCGGTGATGACAGGTTCGGTCAAGCGGCGGTGATACTCTGGGCGTAGGTGGATTTCACGCTGCGCTTGTCGACCTTCTGCGTGCCGAGGCGCGGCAGGTGGTCACTCGAATGCCAGACGTGGGCGGGAACCTTGAAGGCCGCAATATGCTCGCGCAGGAAATCCTGCAGTTCTTCGGGGCTCAGATCCTTGCCTTCATGGGTGAAATAGACCGCCGCGGGAATTTCACCGAACCGTTCGTCGGGAACGCCGAACACGCTGCATTCCGCAACTGCCGGATGCGCATAGATCGCTTCTTCCACCTCGATACAGGAGATATTCTCGCCGCCGCGGATGATGATGTCCTTCTTGCGATCGACGATGAAGAGATACTCGTCTTCATCGAGATAACCCAGGTCGCCCGTGCGAAAATAGGCATCCTTGGTGTAAGCCGCTTCTGTCGCCTTGTCGTTTTTCCAATATCCGAGGAAATTGGCGACGGACCGGATGCAGACTTCGCCCACTTCGCCTGTTGCGAGCTTGTTGCCGTCGTCATCGAGGATCGCCATGTCGACCAGCGGCTTGGAGGGCATGCCGGTCGAACCGGGTTTTGCCATGTAATTTTCGTTGAGATTGCCGCAGCCGACCGCGTTGGTTTCGGTAAGGCCATAGCCAAGCAGCGGGAAACCGTTGGGGAACGCCTCCTTAATCTTGGTCACATGCTCGGGCGGACGCGGGGCGCCGCCTGCGGCAAAGCTCTTGCACTGCGACAGGTCGAACTGGTCGCGATCCGGATGCGTTGCCATTTCGTAGCTCATCAGGGGAACGCCAACGAAATAGGTAATTTTCTCCTCGTCGAGAAGTCTGAGCGCCTCGCGCGCATCCCATTTGGGCATGAGCACCAGCTTGCGCCCGAGCGCAAAGCTCTGGAGGAAAAGCGGCACTTCGCCGGTAACATGGAACAATGGTACAGCGACCAGCGCGCTCGGCTGGACGGTCGGCGCCTCGCCGCGTTCGGTCAGGATTTGCAGGATCATCGCGGTCTGCGCGACATAGTTCATCGTACCGGACACGACGCCGAGATGATCGGAATAGGCACCCTTGGGATTGCCGGTCGATCCGGAAGTATAGAGAATGGTGGCGAGATCGTCAGGCCCGATCTGGCCCAGCATCTGCATTGCGGTGTCGCCTTCCGCCCAGATCGGGGCCAGCCCATCCGAAGGGACGCCATGATCGAATACGACGATCTTCGACTTGATGTCCTGGCCTTCCATCCGTTTGGCGCGCTGCGGATCGGCAAGCACCAGCGAACATTCGCACAGGTCGATGCCGTAGGCCATTTCCTCGCCGGTCCACCAGCCGTTGAGCAAAGTGGCGCAGCCGCCCGCCATCAGCGTGCCCATATAGGCCAGTATCCAGTTGACGGAATTGCGCGCTGCGATGCCGACGCGATCTCCCTTCTTCAATCCGTGCTTCGTTACCAGGCCATGCGCAACGCATGCCGCGGCGCCATAGACTTGTCCGAAGGTCAATCGCAGCTCGCCATCGACGATGAAAAGGTCGTCCTTCTTCTCATTGGCGAAATGCGCGAAATAATGCGCCAGGCTGGGCGGTGCGTTCTTGAAGGCGGGCATCTCCACGCCGCGGCGTTCGATGGGGGTGGTTTCGAACATCTGGCCGGGTGCAGTCACGGCGGCGGTGAAGCGATGGATATCCTTGTCGAGATCGGTCGGCATTTTCGTGTCTGGTCCTCTCCATTGACGAGCGCGGGCAAAATCGCCCCGTTCCCGCCATAAGCTGGGAACAGTGCGAGACAGGCTTTCCCCAAAAGGCCTGCTATGCCAAAAGCCGCCCCCGAGACGGGTCGCGCGATGCGGCTTTCGATATTCTCTAAGGGGATAAGACCTTGCTGTCACTACTGGCTGCGACTGCGGCTGCATCCGAACCGATCCAGTGGGCGGAACTGGGCCTGCGCCCCTATCTGTTCGAGATCGGCAGCTTCCAGCTGCGCTACTACTCGCTGGCCTATCTGCTGGCGATTCTGTTCGCCTATTGGCATTTGTCGAAAATGATCAAATCGCCCGGCGCGCCGATGGCGCAGCGTCATGCCGACGATCTGTTCTTCTACTGCACACTGGGCGTGATCATTGGCGGCCGACTGGGCTATGCGGCGTTCTACCAGCCCGACCTTTTCGGCGGAGTCGAACTGTTCCAGCTCTGGAACGGCGGAATGAGCTTCCACGGCGGGGTGATTGGCGTGCTCGTCGCCATTACCTGGGTTGCCTGGCGCGGCGCGCTGAACTGGCTGCGCGTATGCGATTACATCGCGGTCAACGTTCCGATCGGTTACATGCTTGGCCGGATCGCCAATTTCATCAATGGCGAGCTCTACGGCCGCCCGGTCGAAGGCGATCTCGCTTGGGCGATGGTCTTTCCCGGTGGTGGCGAGATCGCCCGCCACCCGAGCCAGCTCTATCAGGCGGGGCTGGAAGGATTGCTGCTCGGCGTGCTGCTGATCGCGCTCTTCTGGACGACACGGGCACGTTATCGTGCGGGCCTGCTGGTCGGACTGTTCACTATCGGAATGGGTGCCGGGCGTTTCATAAACGAGTTTTTCCGCGAGCCCGACGCCCATCTTGCCTACCGGGTGGCCGAAACAGGCCTCAGCCAGGGCCAGTGGCTTAGCCTTCCAATGATCGCAGTCGGCGTGGCGGTGATGATCTATGCCTTAGTCAAACCTCCGGTCGGCGGGACAAAAGGCTCGACCACGCCCCAGACGGCATGAGCGGCGCCGGGTCCTCAACCGACCTCGCCGCTACTTTTCGCCGGTTGATAGAGCGGCACGGGCCCATGCCCGTGTCGCGTTATATGGGCGAAAACAATGCGCGCTATTATGCGGCTCGCGATCCTCTTGGCAGCGCAGGCGATTTTACTACCGCGCCCGAAATCAGCCAGATGTTCGGGGAGATGGTGGGATTGTGGCTGGCCGATCTCTGGAACCGCTCGGGCCGGCCCGATGCTACCTATGTCGAGCTGGGGCCCGGACGCGGGACGCTGGCACGCGACGCCTTGAGGGCGATGGCCAGCCAGGGAATCTCCCCCTCGGTCCATCTGGTCGAGGGGTCTGAGTCCCTGCGGAAACTGCAGGCCGACACGCTAAGCCAGGCACAATTCCACGACAGTATCGATACCCTTCCCGAAGACCGGCCGCTTTACATCGTGGCTAATGAATTTCTTGACGCGCTGCCGATCCGGCAGCTTGTCATGACGGAGCGGGGCTGGCGCGAACGGATGGTCGCTCTCGAAGACGACCGTTTTGTCTTCGCCGCCGGGCACAGCCCGATGGACGATGCCGTGCCCGAACATCACCGCAGCCATCCTATCGGTACGGTGATCGAAACCTGTCCCGCCGCCGCCGCCACGGTCGAAGAGATTGCCCGCCGGATCGACATTCAGGGCGGCGCTGCACTGTTCATCGATTACGGTTATCTCACGTCGCAGACCGGCGAGACGTTGCAAGCCGTCCGCGCGCATAAGAAAGTGGGCGTGTTCGATGCTCCGGGCGAAATGGACCTTACCGCGCTGGTCGATTTTGCGACTCTCGGGGAAATGGCGAGACGCGCAGGCCTCGCTGTCAATACTGCCACGCAAGGGGCGTGGCTGAGCGCAATGGGAATAGACCTGCGCGCACAGGCGCTTACACAACGTGCCCCGGATCGCACCGAGGAGCTTGCCCGCGCGCGCGACCGGCTGATCGGACCGGACCAGATGGGCGAATTGTTCAAGGTCATGGCGCTTACGCCGCGCGGTGCGCCTCGCGGGGCGGGCTTCGGCTGACGTTCATCCCCTATCTGGCATTTCCGCGACAAGCAGATCGAAGGAATTCCATGAAGAACCTCCTTGCCTTTGCCGCCCTGGTCACAGCCTCACCCTTGCTCGCCGCGCAGCCGGTCGAAGGCAAATGGATGACCGCCGAAGGCGACGCAGTGATCACTATCGGCGATTGCGGAGAGCGTCTTTGCGGGCGGATCACGAAATTCCTCGTCACACCGCCGCAAGGCGCGGACCAGCGCGACGTCAACAATCGCAATCCCAAGCTGCGCAGCCGCAAGTTAATGGGAATGCCTGTACTGACAGGTTTCACCGAAGAGGGCGACGAATGGCGGGGCGAAATTTACGACCCGAAAAGCGGCAAGACCTACCGCTCGATCATTCGCAGGAAGAATGCATCCACCCTTGAAGTGAAAGGCTGTCTCGGCCCCTTTTGCCAGACCCAGACCTGGAAACGCGCTCCCTGATCTACAGTCCGGCTCGCTCCGCCAGCTGCCGCGCAGCTTCTTCGAAGGACAGTTTGTCTTCCTCGCGGTCGACGGAATAGTTGGCCTCGCGCATGGCACCGACATCTATGGCACCGATCAGGGGTTCGAGCGCGGCAATGATTCCCTCATTGCTCCCAGCGGAAGGGCTGAGCAGCAGCACCGCATCATAGTTGGGAAATGCACCGCGCGGATCGTCGAGGATGGTCAGCTTGTCCGCCTCGATCCGCCCGTCGGACGTATAGGCCCCGATCACATCCGCTTCTCCCGACCGGAGCGCGTTATACATGAAAGTGGGTGAAAAGTTGCGGCGTTCGGCGAAGCGCAGACCATAGGCTTCCCGAACTGCGATCCATTCGGGCCGCTCGAAGAATTCCGGATCGCCGCCAACGGTAAGCTGCGGCGCGACCCGCGCCAGATCCTCGATCGAACCCAACCCGTAGGTCCGCGCACGTTCGCACGTCACGGCGAGGCCATAGGCATTCTCGAAGCCCAGCCGCCCCAGCACATGCATTCCGGTGTTTGCTGTCTCCCACTCTGCAATCTGCTCATACATCTCCTCGCGCGGCAGGTTGTCCTCGCGTTTCATCTGGTTGGCCCAGATCGTGCCCGTATAGTCGACATAGATATCGACTTCGCCGCTTGCCGCAGCACTATGCGCCACCGCCGAGCCGAGCCCATCGCGATATTCGACGGCAAACCCTTCCTCCTCCAGCCGCTGCCCTATGAGCCGCGCCAGAATGTACTGCTCGGAGAAACCCTTGGCCCCGATCACGACCGCATCTTCATCCTCGCCGCTGCCGAATTGCGCGAACAGGGCCGCGCCAATGCCCAGTGCCACAGCCACGAGCCCTCCGAGCCAGAGGCTTCGCCGCCGATCGCGAAACCCGCGTTCGATCGTTCCGAGAATGGTGTCTGCCAATAGCGCCAGGCCAGCGCTGGCGATGCAGCCGGCAAGGACCAGCGCCCAGTTCTGCGTCTGCAGCCCGGCGAAAATCGGATCGCCCAGGCTCTTCTGTCCGATAGTCGTCGCAAGCGTTGCAGCCCCGATGGTCCAGACTGCTGCCGTACGAATACCTGCCATGATATAGGGGGCGGACAAGGGTGCCTCGACCAGCCACAGGCGCTGGCGAAAGCCCATTCCGACCCCATGCGCCGCTTCGATGACGCCCGGATCGAGATTGGCCTGTGCGGTCACGGCATTGCGCAGGATCGGCAGCAGGGCATAGAGCGCAAGGGCGAGCAGAGCTGGCAGGAAACCCAGCGTCGGCAGCCCTTCTCCGAAAACCGATCGCAGCGACAGCAGGATCGGGAAAAACAGCGCAAGCAAGGCCAGGGCCGGGATCGTCTGGACGAGGCTGGCGAAGGCAAGCGAAATGCGGGCCACTTTCTCCGACCGGCTCGCCCAGATAGCCAAGGGCAGTGCGACCACGATCCCCAGTGCGATGGCAGCGGCTGACAGCAAGACATGGGCGGCCAGCTGGTCGCCAAGACCCATCAATGCGCTCCACACGCCGGTCATCGCGACAGCTCCGCCAGCCGCTCGGCCTGGTGCCGGGGCACCGCGACGAGCGCCTGCGCTATCTCTCCGCCGCCGCCCCCTACAAGCGCCTGCGGATGCTCGTCCGCGACGATTTGCCCCTCATCCATCACCAGCACGCGATCGGCCAGCAGCAAGGCTTCGGCCATGTCGTGCGTGACCATGACGCTCGTCAGGCCGAATTCCCGGTGAAGCCCGCGTACCCGCTCGCCGAGCGCGTCGCGCGTGACCGGGTCCAGCGCTCCGAAGGGTTCGTCCATTAGCAGCAGGTGAGGATCTCCGGCCAGCGCACGCGCCACGCCGACGCGTTGACGCTGCCCTCCCGAAAGCTCCTCGGGCATTCGCCGGGCCATCTCCGCCTCCAGTTCCACCAGCTCGAGCAGCTCTGCAACGCGCGAAGTGTCGATTTTCTGGCCAGCCAGCCTCGGCCCGATACCGATATTCTCGGCGACCGTCATATGCGGGAACAGCCCGATCGACTGGAAGACATAACCGATCCGGCGACGCAGGGCGGCCAGCGGCAAGCCGGCAACATCCTCGCCCTCGAACAGTACGCGCCCCGCGCTTGGCTCTACCAGCCGGTTGACGGTCTTGAGCAGCGTCGACTTGCCGGAGCCGCTTGCCCCGACAAGCGCAACGAACTGGCCCGATTCGATTTGCAGAGAAACACTCTGGACGGCATGCGTTTCTCCATAGGATTTCGCGACGTTCTCGAATGCGAGCGCGGGGCCTTCCGAGCCCCTCACTCTTCTTCGTCACCTTCGCTCGGATCCGGTGCCCGATAGGTTATGCGCGTCAGTTCGATCCGGCGGTCTTCCTGCCCGGTGGCAACCATCCTATCGTCATTCACGCTGCCCGGCTGCCAGCAGGTTTCAACACTATTCTCGCCATCTGGTCTCAGGCATATCTGTTTTCCGTTGGGGCCGTCCGAATAGGTCCATTCCCCCTCCTGCCAGGGGTCGCCGTTACGCAAGTCGCGATAGCGCCCCCCGGCGTCGAAAAAGGTGGCGTAGCGCGCGCCGTCTTCGGAAGTGACGCGCCATGCAGTCTCGGCGAAGCCCTCCGGAACAGCTTCGCCGTCTGCTTCTTCTCCAGACATTTCGAGCGCGGTATCGTCCTGAGAGACTGGCTCGTCCTCAGGCGGCGTGCAAGCGCCCAGACCCAGCGCCATGATAGTCGAAATCCTGAAAAAACCCCGCAAACTTCCCTCCATCCGGTCGAATGGGGCGAAGCATAGGAAAAGGAATGCGGATTGGCGAGTGTCAGTCGCTCAGCGACGAGACCGGGACCGAAATCTCTACATCGAGCCCGTCGTCGGAATAAGAGCGCTTGAACCGCCCGCCCAATTGTCCTTCGATCGCCATCCTCAACAGCCGCGACCCGAAGCCTTCGCTGTCTTTTTTCGGCGCGGTTTTGCAGGGCGAAGCCCGTTCTTCCCAGTCGACGCGGATCTGGCCCTCTGCTTCGGTCACAGTCACGGCAACATGACCTTCCTTACAGGATAGTGCACCGTACTTGGCCGAATTGGTGGCGAGTTCGTGGAAGATCAGCGCGAGCGGTGTCGCTGCACGCGCACCTATCTTCACGCCGGGCCCCTTGATCGAGAAACGCTCGCCGCCCTTGGTGTCATAGGGAGCGAGCAAGTCGGTCAATAGCCCCGAGAGCGTTTCTCCGCGCCTATCGCTCATCGGCCTGACATAGTCATGTGCCGTTCCCAGAGCGCGGATGGCATCGGTCAGCTCAGCGGCAAAATCCGCCACCTCTTCACGCCCTCGCGAACGAATGGCGATCAGGCCGGAAACCACGGCGAAGATATTCTTGATCCGATGCGAGAGCTCGCGTGCCAGGAGATCCTGCGATTCCATCATGCGATGGGACTTGTCGATATCGAAGACGGTACCGAACCAGCTGATCGCCTGCCCCTCTTCGACCACAGGTACAGCACGGGACTGGACCCAGCGATAGGATCCGTCCGCCAGGCGGAGGCGCCATTCGTCCTCGAACAGTTCGCCCGCCCCGACCGCGGCTTCAAACTTGGCCAGCGTCGATTCCCAATCATCGGGATGGATCGCTCCCTGCCACCCGGCGGTTGTGGTCGGCGGTTCGAGCCCGGTCAGTTCCTTCCAGCGCGCATTGATATAGGCGAAATTGCCCTTGTCGTCGGCGCGCCAGGCGATGCCGGGGACGGAATCGATCATCCGGCGAAGCCGCGCTTCGCGCAAGGCGATTTCGCTCCTTGCTGCCTCGCTCGCCCGCCGCTGACCGAAGCGACGCATTACGGCGGCCGCCAGTACCGTCATTCCCTGATGCTGGAGTTCGGTAAGTCCTTCCGGCCGCGGTTCGGTATCGATCACGCACAGCGCGCCCAGCGGAGCGCCTTCTTCGGACACGAGCGGGAAACCGGCGTAGAACCGGATGTTCGGTTCACCGGTAACCAACGGGTTGTCCGCAAAGCGTTCGTCCTGCGTGGCATCGCTCACTATCATCGGCTGCGTTTGCAGCATCGCATGGGCGCAAAAGCTCGTGGAGCGCGGTGTTTCACTGACTTCGAGACCGACCTGGGCGAGAAAGCGCTGCCGCGTCTCTTCGACCACGGTGACTGTGGAGACCGGAGTCTGGCAAAGCGCAGCCGCAAAGGTAACGAGCTGCTTAAGTTCGGGATCGCCGAGGAGCCCTTGTGTGCCAAAGGCTGCAAGCACGTTCAAACGCTCGCCCTCGTCGCAAAATGGCGGAGCAGGCGCGTTGCCCTGGGGCCAGAGAGTCTCTTCGAAAGTGAACATGTCCATCTGCGCACGCTGCAATAGGCGATAAATAGCAGAGATACAACGGTTTTACCTATCGAAGAGGGAGCGCTTGGCCAACCTTCTTTCGGGCGCCGATTCAGAGATTTGCGCCCTTCATCACGCTCGGCTATCGGGCGGCGTAGAAAATGCAGGACCTGTCCGGTCCGCCAAGGAGAGACGATTTTGCGCGCTACCCCCGATTTCGATTTCCAGCTCGGCGAAAGCGCCGAGATGATCCGCGAGAGTGTCGGTCGCTTCGCCGACGAACAGATCGCCCCTCTGGCCGAGAAGGTCGACCGCGAAGACTGGTTCCCGCGTGACGAACTGTGGCAGCAGATGGGCGAACTGGGGCTACACGGCATCACCGTTCCGGAAGCGGACGGCGGACTCGGGCTGGGCTATCTCGAGCATGTGATCGCGGTCGAGGAATTGAGCCGCGCTAGCGCTTCGGTCGGCCTAAGCTACGGGGCGCATTCCAACCTCTGCGTCAACCAGATTGCCCGCTGGGGCAATGCCGAACAGAAGGCGAAATACCTGCCCAAGCTGATCAGCGGCGAACATGTCGGAAGCCTCGCGATGAGCGAAGCGAGCGCTGGGTCGGACGTCGTCTCGATGAAGGCGAAGGCCGACAAGGTCGACGGGGGCTACGTACTCAACGGCACCAAGTTCTGGATCACCAACGCGCCCTATGCCGATACGCTGGTGGTCTATGCCAAGACCTCGCCCGAGGCGGCCAGCCGCGGCATCACCACCTTCCTGATCGAGAAAGGCTTTGAAGGCTTTTCCATCGGCCAGAAGATCGAAAAGGTCGGCATGCGCGGCTCGCCCACGGCAGAGCTGGTGTTCGACGATTGCTTCGTCCCCGACGAGAACGTGATGGGTCCCGAAAACGGCGGCGTGGGCGTGCTGATGAGCGGGCTCGATTACGAGCGCGTGGTGCTCGCCGGATTGCAGCTCGGCGTGATGCAGGCCTGCCTCGACACGGTCATCCCCTACCTTCGCGAGCGCACGCAGTTCGGCAAGCCGATCGGGTCTTTCCAGCTGATGCAGGCCAAGGTGGCCGACATGTATGTCGCCCTGCAATCGGCGCGCGCCTACACCTATGCCGTCGCCAAGAGCTGCGACGCTGAGAAAACCACGCGTTTCGACGCGGCAGGTGCGATCCTGCTGGCGAGCGAGAACGCCTTCCGCGTGGCGGCCGAGAGCGTCCAGGCGCTGGGCGGGGCGGGCTACACGCTCGACTGGCCGGTCGAACGCTACATGCGCGATGCCAAGCTGCTCGATATCGGGGCGGGCACGAACGAAATCCGGCGAATGCTGATCGGGCGTGAACTGATCGGGGCGGCCGGATGACCGCACCCGTTCTCACATCCACGCTCGACCGCGAGGCGCCCGACGCCAAGGCACGTTTCGAGCATAACAAGTCGCTGGCCGCCGATTTGCGCACCACCGTTGCCGCCGCCGCGCTGGGTGGTTCGGAAGGCAGCCGCGAGCGCCATGTGGGGCGGGGCAAATTGCTCCCGCGGGACCGGGTGGAGCGCCTGCTCGATCCGGGTAGTCCTTTCCTCGAGATCGGCCAGCTCGCCGCCAATGGCATGTATGGCAAGGACGAGATCAACGGAGCGGGACTGATCGCCGGGATCGGGCGCGTGTCGGGCCGGCAGGTGATGATCGTGTGCAACGATGCCACAGTGAAGGGCGGCACCTATTACCCGATGACGGTCAAGAAGCACCTCCGCGCGCAGGAAATCGCGCAGGAAAATCGCCTGCCGTGCATCTACCTCGTCGACAGCGGCGGGGCGAACCTGCCGCACCAGGCCGAGGTCTTTCCCGACCGCGACCATTTCGGGCGTATCTTCTTCAACCAGGCGAACATGTCGGCGCTCGGCATCCCGCAGATCGCCTGCGTCATGGGCAGCTGCACAGCGGGCGGCGCCTATGTGCCCGCCATGTCCGACGAGACGGTGATCGTCCGCAATCAGGGAACGATCTTCCTCGCCGGCCCGCCGCTGGTGAAGGCCGCGACGGGCGAGGAAATCAGCGCCGAGGACCTCGGCGGCGGCGATCTGCACGCGAAGAAATCGGGCGTGGTCGATCACCTCGCCGAGAACGACGAGCACGCGCTCACCATCGTGCGCGATATCGTCAGCCATCTGGGCGAAAACCACGCCGCGGCCCAAGGTATCGCACTGCGCGAACCGCGCCCGCCGAAGTTCGACGCGGAAGACCTCTACGCCATCGTGCCCGAAGACGTCCGCGCGCCCTATGACGTGCACGAAGTGATCGCCCGCCTAGTCGACGGCAGCGAGTTCCACGAGTTCAAGCAGCATTATGGCAGCACGCTCGTCTGCGGCTTTGCGCATATCTGGGGCATGCCGGTGGCGATCCTCGCCAACAATGGCGTGCTGTTTTCCGAAAGCGCGCAAAAGGGCGCGCATTTCATCGAGCTTGCCTGCCAGCGCCGCATCCCGCTGCTGTTCCTCCAGAACATTTCCGGCTTCATGGTCGGCGGGAAATACGAGGCGGAAGGCATCGCCAAACATGGCGCCAAGCTGGTCACCGCCGTCGCCACCGCGACCGTACCCAAGGTCACCGTCGTCATCGGCGGCAGCTTCGGTGCGGGCAATTACGGTATGTGCGGGCGCGCCTATTCCCCGCGCTTCCTGTTCACCTGGCCCAATGCGCGGATCAGCGTGATGGGCGGCGAGCAGGCGGCCTCCGTACTCGCCACCGTCCACCGCGATGCCGACAGCTGGAGCGATGAGCAGGCAGAGGAATTCAAGGCCCCGATCCGCCAGAAATACGAAGACGAAGGCAATCCCTATTACGCCACTGCCCGCCTGTGGGACGACGGCGTGATCGACCCGGCCCAGACCCGCGACGTCCTGGGCCTCGCCTTTGCAGCGACACTGGAAGCGCCTATCGCGGAACGCCCGCAATTTGGTGTGTTCAGGATGTGACCTTGGCCAAGAATAGCTCGGCAGTCGGCTTTGCCATCCGATCTACAGGAACCGTCCAGGAAACGCGTCAACGCATTCGCACGCTTCTCAAGCCGTTCTTTCACGGCAAGCCCGGCCCACGAGGGTTCTTCATTGGCCCGTGGCTGTTTCTTTGGTCGGGGATTTCAACCCATCTTGAACTCGTCGCGCTAGTGAAGCGTGATGGCTGGACCTCGCGCATCGTAGGTACGACCATCACTCTACCCGTCGCCATTGGCCTGCTCGGCTTGCCAGCTTTCGTAGGGATATGGGCCGTCGACGGGTTAGCAACCGGTGCGCTTTACCCGATGGGTGCGATACCAATTCTGGCAGGATCCATCGCCGTCCTTGTCGCTGGGGGATGGCTTCTCAAACAGGGGGATCAATATCGAAATCCTATGGTCCGGCTGCTGTTGGCAGAATTTGATAAAACCACTCAGATTGAACGAATTGCACCGGTGTCGATCGAGAGCGAGCCAATTTCAATGAGCCTGCAAGTTTCAGGCAGACAGATCCCGGGCCAAGTCACTCCCGCAACTCTCAGCACAGCAATCGACGGCTTGGCCGAAGAATCGGAGGAGTTCGTAATACTCAGCCGGAATGACAACGCTTTCATGCAATGTGCACCGACAGACTTCGGCTATACTATCGAGCAGCGCAGGGAGAGCGATGAACGACCGATGGTAGCTCGACGTCAGTCGGACGGTTCGGAGGATGATTTCGATATCACCGAAGTGAGGATAATATTCTCCGCCTATCTTCACGGTGTGGATTCAGTTCCCGGCGTCGAATGGGTTTGACGTAGCTGACGGAGCGGAACTTCACAGCCCTTTCAGACATTCCTCTTTCATGCCCGTGGGGGTTGGGCCGTGAACAGGAGAATGCCCATGGAAGGCCAGGAAGTCACCATTGCTATCGTGCTCATCGTCCTCGTGGTGGGGGCATTGCTTGCGTGGCTTTTCATCCAGCGCAACCGCACCAGGGAATTGCGCGACCGATATGGCGAGGAATATGATCGCACGCTCGAAGCCAAGGGTGGTCGGCGCAAGGCCGAATCCGATCTGATCGAGCGCGAGGAACGGGTCAAGAAGCTCGAAATCCGGCCCCTTACGTCGGAAGAGCGTGATCGCTTTGCCGGGGAATGGAAGGATACCAAGGCGCTGTTCGTCGACAGTCCGATGGAAGCCGTCAGCCGGGCGGATCGCCTGCTCACCGACATCATGAACCTCCGCGGATATTCGATGGCCGATTTCGAGAAACGCCATGCCGATCTCACCGTCGATCACGGCGACGTGGCCAAGCATTACCTCGCCGGGCACGAAATCGCCGACCGGTCGAGCGATGCCACGACCGAGGAATTGCGCCGCGCCATCAATCACTACGAAGCGCTCTATGGCGAACTGACCAGCGAAGTGGCCGACCGCGACGGGAACGGTGTGGATGACCCGCTGGAATCCGGCACCGGCGCACCCACAAGGCCCAGCATCGACCCGTCATTGGCGGAGCGCGACCGGGTCTGACGCCGCAGTTCCTCTCGCTTTCCCGCCCGGACCTGCTAACCGGACGGGAGGAGAGGGAATGCCGAGCGCCACGAATCGCAAGCCATCGCTGCTGAGCCGTCTCGTTCGGCGAGTGCTGATCTTGCTGTATCGCTGGAAGGGCTGGCGCATCGACGGGCGGCGGCCCGAGGCGCGCAAATTCATAATCCTCGGTGCACCGCACACCTCCAACTGGGACTTCATCTTCTTCATCGGCGCCACGCACGAACTCGGTATCCGACCGAGCTTCATGGGCAAGAGCAGCCTGTTCAAATGGCCGATGACCGATTTCATGCTCGACATGGGGGGCATCCCGGTCGATCGCAGCAGGCGGGCGAATTATGTCGAACAGGTCGCGGCCGCATTCGCCGCGGCGGATGACCTCGCATTGGTGATCGCCCCCGAAGGTTCGCGCACTTTCAAGGGCGACTAGCGCAGCGGATTCTACCATATCGCCATGGCCGCAGGTGTGCCCATCGTGCCCGCATGGGTCGACAATGCGAAGCTGGTCGGAGGCATGGGTGAGCCGATCATGCCGACCGGCGATTACCGCGCCGACCTGGCGAAGATCGCCGCCTTCTACCGTGAAAAGCGCCCCGATTGCGATCGCTTCGTGGCGCTGGAAAAGACCACGCAGACCGTGGGAGAGATGAAGCAATGATCGACGCCCTCCTAATCAACGCTGCGATTTTGGTGTGCGCCACGCTGGTGCTTTGGCTCGTTTCCGTGAAGATCGGCGATGTCTCGTTCATCGATTCCTACTGGGGCGCAGGCATGGCGCTGATGGCGCTCACAAGCTGGCTGCAACTCGAACAACGGGGGCTGCTCGCTCACCTGCTTCTGGGAATGACCGCGGCGTGGGGACTCAGGCTCGGCGTTTATCTCTTCCGCAGGTGGCGCGCGGAAGGCGAAGACAAGCGGTATGCCCGCATGCTCAAGAAAGCGCGCGAAGAGGGTCGGTTTGCTTCGACCGCGCTGACCAAGATCTGGCTGGAGCAGGCCGTCCTGCTGTTTCTCGTAAGCTCGTCGGCGCAGGCTGGCATCCTCGCCGCAGGGGGAGAAGGCCGCCTGACCGTTCTGGCCGTCATCGGCGTGGCGCTCTATCTGGTCGGCATTGTCTTCGAAAGGGTCGGCGACTGGCAGCTCGCCCGGTTCAAGGCCGATCCCGCGAACAAGGGCATGGTGATGGACCGGGGGCTGTGGCGTTACACCCGTCACCCCAACTATTTCGGCGATGCCTGCGCCTGGTGGGGGATCTGGCTGGTCGCCGCCAGCATTAGCTGGGAAGTCGCCCTGTGGACCTTGGCGGGTCCGATCTTCCTCACCTTCACGCTGATCAAATGGTCTGGCGCGGCCCTCTTGGAAAAGGGAATGAAGCATTCGCGGCCCGGTTACGGTGAATACAGGCGCCGGACCTCCGCCTTCGTCCCGATGCCCCCAAAGAATAGCGATTGATTCGAGGCGCGGGGGTTTAACCCCGCTCCTGATCCGCTAAGTGGGCACGAGGAAGCTTCCAATGGAGCCGGGACAGGTGGGCGAGAAGGATATCGATCAGCAGCGGAGGCGCTTTGCTCTCGAGGCAATGGAGCTCCTCGAACGCACGGGCGAGGAAGTTACGCGTGCGCGGCTCGCGGCGGAACTCAACATAGCTCGCGCGCGGATGGAGGCTGTCTTTCCCGAGGAAGGCGATCTGCTGGAGGCGATCACCGCCGAATGGTTCGCGCCCAAGATCGCGGTGATGGACGAGGTAATGGGAAGCGGCCTCCCCCCGCGCCGCAAGATGTACGAATTCTTCGCGCGCCGCTTCGCACTGCTGCGCAAGAACTTCCAGGACGATCCCGCCACCTTCCGCCTCTATGTCGAAATGGGCGAACGGTATTTCGAATATGCCCAGAGTTATGTCGATCTGGGCGATCACTATCTTTGCGAACTGATTGCCGAAGCGCAGGCGGACGGCCACCTCGCGGAGATGGACGTCGACTATGCACGGTCGGTCATCAACCAGATGGTGCTCAGCTATATCCAGCCCTACCTCATCGCGATGATCGGAGACCGCCTTTCCGAGGACAAGCTGGCCCATATCGTCGATGCGATCTTCGACGGGCTCGACGCGAATGACGGCGGCGCACGGGGGACCGGCAAGCTCCACGCCGCCTAGGAGGGGGATTAAATCCCTCCTCCGCTTGATGCATGCGCTGCTTTCCGGAATCACAGCGGCATGGCGATTCTCTCCGACAAATGGATCCGCGAAGCGGCCACGACACGCGACATGATCGAACCCTTCGTCGAGAGCCAGCGGCGTGACGGGACCATCAGCTACGGCCTGTCTTCCTATGGCTATGATGCACGCGTGGCGGACGAGTTCAAGATCTTCACCAATATCGACAATGCCGTGGTCGACCCGAAGGATTTCGCCGCGACCAGCTTCGTCGATCGCCAGACCGATGTCTGCGTGATCCCGCCCAACAGTTTCGCGCTCGCCCGGACAGTCGAATATTTTCGCGTGCCGGATGATGTGCTGGTCATCTGCCTTGGCAAGAGCACTTATGCCCGCTGCGGCATCATCGTGAACGTCACGCCGCTGGAGCCGGGCTGGGAAGGCCATGTGACGCTCGAATTCTCGAACACCACGCCCTTGCCCGCGAAAATCTATGCCAATGAGGGCGCGTGCCAGTTCCTGTTCCTGCAAGGGAACGAGCGGCCCGAAGTGACCTATGCCGACCGCGCAGGCAAATATATGGGCCAGCGCGGAGTGACGCTGCCAAGGTTGTAAGAGCCGGTCCCGACGGGACCGGGCAAGCTTTCGCCGCAGCTTCTTCTGCCGTCGCCCCGGATCAAGTCCGGGGCGACGAAGAGGGTGTGACTGCCAGCTTGCGATGATGGACCGGCCGTTTTCCTACAGGTCGCCAAGGCGCTATCGCATGGACTTTTGCCAACTGACGGTGAATCCCATGCTTCGCTTTCCTCTGCTGCACATCCCAGTCGATGACCGAGCCGCCCATCTGAAAAGTCACACCCGCTGCGCCAAGATTACACTCAAACACCTGATCCTGCGCAGAATCCGCGGAAGGTCACGGGTTTGAAAAGAACGTCCACCGTCAACCCTTCGCTGCTGCTCCCGGCCTTGCAAGCGCTCACGACCAAGCGGCTTTGACTCCCACGGCATCACGGCGCATCACCTCGCCCGAAGGAGAGATTGCATGACCGATGCCAACAATGAAGACAGCCGCGAATTCGATATCATCGTCTATGGCGCGACCGGTTACACGGGACGCCTCGTCGCCGAACATCTCGTTCGCGAATACGGCAATAGCGATCATGGTCCGAAATGGGCGATGGCCGGCCGGAGCGAAGACAAGCTGACCGCAGTACGCGAAGAAATCGGCGCGCCTTCGACGACTCGCATGATCGTCGCCGATGCGGACGATCCGGCCAGCCTCGAAGCCATGTGCCGGCGCACCCGGGTGGTCCTGACGACGGTCGGCCCGTACCAGCTTTACGGCAATGCGCTGGTCGAAGCCTGCGTGAAGACCGGAACCGACTATGCCGATCTGTGCGGCGAACCGGCCTGGATGGCGGAGAAGATCGCCCAGCATCACGAAGCCGCCAAGGCCAGTGGAGCCAGGATCTGCTTTTCCTCCGGTTTCGATTCGATCCCCTTCGACCTCGGCGTGCTGATGCTTCAGAAAGAGGCGGTCACGCGCCACGGTTCTCCGGCGCCCCGCGTGAAGGGTCGCGTCCGCACAATGAAGGGCACCTTCTCAGGCGGGACCGCAGCCAGCCTCGGTGCCACGATGAAGGCCGCGATGAGGGACGCGAAGGTCATTGGCGTGCTGCGCGATCCGTTTGCGCTCACGCCCGGCTTCGAAGGGCCGGAGCAACCTTCGGGCATGGTACCGCATTACGAGGAAGACACCGGCAAATGGGCGGCGCCCTTCGTCATGGCGCCGATCAACACCAAGAATGTCCACCGCACCAACTTCCTCCGCGGCCACCCCTATGGAACCGATTTCCGTTATGACGAGATGGTGCTGACCAGTCCGGGGGATGCGGGCAAGGCCGCCGCCAACGCGATGGTCGAATTGATGAAGAACCCCTTCGGCGCCAAGCCGCCGAAGCCGGGTGAAGGACCGACAAAGGAAGAGCGCGAGAACGGTTTTTACGACGTGCTGTTCATCGGCGAGTGGCCAGACGGAAAGCAGATCAGATATGCGGTGAAGGGCAAGTTCGATCCGGGATATGGTTCGACCAGCCGAATGCTCGGCGAAACCGGCATGGCGCTGCTGCAGAGCAAGGCCGAAGGCGGCGTGGGAACACCGGGATCGTTTCTGGCGGAGGAACTGGTCGAACGGCTGCGCGAACACGCGCATCTGACCTTCGAAGCCGAAGGTTAGAAAGGGGGGCGTCGACGCCCCCCTATCGAAGTTACATGCTCATGCGCACCGCGACGCTGATGTTGCGCCCGGGAAGCGGGACGAAATCCTTCGTGAAGCTGGAATGGCGCCGGCCCTCTTCATCGAAGATGTTCTCGGCCTTCAGGATCACCGCAAGGGTGGGGTCGCTTTCCAGCGGACGCCATGTGGCCGATGCATTGACGAAGGTGAAGCCTTCGGTTGCCGTCTCGAAGGGCGCGACGTCGTTCTGGTCGTCGAACCATTCGACCTCGCCGCGCAGCGTGAGGTTTCCGGTATCCGCTTCCAGCGCGCCCGTCAGGCCTAGCGGCGGAATGCGCGGCACGTTGAAGCCGTTATCCAGTTCGGCATCGATATACTCGCCGCGCAAGTCGGCGGTGAGGTCGAAGCCGGGGGTGTCGATAAAGGTCCAGGCAATCTGGCCTTCGACGCCGGTATAGGTCGCATCCTGCTGGAGGTATTCGAACACCGGAAGACCGTCTTCTTCCAGGCCGGTTTCGCTGAGGTAGATGTAATCGTCGAACCATGACCGGTAGGCGGCCACTGAAAGGTCGACAGGGCCAAGGCTGCCGCGTGCGAACAGTTCGACGCCCCACGCTTTTTCCATGCCGAGGTCGGGATCGCCGATCTCGAACTGCTGCGTCGCGATATGCGGCCCTTCGGAGAAGAGTTCTTCCGCACTTGGAGCGCGAGCCACCCGCGACAGGTTCACGCCGGTCCGGAAGCTCGGCGTTGCCTGATAGGCTAGGCCGACCGCGCCCGAAACGCTGTCGAAATCGCGTTCGATGCCGAGCGGGACGGAGTCCACGTCGGTCATCTCGTAGCGCAGTGCCCCTTCGAGCTGGAGCGGGCCGTTGCCGTATTCCTGCAGGGTGAAGAATGAAATCTGTTCGGTCCGGTTCGGCGCGACATAGGCTTCCGCACCTTCGGCGGCGAAATCGCGGAAATAGTATTGGGTCCCGATCGACCCGCGCAGAATGCCGTCCTGATTCTGGAGCAATTCGGCCCTGGCCTCGATACCCTGCACATCGAATACGGTGCCGACCTCGTCGCCCTCGAATTCGGTATGCGTGTAATCGGAATAGCCGGCCCGGATCTTGAGGCGCTCGAAAAAGCCGTCGCCCAGCATGATGTCGCCGCGCATGTCCGCGCGATACTGGCGCAGTCCGATGCTGACCGTTTCGGGACCTTCTCCCTCCTCTGCGGAGTGGTCCTCGCCTTCATGGTCTTCATGGTCTTCTTCGCCCTCTTCCTCGTGGTGATGGTGGGCGCCGGGCAGGATGGGTACACCGTAAAAGGTATCATAGACTCCCACGGAAACGCCGAGGCTCGAATCGTTCCGGAAGAATGCGAGGCCACCGTTGGCCGACCAGGTTTCCGTACCGCTGTTGAAGAGCGTATCGCTGGCATTGGCCACCTCGCGAAGCTCTTCCGCTTCCTCGAGATGTCTCTCGTCTTCCTCTTCTGCAGCATCGGCGAGCAGGTCGGCGCGCAGATCTTCGGACAGCACGAAACCTGGGACCTCGAGATCATCGGTATGCCTATAAAGGCCATCGGCATGAACCACGAAGCCGCCACCTAGCGGGACATCGAGCGAGGCACCGCCTTCGCGTAAATCCTTCACCGTATCGGCGCGGACCAGGGCATCGAGGTGGAAGTCTTCAGCTGGAATCCGGCGCGGGATTCGTTTGTCGATGACGTTAACGGCACCGCCGATGGCCTGGCTGCCATAGAGAAGCACTGCCGGGCCGCGAAGCACCTCGATGCTTTCCGCCGTTAGCGGGTCGATCGAAACCGCATGGTCGGCGGAGGTATTCGATACGTCGATCGCGCCGATACCGTCGACGAGGACCTTGACCCGTTCGCCCGAGAAGCCGCGCAGGATCGGGCGGGAAGCGCCCGGTGCGAAACCGGTTGCCGTAACGCCGGGAATGCTGGTCAGGACTTCGCCCAGCTGGCCGTCCATATTGGCATCGAGCTCTTCGCCTTCGATCACGTCGGTGCCGGCGAGAAGATCGAACTCGCGCAAGGCTTCGGCACTGACGATGATCGTACCGTCGGCAGCAATGCGGCGATTGTGCAGATCGTCTTCTGCGCTGGTGACCTCGGCCTCGTCTTGCGCGGGGGCATCCTGTGCAATCGTCGGCGCAGCTTGGGTCAGTGCGATCAGGGAAATGGAAGTGGCAAGGCCACGGCGAAGCGAAACGGTGTGATACAACATAACGCGCCTCATAGCGACGCGAAGTCGGAACGCAACCATTGCCGCGATAAAATGCAAATTAGCGCGACGAACGACTTCGCACAGTAAGCCGGACATCTCTTGTCGATAGGAGAAAATGGAGCGGGCGAGGCGATTCGAACGCCCGACCCCAACCTTGGCAAGGTTGTGCTCTACCCCTGAGCTACGCCCGCTCACTGACGCTCGCCGGACCGCATGGCCCGGTGGGGAGGCGCGCAACTAGCAACGGCTTGTGAGTCCCGCAAGCAAAAAAGTGCGGTTTTCGCATGAGGGTTGCGAGCGACACTCCGGCCCTTCACATTGGCGGAGAAAGGCCCACATGGGCAGCCTGGATTTCAACGCGCAGAAAGGCGGTTTACGTGGCGAGCATGGGATTGAGCATCGACGAGCAGAAGGCTGTCGAGAAGTTCAAGCAGGATGTTGTCGAACCATCGATGACAAAGCTCGTCATCCTCGATTTTTATGCGGAGTGGTGCGGCCCGTGCAAGGCGCTTGCCCCGATGCTGGAAAAGGTCGCGGGCGAATATGCCGACAAGGGCGTTGTGCTGGTGAAGGTCGATGTCGACAAGGAACAGTTCATCGCAGCACAGTTTCAGGTCCAGTCGATCCCGACAGTGTATGCCATGTTCCAGGGGCAGCCGGTTGCTGACCTCACGAATGCCCGCAGCGAATCGCAGCTGAAGCAGACGCTCGACCAGATCCTGTCGCAGCTCCCGATCGATGGGGGCGACGCAGACAGTCAGCAGGCACAGGCCGCGCAGCAAGTAGACCAGTTCGTCGCGATGGGCGAGCAGGTACTGTCCGAAGGCGATGCCGCGCGCGCCGCGGGCATCTTTGCGCAGGTTGCCGAAATGGCGCCCGACAATGCCGCCGCGCATGCGGGCCTCATCCGCGCACTCGCGCTGGCCGATCGGGTCGAGGAAGCGAAGGCGGCGCTCGCCACTGCCGAGGCTAACCCTGCATTGGCGAAAGATCCGCGGGTCGAGAACGCCAAGGCGGCACTGGAACTTGCGGGCAACAAGGTCGATGACGACGAACTCGCTGCCCTGCGCGAGAAAGCGCAATCCGACCCTTCCGATATGGATGCGCGCCTGGCCTATGCCGAGGCTGCTTTCGCCGCAGGCGAGCGCGATGCCGCCGCCGACGAATTGCTCGCGATGATCGAAACCGACCGCGAGTGGAACGAAGGCGCGGCACGGACAAAGCTGATCGACATTTTCAACGCCGTAGGTCTCGAAGATCCATGGGTCGTGGCAACCCGGCGGCGGCTGTCCAAGCTGCTGTTCGGATGAGGCCGGTTTGAGCGTCCGCCTGTCCATCTTTCCCCTGCCCGGGGCGATACTGTTCCCGGCGTTGCAATTGCCGCTGCATATCTTCGAGCCGCGCTACCGCGAACTGGTCGGCAGCGCACTTGCCAAGGACCGGCTGATCGGGATGATCCAGCCCCAGCGAAATTCGGAGGGCTCGCCCCTTTACGAAATCGGCTGCGTCGGTCGCATCGGCGATGTCGAAGCGCTCGAAGACGGACGCTACAACATTGTTCTCGAAGGGGTATCGCGTTTCAAAATGGTGCGCGAACTCGATGTCACCACCGCGTTCCGGCAGATCGAGGCTGAACTGATCGAAGACCCGAAGGACGAAGTGCTCGCCAGCGTAGAACGGGCCGGGTTCGAATTCGAGGCCAAGCGGTTTGCCGCCATGCAGGGGTATTCGGTCGACTGGGATTCGGTCGAGCGCCTCGATGACGAGACGCTGATCAACGGCGTCGCGCAAATCGCCCCGTTCGATTCTGCCGCCAAGCAGGCGCTGATCGAAGCGAAAACGCTGTCGGAGCGCTGCGAACTGATGATCCAGTTGATGCAGTTCTTCGCCCTGCGAGACGATGGTGACGAGATCGTTACCCTGCAGTAGGGTTCAAACCCCGAAGCTGCCGCGCAGGCCGTCGATCACATATTGAGCGGCAAGGGCTGCGAGCAGTACGCCGAGCACGCGGGTGATTGCCGCTTCCACCTTGTCCCCGAACAATCGCATGATCGGACCTGCCGCCATCAATGCGAGCATGGTGATTATCAGCACCGAAGCGAGCGCTCCGAGCACGGTGAATGTCCCCGTCACATCTTCGGCCTCGTTCATCAGCAGCATGATGGCGGCGATGGCGCCGGGTCCTGCCAGCATCGGTATGGCCATCGGGAAAATGGAAACATCCTCGACTTCGGGTGTGGCGGCCACTTTCTCGGCTCGCTCTTCGCGCCGCTGGGTGCGTTTCTCGAATACCATCTCGAAGGCGATCCAGAACAGCATCAAACCGCCCGCGATGCGAAAGCTGTCGAGTTCGATGTGCAGCGCCGCCAGCAACTGTTCCCCGAACAGTGCGAAGATCAGCAGGATCACACCTGCAATCACCGCCGCGCGGATCGCCATGATACGCCGCTGGGCAGAGGTGGCACCTTTGGTCAGTCCGGCATAGATCGGGGCACATCCGGGAGGGTCGATCACCACGAACAGGGTGATGAACGCCGACAGGAAAAGCTGGGTCACTTACTACCCTCCATCGGCCATTGCCTGTCCAGAACAAGTTTCCAGGCACCTTCCGTCCAGGCGTAAAGGCGGAAGATGCGCTGAGGTCCGGACATATTCCAACGCCAGGACAGTCGGCCATCGGGCGAAAGCATTTCGTGCATCGACGCTGCGTGTGGTGGAGGCGAACCGGCAGGTCGATCGCAATCGGTCACATGACCCTTCACCGAAATCAGGGCTTCGACCACGATTTCGTCGTCTCTCGGGGCTTCAAGCGGGGTATTCTCCGGCTGCGGATCATCGAGGGCTTTCGCATTATGAACCCAGACATAGTCGCCTGAAGAGTCTTCGCGCCAAGTGGTTACATAGTCGCCCACCTTGCCGTCCGCCGCAGTGAACCGCCCGTCGGAAACGGCGAAGCGGGCATCGCAGCTCACCCAGACAGTCTTGGGAGTCCACGCGGCAACACGGCCATCATCGCGCAGCGTACGCAAGTCCGATACCGGGATCTCGCCTGTCTCCGCGAGAACCATGGCGCCATCCGCTGCAAATTCGGCCATGGCCTCGACCTGTCCGATTTCCTTGGCTCGCTGGAGCATCGCAATCTCGCGTGCCACTACCTCGCTTGGTTGGGCAGCACCCGGAGCATTCGCGAGCACCCGGGAAAATTGTCCTCGAGGTGCCCCAGCCGCGCAGCCAGCCACCAGGCTTGCGCATGCAGCCACCAGGAAAGCGCGGCCGATCACAGCCCGTCCGGAACCTGGAGATCGGCGTTGCGATAGGCAGCAACCAGAGTGTTGCGCAGCAGAACCGCTATGGTCATCGGCCCGACACCGCCGGGCACTGGCGTAATCGCGCCCGCCACACTCTCTGCTCCGGCATAGTCCACGTCGCCGACCAGACGCCCTTTCTCCTCGCCGTCGGTGGGGGGGAGGCGATTGATGCCGACATCTATCACCGTGGCGCCATCCTTCAGCCAATCGGCCTTGACCATCTCCGCGCGGCCCACGGCGGCGACGACGATGTCCGCGCGTTTCACCACGCTGGGCAGATCCTTCGTCCGGCTATGCGCAATCGTTACGGTAGCATTGGCGTCGAGCAGAAGCTGCGCCATCGGCTTGCCGACGATATTCGATCGGCCGATGACGACTGCCTCGAGGCCCGACAGATCGCCAAGACGTTCCGTCAGCAACATCATGCAGCCCAGCGGAGTGCAGGGCACGAAACCGCTTTGCCCGACCGCGAGACGTCCCGCGTTCGTGACATGAAAGCCGTCGACATCCTTGTCGGGGCTGATGCTGGCGATCACCGCCTGCTCGTCGAGATGGTCGGGCAAGGGAAGCTGCACGAGGATGCCGTCGACCGCTTCATCGGCATTGAGCCGATTGACCAGCGCAAGCAGGTCCTCCTCGCTCGTGTCAGCGGGCAGCCGATGCTCGAAGCTCTCCATGCCCGCGGCCACGGTCGCCTTGTGCTTGCTGCGCACATAGACCTGGCTGGCCGGGTCCTCGCCCACCAGCACCACGGCGAGCCCGGCCTTTCGCCCCGCCGATGCCTCGAACTGGGCGGCGTGTTCGCCGACGCGTTCGCGCAGGCTGGCCGCGAAGGCTTTCCCGTCGATCCGCTCTGCCGTCATACGGACATGATGATATTGCGGAGGACGATCAGGATGATCTGCAGGAGGATGATCACTACCAGCGGCGAAAAGTCTATCGCGCCGGTGTTGGGCATCAGGTTGCGGATCGGCCGTAATACCGGCTCGAGCAGGCGATTGATCGCGTCGTAGAACCCCATCAGGAATTCGTTGCGGCCCACCACGTTGAAGGCGAACAGCAGGCCGATGATGAACTGGATGATGATCAGCATCACGAAGATGGACGTGATCATTTCGATGATCTGGTAGAGGGTAATCAGCACTTAGGTCGAACCCCGTTTTCTAGAAAAATGCAGTCCCGATGGTCATGCCTCTACAAGAGCGGATGACACCTCGCCACCCCTAAGGCGCGCTTATCAGCGTTCCCGCGCCGCGTGCGGTGAAGAATTCGAGCAGCATGGCGTGGGGGACCCTGCCGTCGAGCACGACTGCAGCCTCGCAGCCCGCTTCAACGGCGCTGACACAGGTTTCCAGCTTGGGAATCATCCCGCCGCTGATCGTGCCATCTTCGCGCAGCTTCGCGATGTCTACCGGGGTGAGGTCGGTAAGAAGCTTGCCCTCCTTGTCCAGCACCCCGTCGACATCGGTGAGCAGGAGCAGGCGCGCCGCCCCCAGTGCCGCGGCGAGCGCGCCAGCCATGGTATCGGCGTTGATGTTGTAGGTATGCCCGTCCTCGCCGCTGCCGATCGGGGCGATGACCGGGATCATCCCCGCCGCCGTGGCGGTTTCGATGATCGTGGTGTCGATCGCGCTCGGTTCGCCCACGAAGCCGAGGTCGAGCACTTTCTCGATATTGCTTTCCGGGTCCTTCGTGGTGCGCTCCACCTTGCGGGCGGTGACAAGGTTGCCGTCCTTGCCCGAAAGCCCGACGGCCTTGCCGCCTGCGCGGGCGATGGATCCGACGATCGCCTTGTTGATCGCGCCCGAGAGGACCATTTCCGCAACTTCGGCGGTCGCCTTGTCGGTTACGCGCAGGCCGTCGACGAAGCGGGTCTCCACGCCCAGCTTCTCCAGCATCGCGCCGATCTGCGGGCCGCCGCCGTGGACCACCACCGGGTTGATGCCGACCGCCTTCAGCAGCACGACATCCTCGGCGAATTCGCGCGCGGCATCATCGTCGCCCATGGCGTTGCCGCCGTATTTCACCACGAAGCTGCGCCCTGCATAGCGCTGGAAATAGGGCAGCGCCTCGATCAGCGTCTGCGCCTTGGCGCTGGCATCGCGCCGGTCGGTGGCTTCGGTCTGGGTCATCAAATGCAAATGCCTGCGCTATTCCATGGTGGAGAGCGCAGGCGTTAGCCCGACCTTTTCACCGGCGAAAGCCCTTTGGCGTCAATCGGGCGTTTCGTTCGCTTCGGGCGAGTCCACCACTTCGACTTCGCCGCCTTCGGCTGTGACGGTGTTATCACCTTCTGCGCCGCGAACCGGGGGCAGGTCATCACTGGGTGCCAGAGGCAAGTCCTGGTTCAGCCGCTCTTCCTGCGTCGTCGTCGCATAATCGGGGATGTTCTCGATGTCGCCCTGCTGCGATCCGAACAGCATGAAGCCGATGAAAGCGATGGCGAGCAGGGCGATGACCCCCACCCACATCCAGCGGGTCTTGGGAGCCTTGGTGTCGGGGACGGGATCGGTCATGGCGATGTTTCTCCTTCGTGTCCTACCCAACCAATGAGTCGCCATGGCGCCCGTTCCGTTCTTTGGCCCTTCCGCCACGAGGTAAAGGCGCTAGGGTGGCGCATATGAGAACCCTTCCCCTGCTCGCCGCGCTTGCCCTGACCGGCTGCGCCTCCGCCCCCGACGCACCGGCGCTGCCCGCTTCGCAGGAGTCGTTCTGGTCCGCGTTGCAGAGCCATTGCGGCAATGCCTATCGCGGCGAACTGGCCAGTAGCGACAGCCGCGACGCCGATTTCCGCGGGCGCGGCATGATCGCGCATTGGGCGGAATGCAGCGAGACGCGCACGGCAATCGCCTTCCATGTCGCAGCGGCCGACGGTTCCGGCTGGGACCGGAGCCGCACCTGGTTGGTCACCCGCACCGCCGACGGCCTCCGCCTCAAGCACGATCACCGGCACGAGGACGGCACCGAAGACGCGGTCACCCAATATGGCGGCGATACGCTGTCCGCCGGCACCGCGCGGGTACAGGATTTCCCCGTCGACGCCTATTCCATCGCCATGTTCGAGCGCGAGGGGCTGGACGTGTCGGTCACCAATGTCTGGCGCGTCGAGGTCGATCCGGCGGGTACCGCCAATGCGCGCTATGTCTACCAGCTGACCCGCCGCAACGATCCCACCCGCCTGTTCCGCGTGGAATTCGATGCGGGCGATCCGGTGGAAGCGCCCCCACCCGCCTGGGGCTGGTAAACCCGCCTGTTCCGCCGCGCCGTTGTGGAACGCATAATCGGGTTTTCGAACCCGTGACTTTCCCCATTCGCCGCCCGTTGCCTGATAGCCGCGGCGAAGCGCGACGAGATAGGCGAACAGCGCAGAATCGCCGGATTTCCGCCATGTTGCGGTGAAGCGGCCGCGGTATAGTGCCGCCTGCAACCGGACCGGGCGCTGGCGCCTTCCGGCATCGATATCTGTGACTTTCGCGGAAGGCACGTCCGCGGGCCGATGCGGCTTTCCCGGCACCATATCCCACGCCGCTGGTTACGGGACCGGAGCGCGGCTGGCGAGGCGAATAATGCTTCATCGGCAAGGATGGAGCAGATTTTGTCGATGTAGGAAATCCGCTCCACGAACGACAGCGGCCGCCCCGATATGGAGCGGCCGCCGAATTGCGCCGACTAGCGTGGCGCTATGGTATGAGCCTACCTGTTCTGGTTCGGCTCGCGGTCGGACTGGCCGCCACCCTGCTGCTGCTTGCCGCCTTCGTTCTGCTGGCGCTGCTGCTGGTCGCGGTCGGTCTGGTTCTTGTCGCCCTGCTGGGGCTGGCCGGGCTTCTGGTTCTTCTGGTCCATGGGTTCCTCCTTTGAAGGAATGTGGTGCGGGAAAAATGCCGACCACACCGGATCAAGCCACGGAGGACGTTACGGTTTCCTGCCTTGCGCCAGTACGGGCGGGGAATGAGGCAAGTGACGGGAAAGGCGCGAAAGAGGCGGCCGCGCCGCCCGCTTCAGGGCACCTGCGCGCCTGCGGGTGGATATTCGGGGGCGGCACCGTGATCGTAGCTCAGGCTTTCGGTCAAACGTAACCGCCCCTCCTGGGGCATCCAGCGCCATACATGCATATAGCGTGCGCCGCCGGTCATCACCCATCCGCGATCCGCACCGCCCCATTCGAAGAAGATATGCGCACCTTCCTCAAGCGCGCCCCAATCGCCGAGCGGGCGGACGATCCGCGAGCCCGGGACGGACAGGCGGCGGTTGCTATAGCCTTCGTTCTCTCCCCCCGGACCGCGAGCGGTGCATTGCTCCTCGAGGCTGGCGATAAAGCTGGCGCGGTCGGTCACCGCCAGCCCCGCCAGATCGTGGAGCATCCGGAAATCTTCGGTCAGCAGGTCTTCCAGCGCGGTCGGGTCGCAATCTTCGAATGCAGCCCAGAACAGGGCGGAATCCCTGGCGACGATTTCTGCGCGAAGCTCTTCAAGATCGGGGATCGGCGCCGGAGCCGGTTCGAGGGCGGCAGCCTGCGCAAGCAGGGGAAGAAGAAAACTGAACATTGGGTCGATCCTCTCGATGTGTATTGCAAGACTAATACAGGTAGCGACATCGAGGTCAATGGAAGACGCTGCGCGGTCTGGCCCTGCGGCCCGCCCGCAGCATGGGTGCAGGGACCGGCTTTCGCTTGCGCCCGTGCGACGGGCGCGTCATTTCGTGCGGGATGGGCAGACGCGGACGCTTCAAACCAGCCGGATTTCGCCCGCGCAAGAGGCGTGGCGGGGCGAGGTGGATAGTGGTGCTGTTGCTGGTCGCGGGCGCGTGGCTGTTGCTGCGCGACGTGCTGCAACCCCCGCCGCCGGTAAGCGCGGTGGATATGCGCTTCGGGATTTGCGGGGAAGGCGCAAGCGCGGCTTGCGTGATCGACGGCGACACGCTGGCGATCGGCCAGCGCCGCGTGCGGCTGACCGGTTATGACGCGCCCGAGCTTGAGGGCGCCTGCGAGGCTGAGCGCGCAAAGGCGATAGAGGCGCGCGATGCGCTGTCCGGCTGGCTGGCGCAGGGCCGCTTCATCTGGACCGGCGGCGCGGAGCCGCCCCGCGACCAGTATGGCCGCGAACTACGCGAAGCGCGGCGAGGGGATGACTTGCTGGCGGACCACATGATCGACGCCGGGCTGGCCGAAGGGGGCGGATGGGGCGAGAAGCGGGATTGGTGTTAGGGCGTAAAAACCGGAGAGCCACTACGAGATGGGAGTATCCAGTCGCTACAAGGGTATCGGTTCGACTTCCGTTTTAGTGTCGCACTTGTCGCAAAAGGCATCCAGTAAAACTTCAATGGTCCACTTCTGATCCGACACATTCCAACGAAGTGCGGCCTCTTGGATAACATGATCGGAACCACACCATTCGCAAACTTGCGCAACGGCAGCCTCTTGTGCGCGGTGCGGTTTCATCGCACGACAGTCCGATCAATTTTGGTGGGAGTAAAGTCTTGGCAGGTAAGGATTGATCCGAAACGGTCGAAGAAGCTGTGCGGCGGCATTGCGCGAAAACCTGCACGAGCGAGTTTACGAGGCAAGAGCTGGTCGATGCAGAACTCGAACAGATCATTGCCGATACCGGATCGCAAGGCGCGACGCCTGCGCAGACGCTGAGCCGCGAACTCCAGCAACTACGCGACCGGGGCGTGCTGGAATTTGTCGATGACCGGGGCGCTTATCGGTTGGTCGGCTGAGCAATGCGCAAGCCAACCAGTGTTTCGACGCTCGACAAGCTGGGTCGTGTCCGGCTGTCGAAGCATTTCTTCATGCGTGACATGCTGCATTCGGAGATCGCGCAATTCCACGGGCTATTGAACGTGCCCAACGATCCCGACCTTGCCATCGAGGTTGGCACGCGGCTCTGCGAGGAATTGCTCGAACCGATACAGGAACGCTGGGGCAGGATTACCATCCGTAGCGCCTATCGCTCACCCGAAGTGAACGCGCTCGGTAATCGGCTGCAGGCAGAAGGCAAGGCGGGCTATAATTGCGCATCGAACGAAGCGAATGCAGCCGCGCATATCTGGGATATGCTCGATGCCGATGGCTACAAGGGGGCGACCGCCTGCATCGTGATTCCCGATTTCTGGGATGCCCAGCAGAAGGAAGGCGACTGGCAAATCCTCGCTCAATGGATCGACGAGAACCTCGAATACGGCTCGTTATATTTCTTTCCAACCCTATGGGCGGTCAATGTGCAATGGCACGAAAAGCCGGAGCGGCGGGTAGATAGCTATGCTGTGCCGAAGGGGCGGTGGAGATAGCCGTACCCCGAACGTGAGCGTGCGAAAATATCATTTGGGAGCGTCAGGTTCGACTGCAGGTGTTCTTTTCTGACGGTTCTGCGCCACCATACTCGGCAAGGTAAACGCGTATCTTAGGAAAGCCTCCGTGAATTTCTGAATCGCTTGAGCGTCTTCTTCCGTTTCTGGTTCCTCGTCATGGACTGAACCGTTACCGTCAATACGAATTTCATGGGACCAGTCCCCTATTGCGGACGTCAAGAGACCATTCGACACCAATTTTTCAATCCTTTGGAAAAGCGTAAGATTTTTTGATTGAGGATCGAGAAATTTGGTCGAAACATCCAAGGATTTTCGGAACATCGCGCCGGCCGCATCCCACTGGCGGCCTTTCAAATTGATAATGCCTTGAGAATAGTAGTGATCAATATTTGGCGGAACGTCCGACGGCTTTTCTATGTCACTGGAGGGCCAAGTCTCAACCAACTGCAAATCGTCGGTAGGAAAATTTAGATTTGAGCCCGGAAGGTTCGGAATAACCTGATTGGCTTTCCTTCTGATTTTTACAATTATCCCATTGTTGCAGACCCCACACACAGCAGTTCCGTATGCGACATGCTGGCCACTTCTGTCGTACCACTGATGGACAAATGTGAAGCTTGCAGCCTTCGACAAGCAATGCGGGCAGTCTTTACGGAATAGGGTTGGCATCTACTCCGCCGCCACGGCCCCTTCACTCTCGCCGAACAGGCCCGGGCCGTCGTCCGCAGCCTCTTCCTCGTTCGCGGCCTTGGCGGTGCGGCGCTTGTCGAAGCTCGACCACACGTCGTTCCATTCGCCCTTGGTCGCGCCCTTGGAATATTCGGTGGCGCGCTGTTCGAAGAAGTTGGCGTGCTCCACCCCGTTCAGCAGCGGGGCGAGCCAGGGCAGCGGGTGATCGTCGACCATGTAGATCGGATCGAGGTTGAGCTGGCCCAGCCGCCAGTCGGCGATATAGCGGATATACTTCTTGATATCCTTGGGCGTCATGCCGGACACCGGGCCCATTTCGAAGGCGAGGTCGATGAAGTTGTCCTCCAGCCGCACCGTCTTCTGGCAGATGTCGATGATGTCTTCCTTGACCGCCTTGGTCAGGCAATCCCGCTCGCGCACGAATTCGTGGAACATGCGGATGATGCCCTCGCAGTGCAGGCTTTCATCGCGCACCGACCAGCTGACGATCTGGCCCATGCCCTTCATCTTGTTGAAGCGCGGGAAGTTCATCAGCATGGCGAAGCTGGCGAACAGCTGCATGCCTTCGGTGAAGGCGCCGAACATGGCCAGCGTGCGCGCGATGTCTTCATCGTTGTCGACGCCGAACTGCTGCATGTAATTGTGCTTGTCGTTCATTTCCTCATATTCGAGGAAGGCACTGTATTCGCTTTCGGGCATGCCGATCGTGTCGAGCAGGTGGCTGTAGGCCGCGATGTGCACCGTTTCCATGTTGGAAAAGGC
Organism: Qipengyuania sp. B-5; assembly: GCF_056857815.1. Classification (NCBI taxonomy): domain Bacteria; kingdom Pseudomonadati; phylum Pseudomonadota; class Alphaproteobacteria; order Sphingomonadales; family Erythrobacteraceae; genus Qipengyuania; species Qipengyuania sp. B-5. Next base: position 22,765 of record NZ_JBSXNU010000035.1, on the reverse strand, counting down.
GGTGAGCATCATCTTGATCTCGGTCGGCTTGAACACGCGGCCGTATTTGTCGTGATAGCAATCCTGCACCTCGACATCGGCCTGGGTGAAGAAGCGGAAGATCTGCGTGAGCAGGTTGCGCTCGTGCTCGGTCAGCTTCTGCGCCCAGTCGCGGCAATCCTCGCCCAGCGGCACTTCTTCCGGCATCCAATGGATCTGCTGCTGGCGCTTCCAGAAGTCGTATGCCCAGGGGTATTCGAATGGCTTGTAGGTCTTGCGGGCTTCGAGCAACGACATCGTATCAGTCTCCGGAAATTCCAGTCAGGCGGGGTTGCCCCGGCCCGTTATATGCAAGGCGAGCGGCACCGGCCATTACTGGCAGGCGAGGCATTCTTCGTAATCGGTCTGTTCTCCAGCACCTGCGGCCAGTTCGTACTTGGCGGCGTCGGCGGTGTTGTCCGCTTCCACCCCGCCGGCGAAACCGGCGCGCTGCACGCTCTTGGAGCGGAGGTAATAGAGCGACTTGATGCCCTTCTCCCACGCCTGGAAGTGCAGCATCATCAGGTCCCACTTGTCGACATCGGCCGGGATGAACAGGTTCAGCGACTGCGCCTGGTCGATATAGGGCGCGCGGTCGGCCGCGAATTCGAGCAGCCAGCGCTGGTCGATCTCGAAGCTGGTTTTGAAGGTCGCCTTCTCTTCCGGCGTCAGGAAATCGAGGTGCTGGACGCTGCCGCCCTTTTCCAGGATCGAGTTCCAGACCGCGGTCGAATTCTTGCTCTTCTTGTCGAGGATCTTTTCCAGATAGGGGTTCTTCACCACGAAGCTGCCCGAAAGCGTCTTGTGGGTGTAGATATTGGCCGGGATCGGCTCGATGCAGGCGCTGGTGCCGCCGCAGATGATGCTGATCGACGCGGTCGGCGCGATCGCCATCTTGCAGCTGAACCGCTCCATCGCGCCCATTTCGGCGGCATCCGGGCACGGTCCACGCTCTTTGGCGAGCATCATCGATGCTTCGGACGCCTTGCCCTGGATGTGCTTGAACATCTTCAGGTTCCAAACCTTGGCCATCGGGCTTTCGAAGCCGATGCCCTTCTGCTGGAGGAAGGAGTGGAAGCCCATCACACCCAGCCCGACGCTGCGTTCGCGCGTGGCGGAATATTTCGCGCGGGCCATCTCGTCGGGCGCGCGGTCGATATAGTTCTGCAGCACGTTGTCGAGGAAGCGCATGACGTCCTCGATGAACTGCTTGTCCTCGTTCCACTCGTCCCACTTCTCGATGTTGAGCGAGGACAGGCAGCAGACCGCCGTGCGATCGTTGCCGAGGTGGTCGATGCCCGTCGGCAGGGTGATCTCGGCGCACAGGTTCGAGGTCGAGACCTTGAGGCCCAGATCGCGGTGATGCTTGGGCATCATCCGGTTCACCGTGTCGGAGAAGACGATATAGGGCTCGCCCGTGGCAAGGCGGGTCTCGACCAGCTTCTGGAACAGGCTGCGCGCATCCACCGTCTTGCGAACGCTGCCGTCACGCGGAGAGACGAGGTCGAATTCCTCGCCCGCGCGCACCGCTTCCATGAAAGCGTCGGTCACCAGCACGCCGTGATGCAGGTTCAGCGCCTTGCGGTTGAAATCGCCCGAAGGTTTGCGGATCTCGAGGAATTCCTCGATCTCGGGGTGCGAGACATCGATGTAGCAGGCGGCCGAGCCGCGCCGCAGCGAACCCTGGGAGATCGCCAGCGTCAGGCTGTCCATCACGCGCACGAAGGGAATGATGCCGCTGGTCTTGCCGTTGAGGCCGACCGGTTCGCCGATGCCGCGCACATTGCCCCAATAGGTGCCGATGCCGCCACCCTTGGACGCAAGCCAGACGTTTTCGTTCCAGGTGTTGACGATCCCGTCGAGGCTGTCTTCCACGCTGTTGAGATAGCAGGAGATCGGCAGGCCGCGCTGGGTGCCGCCGTTGGAAAGCACGGGCGTGGCGGGCATGAACCACAGTTTGGAAATGTAATCGTACAGACGCTGCGCATGCTCGGCATCGTCGGCGAAAGCATCGGCGACGCGGGCGAATAGGTCCTGATAGCTTTCTCCGGGCAGCAGGTAACGGTCTTCCAGCGTTTCCTTGCCGAAGGCGGTCAGCAGATCATCCCGGCTGGTGTCGATCTGCACGTCGAAACGGCGATCGAGGACTTTCTTGCTGTCTTCCTTGACGGACGCCTTGGCGACTTCGGCCATGGCACCGGCCATCGCTTCACCCGCCTTTTCGGCGACGAGCTGCTCGCTGCCCTTGTCCTGGCTTTTCATGCTGACTGCCTTTTCCGGCTTCTTCGTCTCGGTGGGAGCGGCATCTTCGACAGTGTCCTGAGTATCCATGTCCAGTCCCATCGCCGTTTCGTCTCCGCCTTTGAAATCCATCGTGTCCCCACCGTTTGCCTGTGCGACTGCGGCAGGATCGTGCTGCCGTCCGTTCGCTATGTGTTCGAGTCGGCGAGAGCCCTTCCCGCCTAGCACCGAAAGCCGTGGGGCGGGGTGAAAACTTCTCCCCTGTTTCTCCACAGACCGGGGCGAATTCGCGTCTTCTCCTATATGGGGAGCGGAAGCGTTATCGCTAGGTCTTGTAGGTACCCCCAGGCGACCGACCACTAGATACTGAATCAGAGCGGACTCCGGCGCAAGAGGGTCAATGAAAATTTAACGCGCCGGAAGGGGGCTGGTTCGGGTCCGTGCCGATGATGCAATGCAGCGACGCGTGGACCAAGCTGGCTTTGCGAAATCGCAAGACCAAAATCGCATCGGGTGAAAAAATTTTGCGGGCAAAGATTGTGTGACCGGCTTGCGATTCATTCGAAAAGCGGTGGGAAATTTTCTTTCCTTTCCCGACCTTTCGCAGTGCAGCCCGGTCTCGACTCGACGAACCCCGGCGGCGCACCCTTCCCGCAGAACGGGGTGCGACGCCAGGGCGTTCCCGGTCGGGACTACTGGCCGGGAAGGGGAGCACCGGTCAGGAAGTGGGACGGGTTCCGGCGCTACCGAAGGCGAGAACCATTCGTTCGGATGGTCCGAAAGCCATTCTGGCCGCCTCCTCGGCTGCCAGCTGTTGTCTCAGCCTGTCGGCACTCCATCTGTTTTCGGCGAAGATGATATTCGCCTGGTACATCTGGTCCCGGTCCACGCTCGGCGGAGCGCTATCCAGCGAGCGCAGACGGCTAACGGCCTTCATGGCGATCCGGTCGAAACCGCGTTTGCCGGAAGCCCGATAGAGCTTCACATTGGCAGCATCGCCATCGTTATCGCGGGTGAACCGGACGATAGAGATACCTTCGCCATTCGGCGCATCGCCCAGCCGCGCAGCCACCGAAAGTTGCCGGTCCAGATCGCGCGAGACCGTCTCGACGAATTCCCGGTGCTGGGTATCGGGCGTGACGACGATGTTCTGGGAAAGAACCGGCTCAGCGAGCAGGGCTGCCGAAACCGCAGTGGCGAGTGCAAGTGCGAGGATTTTGTACATTGTGATCATCCTTTTTTCGAAACGAAAAGCGAATGATCGGCCGCAGAGAGTTACGCAGTGATCGCGACAGCCCATTTATGATCTAAGCGAAGACGGTCAGTGGTCGATCAAACAACGCCGACTGCGGGATCGGAGCTGTTGCAAGAAGTGATGCGCCCGTGAAACGGCGTTGTCAAACTACGCAGAAATATGCGTCGTAAGGCTACAAATTGGGAATATTACGTCTTTTTCGAGTAATTCCTTTCGATCGGGAAGGTGCGATTATTCCTGCGCGCGCTTCGGGAAAGCCACGATCGCGCAACAGACTCGCACTTAAATGGCACCCGACATTCGTCCTGTTCGTCGATCGCGATTGTCCTTCGTCGAACGCCTTCGTCAGTTCGTCGCATTCCGGGCGTGAGAGGTGATTTCGCCGGACAGAATCTCCACCAGTTCCAGCGGCAAATCGTGACCCCAGCCCGGAATCGTTTTGAGTTTCGCACCCGGGATACAGGCAGCGGTGTCGCGGCCGCCCTCGCAAGGCACGAGAGGGTCGTCTTCACCATGAAGCACAAGTGTGGGAACGGTGATTTTCCGTAGCATCGCACTGCGATCACCATCGGCTACGATTGCGGATAGGTGGCGCGTGGGACCTTCGGGATAGAAGCTGCGACGCAGATTTGACAGCGTGCGTTCGCGCAGACGCTCTTCCGGGGAAGGATAGCCCGGCGAGCCGATCGTGCGCGCCAGCATGATGCCGTGCTCGACAAGTACCTCTTCGGCATCGCTCTTCGGACGCGTCACGAGAGCTTCAAGGGCTTCCTTGCGGGCCTGCGGCAGCCTGGGATTGCCGGTGGTCGAGAAAATCTGGGTGAAACTGAGGCAGCGTTCGGCATAGTTGGCCGCCACGTGCTGCGCGATCATTCCGCCCATGCTCGCACCGACGATGTGCGCGCGGTCGATATCCAGCGCATCAAGCAGGCCGATGGCATCGGCAGCCATGTCCCGCAGGGTGTAGGGCACGCGCGGAGTGAGGCCGAGTTTGGACATGAGGGTCATCCTGACGATGCCGGGCGCCCTCACTCCATCGAATTTGTGACTGAGGCCGATATCGCGGTTGTCGTAGCGAATGACGCGAAAGCCGCGCGAGACGAGCGCCTCTACCAACTCGTCTGGCCAGAGCGTCAACTGCGCCCCGAAACCCATGATAAGCAGCATCGCTGGATCGCCGGAATCCCCGTGTTCTTCGTAATGAATCTCGATCCCGTTCGCGACTACCTTCGGCATTGTTCCCCTCCTGTCGTGCAAGGATCGCAATTGACCGTAAAGACCAGCCCCTGTCCAGCGGGAGCTGCAAGGGCATCCGCAGCGTGGCGCCTTGGCAAATCGAAAGTCGCGATCGTTGCATCGACGAGGACCGGTCCAGCCCCGTGCAATTCTTGCGCCCGGTTAACCCTTGGCGGGATTCTACAATATCTCTCGGAGCCGCTCTGCCACCGTCAGTTCTGGATTGGAGACCGAACTAAACATGGACAAGCGCCTGTCCAAAAGATTTGACGTGAACGCCGACGTGCTTAGCCGCGCGGGGCACGAAACGTCGCGAGTCACGCTCCGCGACCTTTCGCCCGCTGGTTGCCGGTTGAGCGGCATCGAACAACAGATACCGATCGGTAGCGAATTGCAGCTCACGCTGATTTCCGGCCTCGACATCTCGGGGACCGTTCGCTGGGCGAAAGGCGGCGATCTCGGGATGGAATTCAGCGAACAGCTTTCCGATGCGGCCGTGAAGTATTTCACTTTCGACGACCCCGGAGCGGAGGACGAGTTCGTCACGCTCGATACGTTCGGGCGCAGGCTCCCCCCGTTGAAAGCCTCGAATCTTCCCGAACCTGCGAACCGCTGAGTTTGTTACAAGCGAGCAGTTCGGTCCCTTACGGGATGAGCACAGTGTCGTGCGCAATGGGGTCGGTTTCCGGGTAGTCCATTATATAGTGCAGCCCCCGGCTTTCGCGGCGCTTGAGAGCGCTGTTGACGATCAGACCGGCGCATTCGAGCAGGTTGCGCAGTTCGATAAGGTCGGTCGTCACGCGGAAGTGCCCGTAGTAATCCTCGACCTCCTCGCGCAGCAGGCGGATCCGGTGCGCCGCGCGCTCCAGCCGCTTGGTCGTGCGCACGATGCCAACATAGTTCCACATGAAGCGGCGGATTTCGGTCCAGTTCTGCTTGATGACCACTTCCTCGTCTGAATCGGTCACGCGACTTTCGTCCCATGGCCGGATTTCGGGCGGATCGTCGAGCTGGTCCCAGCATTCCAGAATATCCTTCGCCGCCGCTTCGCCGAACACGAAGCATTCGAGCAGAGAGTTGGAAGCGAGACGGTTGGCGCCATGAAGGCCGCTCTCCGTGCACTCGCCCGCCGCCCAGAGCCCAGGAAGATCGGTCTTCGCGTCGAGCCCGATCTTGATCCCGCCGCAGGTATAATGCTGCGCAGGAACGACCGGGATCGGCTCCCTGGTCATATCGATACCGAGTCCAAGCAGTTTTTCGTGAATGGTGGGAAAATGCTGCCGGACGAATTCGGGGGGCTGGTGGCTGATGTCGAGATGAACGTAATCGAGGCCGTGGCGCTTGATCTGGTCGTCATTCGCGCGTGCCACAATGTCGCGCGGGGCGAGTTCCATCCGCTCCGCGTCATAGCCCGCCATGTAGCGCTCGCCGGTGGCGGGATTGTACAGCCGCCCGCCTTCGCCCCGGACCGCCTCGGTGATGAGGAAATTCTTGACCTCGAGGTTGTAGAGGCAGGTCGGGTGGAACTGCATCATTTCCATGTTCGACACGCGCGCGCCCGCGCGCCAGGCCATGGCGATCCCATCCCCCGTCGCTCCGCGTGGTGCAGTGGAGAAGAGATAGACGCGGCCTGCGCCCCCCGCGGCCAGGATAGTGGCCCGCGCGACATGGGTGACGACCTTGCCGCTTTCCGCATCCAGCGCATAGGCGCCCCAAACTCGCCCCGAGCCCGAATATTCCTCCTGGTTGCGCCCGGTGATGAGATCGATGCAGCTCTGGTTCGGAAGGAGGGTGATGTTCGGATTTTCCTCCGCCGCCTTGAGCAGTGCTGCCTGCACCGCCCAGCCGGTCGCATCGTTCACATGGACGATCCGCCTGTGCGAATGCCCCCCTTCGCGCGTGAGATGCAGGGCATTTTCCTCGCGGTTGAACGGGACGCCGAGTTCGCACAGCCGGTCGATCGCGGCGGGCGCGCGTTCGATGACGAATTCCACCGTCTCGAGATCGTTGAGCCCCGCGCCCGCCACCATCGTGTCGCGGATATGGTTCTCGAAAGTATCGCCCGTATCGAGAACTGCGGCGATTCCGCCCTGTGCCCAGGCGGTCGATCCGCTCGTGAGCTGGCCCTTCGCCAATACGAGTACTTTTCGCGTTTCGGCCAGCGCCAACGCGGCGGTAAGGCCAGCGGCGCCGGATCCGATAACAAGGACGTCATGAACTTCTGTCATAGGCTGTCTCATGCCCATGCAATCACCACGCGGCAAGTAGAGAACGATTCGCCGAAAACGAGGTTAACGGCGACCACAAGCTGGCTATGGAACGACTCGACAGGGGCTTTGAATTTCGGGACTTGGAGGGTCGCAAATAATGAAAATGGGTCTACTCGCCTGCGCTTTCGGGCGCCACTCGGTCGATCATGCCAACATGCGCAAGGCTGGCGGCATGCATGTCGGCAAATGCCGGTGCTGCAGGACTCCGATGGAGGAAATCGAGCCGCACGTCTGGGACGTGCTCCGCGTAAAGGATGCCGGCCTCGGGCCGCGCAGCTTCGGCTGATCAGTTTCCCGGCGCGGTTCAGCCCGCGCCGGTGAGTTGCACGAACACATCCTCGAGGTCGGCCTCGCGGGTGGTGACGTCTTCAATCCCGTAACCATGGCTCTGGACCAGCGCGAGGACCTGTCCTGCGCTGGCCTTGTCGCGATCATAGGTGATGTCGAGCCGGCGCGGATCGACGACTTCGGCCTTGAGGAAGGCTTCTTCCATGATCGGACCGCCCAGATCCTTGTCGACGCTGACCGAAACGATCTTCTCGCGTGCCATACCCACCAGTTCGCGGGTCGGCTTGTTGGCGATCAGTTCGCCGTGGTTGATGATGGCAATGCGGTCGCATAGTTGCTCCGCTTCTTCGAGGTAATGGGTGGTCAGCACCACGGTCACTCCCTCGGCATTCAGTTCCTGCACCAATTCCCACAGCTGGCGGCGCAATTCCACATCCACCCCTGCAGTCGGTTCGTCGAGCACGAGAATTGGCGGCGAATGCACCATCGCCTTGGCAATCAGCAGGCGGCGCTTCATCCCGCCCGACAGGGTGCGCGCATAGGCATCGCGCTTGTCCGATAGGTGGACGGCGGCAAGCAGGTCCTCGCTGCGCCGGTCCTTCTTCGAAATGCCGTAAAAGCCGCCCTGGTTCTCCAGCACTTCGAACGGAGTGAAGAAGGGGTCGAAGACGATTTCCTGCGGAACGATCCCGATAGCACGCTTGGCGTTGCGGGGATTGGCGTCGATGTCGAAACCCCAGATTTCCGCACTACCACTGGTCTTGCGCACCAGACCGGCCAATATGTTGATGATTGTCGATTTGCCGGCACCGTTGGGTCCGAGCAATCCGAACACGCCGCCCTGCGGCACGTCGAAACTGACACCCTTGAGCGCCAGCTTGCCTTCGTCCCCCGGCCCGCTGGGGGCATAGCGTTTGACGAGATTGTCGATGGAAATTGCAGACGGTGTGGTCATCACTGTGCCCTAGGCGCTTGAGGCGCACAGAAAAACCCATTATCGGCCCTTTCATGAGTTTGCCTCCTCCCGAAGTGTCCAAGGTCACCACGCGGCGCGTATGGTGCGATGGCGCGACCGACATCCGCAGCGGCAGGAACTACAAGCCTGCTGCGCTGGGCCACCCCAAGGTCTATCTCCAGATCGACGAGCATGGCTATGTCGATTGCGGTTATTGCGATCGCCGCTTCGTGCTCGAAGGGGGGCCTGCGGACGGGGTCGACCAGTCGCAGCTAATGGACATTTCCGAAGGCGGCGATCCGGGCCACCCCTAGCCCCTCGCCAATCGGTGCGGGCCTCCCTACATGGGAAGCATGACAGAACCGCTGACCGACCCTCTCTCACTCGTATACGGAAACAAGCTCTCGCCCGAAGAGGCGCAGTCGCTGACGCAGCAGCTTCTGTCGTCCTGCGATGATGGCGAGCTCTACATGCAGTTCATCGCATCCGAAGCCTTCGGTTTCGACGACGGCAGGCTGAAAACTGCAGATTATTCCCGCGATTCGGGCTTCGGCCTGCGCGGGGTATCGGGTGAGACCACCGGCTTTGCTCACGCAAACGAGATCAGCGCGGCCGCCATCCGCCGCGCGGGCGAAACACTGCAATTGCTCGATGCGACCACCAGCCCGCTCGCCGCGCCGCCCGAGCGGACTAACCGCCATCTCTATACCGACCTTTGCCCGCTCGACCTCGTCCCGTTCGAGGAGAAGGTCGCATTGCTGGAAAAGATCGATGCCGTTGCCCGCGCCAAGGATCCCCGCGTTGCGCAGGTTTCCGCCAGTCTGCTGGCGAACTGGAGCGTCGTCGAGATCGTCCGGCCCGACGGGCATATCGCGCGCGACATCCGGCCGCTGGTCCGCCTCAACATCCAGGTCGTCGCGGAACAGAACGGTCGCCGCGAAACCGGCTTCTTCGGTCTGGGCGGACGCTATCTCTATGACCGGCTGTTCGACGAGGGCGCGTGGATGCGCGCGATCGACGAAGCGGTCAGGCAGGCCTTGGTCAATCTCGAAAGCGTGGCCGCGCCTGCAGGCGAGAAGACCGTTCTGCTCGGCCCCGGCTGGCCCGGCGTCCTGCTTCACGAAGCGGTGGGGCACGGGCTCGAAGGGGATTTCAACCGCAAGGGTACCAGCGCCTTTTCGGGCCGCCTCGGCGAACGTGTGGCGGCGCCCGGCGTGACCGTGATCGACGATGGCAGCATGGCGGAGAGGCGCGGTTCGCTGTCCATCGACGATGAAGGCACGCCGACGCGTGAAACGGTGCTGATCGAGGACGGCATTCTCAAGGGCTATATGCAGGACCGCCTCAATGCGCGGCTGATGGGTGTCGAGGCGACCGGAAACGGACGCCGTGAAAACTACCAGCACGCGCCCATGCCGCGCATGACCAATACCTTCATGCAGAGCGGCGGCGATGACCCCGCCGAACTGCTCAGCCGAGTCGAGGACGGCATCTACGCCACCAGTTTCGGCGGCGGGCAGGTGGATATTACCAGCGGCAAGTTCGTCTTCGCCTGCACCGAGGCTTACAAGGTGGAAAAGGGCCAAGTCGTCGCGCCGATCAAGGGCGCCACGCTGATCGGGGACGGCCCCAGCGTGCTCACCCGCGTCACGGGCATCGGCAACGACATGACACTGGACGAAGGGATCGGGATCTGCGGCAAGGGCGGGCAAAGCGTGCCTGCAGGCGTCGGCCAGCCCACGCTGCTGATCGATGGAATTACAGTAGGCGGCACGGGCTAGCCGCCATTAACGCGAGTCAGCGTGCGTTCAGCGCATGTTTGATATATGTTCCGCCAAGTTAGGAGACTCGTCATGTTCAAACGCCTCGCACTCGCCACCGCCGCTCTCGGAATGCTGGCCGCTCCCGCAGTCCAGGCAGACGAAACCGCCGGGATGACTCGCGGCGAAGAGAAGCTGGCCAAGATGCTCGAAGGTCGAGTGGCCGGTGAGCCGCAGAACTGCATTCGCACCATCGGATCGAGGTCGCTGACCAGCATCGATGATACGGCTCTGGTCTACCGGGATGGCAGGACCGTATGGGTCAACTACACCCGCACCCCGGATGCCATCGATGATGGCGACTATCTCGTCATCAAGAAGTTCAGTGCCACATCGCTGTGTCGTACCGATCAGATACAGACCTACGACCGTGCCGGGGATTTCTTTTCCGGTGTGATCATGCTCGACGACTTCGTTCCCTATCGGATTGTCGAAGAGGGCTGAACGATAGAGCGGGCAGCCAGTTATCAACCCTTTGGCTTGAGTAGCTTTTCGGGTCGGATACGCTGGGCCTCACCGAACAAGCCGTAGGTCTTGTTGACGTAATTCGACACATCGATGATCGAGTCGAGATAGGTCTCGAGTTCGTCGGTCATTTCCTGTTCGACCAGCCGGACATGAGCGCCGGGATTTTCCGTCTCGAAATGGACGTAGAACCACGGATCGCCCCGTTTGAGCACCAGTGGCTTCGAAAGGTCGTACCACTCGAAGGCCCAGGCCAGAGGTCGGGGCCAGATATGGATCGGATACCTGCCGCCCATTGCCACGCCGGGCCGCCTTTCAGAGAACCAGTGGAGATAAGGTTCGGTCTGCACTACCCAGCACGGTTCGTCCGCGACGAACACATAGGGAGCCGTGAATTGCAGAATCGGCCGTTCGGGATCCCGCCATTCGGCTTGCGGTTGCAACTGCAACAAATTGGCCCGACCCTGCGGTCTCATACCGGACTGGTCACCATCGGCATCCGTCAACTGGAGTCGGCCCTGTGCATCGCGGACGAAGGCTAAGGTGAGGTCCACCGGACAGGGAATGACGAAGTGTCGCCGGTCGAAATCTATAGCGGCGGGACAAACCTGAATCGACTTGCCGCTTTTTGACTTCGGTTCAGAGCGGGCGAAGGTCGTCGGCGGGCTCCAGATCGCATCACTTTTCGCGAACCGTACTGTCCAGCCAACGGTGACAGTGCGTTTCTTGCCGCGGCGCTCTGCTTCTGCACTGCCAGCGTCGGCGGCGAAATAGTCATCCCAACTCATTGCTTTCCCTTGCCTGTGTCTAATTGATTCCGCAATGCTGCGCGCGCCTGGATGCGCCCCTCTATCTCTCACCGACATGCCCGAGGCCTGTGCTGCACAGTGACAGTGCGAGACAGTTCGAACAATTTGGCGCGGCGGGGCGGCAAAATGTCTGCCCGAGCTTTTTCATAAGCAGGTGATGCTCGTCGAAATCTCCGCCGTCCCATTCATCCGGCATGGCAGGCATGATCGCCTCGAATGCACGATCGGTGCTGGCCTTTGGCGGAACGAGACCCATGCGTTGCAGAATGCGCCTGTGGTGTCCGTCCAGCACGATTGCACGGCGGTCCAGGGTCGAGGCATTCATCACCCCGGCTGCAATCTTGCGTCCGACGCCGGGAAGACGCTCGAGCCAGCGCATCGCCTCCAGCGTTTCCATCTTCGTAAGATGCGAAAGGTCGACCGCTCCACGAAGTTCGATGAGCCGGGCCAGACTGTCCTTGAGACGTTCTGCGGCGATATTGGGGTAAGTCTGGGTGGAAAGTTCGTTCTGCAGTTCCTCCAGCGGAGCATCCGCCACCGCCTCCCACGAGCCATAGCGTTTGAGCAATTGGTCGGTCGCCGCGTTGGAGATTTCCGACTTCGTCCGTGCGCCGATGACTCCCTGTACCAGCACCCATTCCGGTCGTCGCCATTCCACCGCCGCACGCTCGATCCGTCCGAAGCGCTGGACAAGCAACGCTTGCAAGCGCCGTAAAGTCTCGGAGCGCGGATCGGGTCCCAGTGCTAGTCGCAAATCACTCCCACTCGATCGTGCCGGGTGGCTTCGAAGTGTAGTCGTAGACGACGCGGTTGATGCCCTTGACCTCGTTGATGATCCGCGTCGCAACGCGGCTGAGGAAACCGGCATCGAATGGATAGATGTCGGCGGTCATGCCGTCGGTGCTGGTAACTGCACGCAGGCCGCAGACGCTGTCATAGGTTCGCCCATCGCCCATCACGCCGACTGTCTTGACCGGAAGCAGGACGGCAAATGCCTGCCAGATCGCATCATAGAGACCGGCGTTGCGGATTTCCTCGAGGTAGATCGCATCGGCCTTGCGCAAGATATCGCAGCGCTCCTTGGTCACTTCGCCCGGGATGCGGATGGCGAGGCCCGGACCGGGGAAGGGGTGGCGGCCGACGAAGACTTCGGGAAGGCCGAGTTCGCGCCCCAGGTCGCGCACTTCGTCCTTGAACAGTTCGCGTAGCGGTTCGACCAGTTCCATGTTCATGCGTTCGGGCAGGCCGCCGACATTGTGGTGGCTCTTGATCGTCACCGACGGGCCGCCGGTAAAGCTGACGCTTTCGATGACATCGGGATAGAGCGTACCCTGTGCCAGGAAATCCGCACCGCCGATTTTCTTCGCTTCTGCTTCGAACAGGTCGATGAAAGCGCCGCCGATGAACTTGCGTTTCTTTTCAGGGTCGGTCTGGCCCTCGAGTCCACCGAGAAACATCTCTTCGGCGTTCACGTGAACCAGCGGAATGTTGTAGTGGTCGCGGAACAGGGTGACGACCTGTTCGGCCTCGTTCATTCGCATGAGGCCGTGGTCGACGAAGACGCAGGTCAGTTGCTCGCCTATCGCCTCGTGAATAAGTACGGCTGCCACCGCGCTGTCGACGCCGCCGGAAAGACCGCAGATGACCTTCCCGTCGCCCACTTGAGCGCGGATTTCCTCGATCTTGGTCTTGCGGAATTCGGCCATGGTCCAGTCGCCTGCGAGCCCGCAGACATGGCGCACGAAATTGGCGAGCAGTTTGCCGCCGTCGGGGGTATGGACCACTTCAGGATGGAACTGGGTGCCGTAATAACGGCGCTCGTCGTCTGCAATCAGCGCGAAGGGCGCACCGGGGCTCGTGGCGACGATACGGAAACCGTCGGCGATGCGGGTGACCTTGTCGCCATGGCTCATCCAGACCTGATGCGTTTCGCCGGGCTTCCACAAACCGTCGAAGAGCACGCATTCTTCGGTCACTTCGCAGAAAGCACGCCCGAACTCGCCGCCTTCGCCGGTCTCGTGGCCCGGACGGACCTCGCCGCCGAGCTGCTGGGTCATGACCTGCTGGCCATAGCAGATGCCGAGGATGGGGACCTTGCTTTCAAAGATCACATCAGGAGCGCGCGGGCTGTCGCGATCAGGCACGCTGGCAGGGCTGCCCGATAGAATGACACCCTTCGGCTTCAGGCGATGGAACGCCTCTTCGGCCTGGGTGAAGGGGGCGATTTCCGAATAGACCCCGGCCTCGCGCACGCGGCGCGCGATGAGCTGGGTGACCTGGCTGCCGAAATCGACGATGAGGATGGAATCGGGGAGGTGGGAAGGGTCCATGCGCGGCGGTTAGGACGCGGGCTTGATGCTGTCCAGAGAGGGAGAAAAAGCGCACGCCGGTTCAGTTGCGCAAAACGCAACACTTCCTGATGTTTTCTCACTTTAGTTCACAGGCCTGTAACATTATTTCGCAACCCACACCCGGCGCGGAGATGTCCCTCCCAACTCAGATCTTTGCCCGGGAACGAGATGGCGGCAGTCCCTTCCCAAGAGTTGCTGTCGTCGCCTTCCTCTCGGCGAGCGAGCCGGCCCACATTGGTCCACTCGTGGCTCCTAGCGCGAGCGCCGCTTGTCCGAGAGGCGATATGGCAGCGAGTAGAGACGCGGCCGCCCACACATCTCCTCTCCCCCTCCCCCCAGTGTCGGCGCCGCGTCTCGAATCGCACCTATTCCGGCAATCCCCGACGCTCGGCTTCTTCGCGCAGGCCGGTCTTTAGCAGCTTGCCGATGTGACTACGCGGCATCTCTTCGATTACATGCAACTGTGCGAGCCTTTGGGTTTTTCCGAGTCGCGCATTGACCGAATCGCGAATGTCCTGCGGATCACGCGCATCTTCGGAAAGGCGCACGAAGCCCACCGGCGTCTCGCCCCATTTGCGTGAGGGTACTCCAATCACCGCAGCTTCGATTACGCCGTCCTCTTCCAACAGTGCATTTTCCAGATCTACCGGATAGATATTGAACCCGCCCGAGATGATCATGTCCTTCGCACGGCCGACCAGCTCGACGAAGCCATCCGCATCGACGCGTCCGATATCGCCCATGCGTTGCCAGACCTCGCCCGTTTCGGGATCGGTCCAATAGCCTTCCTCTGTCTGCTCCGGGCGGTTCTTGTAACCGCTCATCATGGTCTGGCTGCGTCCGATGAGATTGCCCGGAGTGCCAGCAGGAACTTCGCGGTCACCGTCGTCCAGCACCTTCAACTCGCTGCCGGGAGCGGGTCTGCCCACCGTATGCAGCTTGTCGGGAAACTTGTGTGCTTCTAGCAGGCAGACCACGCCGCCCTCGGTCATCGAATAGATTTCGATCAGCGCACCGGGCATGCGGCGCAGAACCTTGCGTTTCAGCTCCGCAGGGAAGGGTGCCGAAGTGCAATATTTGAGCTGCAGCGCGGACAAGTCGAAATCGTCGAACTTCGGCTCGTCCATCAAGCGCTGATACTGCACCGGCACCAGCATGGTGATCGTAGTGCGATCGTTCTGGGCGCTTTCGAGCCAGCGCAGCCGGTCGAACTTGCCCATCACACGCACCGTACCGCCGGCCAGCAGTGCAGGCAGGAAAGCGACCATGGTGGTGTTCGAATAGAGCGGGGTGGATGCGAGGCTGCGGACCTCCAGCCCGTTCTCGATCCAACTGGCCGCAGTCGATGCGAACTGCCGCCAGCGCATCTGGTGCGAATGGACTATGCCTTTGGGCGTGCCGGTAGTGCCCGAGGAATAGATTATATTGAACGGTTCCCCCGGATCGTGATCGACAACCGGCGCGCGCGTATGCGGCGGCGCCATCCAGCTCTCCAGCTCTTCATCGAGTATGACGCGGCTGAGGCCCGAAAAACATTCTTCTCCCAGTTCTGATAATTTTGCGCGATCGATGAAGATATGTCGCGCGCCGGAGTCCTCGGCCATGCCGGCAAGCTGTTCGGCACTGGCGCTTGTCGTCAGGGGGGCGGCGACACCACCGGCGCGAATGGCCGCAAGGAACACCAGCGCATAGCCAATGCTCGATGTGCCAAGGATTGCGACCGCCTGTCCGCGCTGGAGGCCGTCTTCCAGTAGCCGCGCCGCAATCCGCTCGACTCGTTCGCCGAGCTCCTGCCAGCTTAGTTCGCCATTCTCGTCGAGCAGAGCGGGCGTTTCACCCAGCCTGGCCCCATTGGCGCTGATGATATCCGAAAACGAACCGAAGGACCGCTCCAATGCGGCGAGATGCAATGTATCTCCCATGTCGTCACCCTATCGGACCGTGCGACACTGTCGAGTAGCTATCTCAGCATTCGATGACGTTTACCGCGAGCCCGCCCTGGCTGGTTTCCTTGTACTTGTTGCTCATATCGAGCCCGGTCTGGCGCATGGTCTCGATGACCTGGTCGAGGCTGACCAGCGTTTCCGCGCCCGTGCGGTGCAGCGCCAGCCGAGCCGCGTTGACCGCCTTCACCGCGCCGATTGCATTCCTCTCGATACAGGGCACCTGCACCAATCCGCCCACCGGGTCGCAGGTGAGACCGAGATTGTGCTCCATCCCGATTTCGGCTGCCGAGGCGATTTGTACCGGCGATGCGCCCCATAGGGCCGCCAGACCACCTGCCGCCATCGAACAGGCCACGCCGACTTCCCCCTGGCATCCCATTTCGGCCCCCGAAATGCTCGCACGCTGCTTGTAAAGCAGGCCGATTGCGCCTGCGGTGAGCAGGAGGGTCCGGCGGCTGTCCCGGCAAGGTTGTTCGTCGGCGGTCTGGCAATAGAAGCGAATGACCGCGGGAATGATGCCGGCCGCGCCGTTCGTCGGTGCAGTCACCACGCGCCCGCCCGCTGCATTTTCCTCGTTTACGGCCATTGCGTAGCAGTTCAGCCAATCGAACAGCTGCTCACGTTCGTTCGATTGCGGATTGGCGGAAAGCTTGTCCCAAAGGTCGGGCGCGCGCCTTTCGACCTTGAGCCCGCCCGGAAGAATGCCTCGCTGGGTCAGCCCGCGGTCGATGCATCGGTCCATCGCCCTGGCGACACGGTCGATACCCTCCATCGTCTTCTCGCGCGAGCGGAACGCATCTTCATTGGCGAGCACGAGTTCGGCTATCGAAAGACCGGTCGATTTGCAGGCCGCCAGCAATTCCTCCGCCGATCCGAAATCGTGCGGCACCTGTGTACCCGTGTTGATCCGGTCGTCCTTCGGCTTGCGCTTCAACTGCGCCTCGGAGGCTACGAAACCGCCCCCGGTTGAGAAATAGGTCCGCTCTGCCAGAACCTTTCCTTCCCCGTCGAACGCCGTCAGTTTCATTCCATTGGGGTGAAGTTCGGGCAATATGTGGCCGGCAAGGTCGATATCGGCTGCCGGATCGAACGGGATTTCGCGCTTTCCGCCAAGCGCAATCCGTTTGCTTCGGCGCAGATCGGCCAGCGCCTGCGCGGCATCGTCCGGGCAGGTCTTGTCGGGAGCGAATCCCATGAGGCCGAGCATCGTGGCATCGACCGTTCCGTGACCGACCCCTGTAAGCGCCAGAGATCCCTGCAATTGGGCCGTCACCCGCGCTGTGCGATCCAGCTTGCCAGCCTTGTCGAGCGCGCGGATGAAAGTGCGCGTTATGCGCATCGGACCCACGGTGTGGGAGGAGGAAGGACCGATCCCGATCCGGAAGATGTCGAGCACTGATAGCATGGCTGCGTGATGCGCCTTGCCCGTCCCGAAATCAACCGGTTGCAGGTGAAACCTGTCTCTCGATTGTCTGTGGGTAAATCGGGGCCGAAAACTTTGGATTTCCGCCCTTGCACGCCTATATGATGGGCATGGACGAGAACATACCCGAAGCGGGCGAAAACGCCCCGAGAAAGAACGGTTACGGCGCAGATTCGATCAAGGTGCTGAAGGGCCTCGACGCGGTCCGGAAGCGGCCCGGCATGTATATTGGTGATACCGACGATGGATCGGGCCTGCACCACATGGTATTCGAGGTGTCCGACAATGCCATCGACGAGGCGTTGGCAGGTCATTGCGACCTTGTCCTGATCGAACTCAATCCCGATGGATCCGTAAGCGTGGAAGACAATGGCCGCGGTATCCCGGTGGACATGCACAAGGGCGAAGGCGTGTCGGCGGCCGAGGTCATCATGACCCAGCTTCATGCGGGCGGCAAATTCGAGAATACGAGCGACGATAATGCCTACAAGGTATCGGGCGGCCTCCATGGCGTGGGCGTTTCCGTGGTCAACGCGCTATCGGAATGGCTCGAACTGGTGATCTGGCGCGACGGCAAGGAGCACTGGATGCGCTTCGAACATGGCGATGCGGTCGAAAGCCTGCGCGTTGTGGGCGATGCTCCGCCCGTAGCCTCCAATGGCGATGAGGACGGCCTGAAGAAAGGGACTCGCGTCACCTTCAAGGCATCGGACGATACGTTCAAGAACGTTACCGAATATGATTTCGAGAAGCTCGAACATCGTTATCGCGAACTGGCCTTCCTCAACTCGGGCGTGCGCATCCTCCTGCGCGACAAGCGGCACGAGGAACCGCTCGAGCACGACCTGTTCTACGAAGGCGGCATCGCGGCCTTCGTCAAATATCTCGACCGCAACAAGCAGGCCCTCGTTGCGGAGCCGATTTCGGTCAGCGCGGAGAAGGACGGCATCGGCATCGACGTCGCGCTCGAATGGAACGATTCCTATTACGAAAACGTGCTCTGCTTCACCAACAACATTCCCCAGCGGGATGGGGGCACGCACCTTGCCGCATTCCGCGCAGCACTGACGCGCACTCTCAACAATTACGCGACCTCGTCGGGCCTGATGAAGAAGGAAAAGGTTAGCCTTTCGGGTGAGGATATGCGCGAAGGTCTGACCGCGATCGTCTCGGTGAAGCTGCCCGACCCCAAGTTCGGATCGCAGACCAAGGACAAGCTGGTCTCCTCAGAGGTCCGCCAGCCGCTGGAATCGCTCATGGGCGAGAAGATGAGCGAATGGCTCGAGGAAAATCCTAACGATGCAAAGCAGATCATCCAGAAGGTGATCGACGCCGCTGCCGCGCGCGAAGCGGCGCGCCGCGCGCGCGAAATGAGCCGCAAGGGCGCGATGAGCATTGCGTCGCTACCGGGGAAACTGTCCGACTGCCGCGAGCGCGATGCGACCAAGGCCGAACTTTTCCTGGTCGAGGGTGACTCGGCAGGGGGCTCTGCCAAGAACGGGCGTGACAGCCAGTATCAGGCGATCCTGCCACTGAAGGGCAAGATCCTGAATGTAGAGCGTGCGCGGTTCGACCGGATCATTTCGTCCAAGGAGGTCGGTACTCTGATACAGGCCATGGGCACGGGACTGCGCGACGAATTCGACCTGGAAAAGCTGCGCTACCACAAGATCGTCATCATGACCGACGCCGACGTGGACGGTGCGCATATCCGCACCCTGCTGCTGACTTTCTTTCACCGCCAGATGCCCGAGATCGTCAAGGCCGGTCATCTCTTCATCGCGCAGCCGCCACTCTACAAGGTCGTGCGCGGCAAATCCGAAGTCTATCTCAAGGATCAGGCCGCCTATGATCGCTACCTGATCGAGGCCGGTCTTCAGGGCCGCATTCTCGAAACCGCGGGCGGATCGCGCGCATCGGGAGAACTGGCGGCACTGGTCCAGCACGCACTGCGGCTTCGCAACCACATGAACTTCGTACCTCGCAAGTACAACGCGCCAATCGTCGAGGCGATGGCGCTGGCCGGTGCGCTCGATCCCGAGAGCATAGACAGGCAGGCCGCGCTGGCGAAGGCTGCGGCCCATCTGCAAATGGGCGATCCCGAGGCCCGTTGGTCCGCCGAACTTGGCCAAGACGGACAGGTTCGTTTTCACCGCGTATGGCGCGGGGTGACCGATGTGCACGAGATCGAGGGCAAATTCCTTGATAGCGCAGAAGCCCGCAAGCTGCACCGCGTCGCGCAGGAAAATGCCGACATCTACGCGTCTCCGGTTCGCCTCATTCGTGGGAGTGAGGAAGAGTTCGAGGACCAGGTCGACGCCGAAGATGTCGAAGATACCGAAGAACCTGCTCCGGTGGTCGGCGACGATGCGTTGATCCTTCCGACCCAACTGGTGGATGCGGTGATGGCCGCGGGCCGAAAGGGCCTCAAGGTCAGCCGCTTCAAGGGGCTGGGCGAAATGGACGCGGAACAGTTGTGGGAGACCACGCTCGATCCGGAAAATCGTGCGCTGCTCCAGGTAAAGGTCGAAGATGCCGACGTGACGGACGAGATTTTCACCCGGCTCATGGGCGATGTCGTCGAGCCTCGCCGTGAATTCATCCAGGCCAACGCGCTCAACGTCGCCAATCTCGACGTCTGATCGCCGCTCTGGATTAAACCAATTACCTACATTTTTAAGGCAATTGCTTGGTCGATTAACGCATAATGTGGTCTCGTATGGAAACCGCTATTCACAGTTCAGCACCATGGCTCGCTCAGCCTGTTCCAGTTCCGCGCCCCCATTCTCTGACTAGCTGCCCCCAGAGAGGGACCATCGCAGGTTACGACACGCAAATTGCGACCCCATTGATTCTCAGCGCTGCGTCCAAGATCCGGGAACGATAGAAACCCGCCATGTTCGCGTGCAGGCTGCGCAGCCTAGTGCCGGGCTTGGCCGTTCGACGATCTATCGCTGAATGACTGAAGGCCAATTCTGAATTCGGTAAAGTTGGCTATTCCGTGGCTTGGTGAGGGCGAAGTTGAGGATTGGATCTTGGGCATACTTCCCAAGCCCAAGCCGTCTCCGTGAGATCAATCAAAAGGTCAGATTTTGCCGCGCCTTTATGAAGCAGCGCCCATTGTAGGAAACGAATGAGTCGTAGAATGGGTAATCTTTCACACCCTCCGTCTCCTGCTGCTCTACGCATTCCCAAAACTCATCTTCGTCGTCTACTCCTACATCGTCGATATGAGATTCCACCTCTGTGTTTATGCTACCGACCCTACGGATCGAAAGTGGAAGGTGCACGACGGACTCCAGATAGAGCTTTATGCTATCGACTGTTTCGACCCCTTCCGGGAGTTCGACATATCCGTCGTACGACACATTTATGGTCCCGACCGTTCGTAAGCTTCCAGGCAAATTCACGACGGGATGATCGGAGACAGCGATTTCGTCGATCTTTGTAACTCCCTCCGGAATCTCGATACTGGCGTTGCGTTCCAGCTGAAGTCTGCCGATTTCCTTGAGCCCGGTTGGAAAGGCAGCGATGGTCGGCCACTGCATGTAATATTCCTGAACGAATTCAGCTTCGCAAATTGCTTGCGGTTCAACCCCTCGTACAATGGGTGGAGGATCTGGCAGTGGCAAAAGCTCTGGAGCGTCCTCTTCCAACCAAAGTGCAAGACGCTCGACCGCCCACTCATGTGCGATCGCATTTTCCTCGTCGATCTCGTCAGGCTTTTCGCGCTTGCGATAATCCATTCCAAGATAAGCGAGCAGGTTAAGCGCTGCCCATTCTGCCCATATAGCCCATGCCGAACCGCGTACTCTCGGATAATGCCAACTCGAAAAATCAAGCGCGGCCCATTCTGCGCTCGCATAAAAGCCTTTCGGCGCGAACCAGCCAGCCCAAGCGGCGAGACCTTCTTTGTATGCTTGGTTCCAGCGATCCTCGTCGAGTTCGCCCGATAAAAAAGACCTGGTTGCGATGATCGCCTTTCGCGGACGGTCATCCGATGGGCAGTCTTCCTCGAAGCTGAGTAGGGCTCTTGTGGCGCAATCGTTTATGAAGCCCGTAAGGCGATCCTTCACGACAGCATCGGACTGTGCGACCCGCGCTACGGGAACCAGGAGTTGCCGAACGCTTATCGGGGCTTTGAGCAAGGACACGGCATCGCGCATCGTAAGCCGCTTTTTGCTAGCCGCCCCGGTAAACTCAAGCAAAACAGGGCGTATCTCATCCTGATAGAGAACGCACATGTCCAATTTATCGAGGTCTTCGATCGAAAGCGAAAATTTTGGCTTAACCGTCATCAGATCGCGACCTTTTGGTTTCACGCAAAGGATTATGAAAGATCGATTGATCGCGTATCAATCGTGAGGATCTTCTCTTTTGCATCCCATTCATGCCTAAGGCCGCGTTCTTTGGCAATTTCAGTCAGAATGCGTTTCGCCCTTGTGGCAAGTTTCGAGAGATCGCCTTGCGTAGCAGCGTAAGGATCTGAATTAATGTAAGACAAGATAGAACTGTATTCGTCTAATGCGATATCAAGCTTACTACCAGATACGACCGGTACATTCCCCTTTTTGTCCGCTAGGACATCGTAAATGCGATGGAACTCTCGATCTATGCGGAAAAACCTCTCGTTAAACCGCTCCGCGGGGCTGCGGCTGGAAGACCGTCGACGCGTGTCGGCCAAATGCCGCTGAGTCCAATAGATCCCTTGACCCATATTCTTGGGCCTTCCTCCGCGCAAATTGAATGGCACTGCAATTTCCTCAAAGGTTCTCGCCCCCATGGGGACCATTATTCGTAAAGTCTTAGATACGAAGTGTTTCGCGTCCGCAGTAGCCAAATCAGTCCATAAGGTAGCATGTGCCTGCGCGTACCAATATTAGCTCGCTCATACCCGCTCAATGCCATCGAATTGCACGTCAGCAGCATGTCCGCGCCAGATGGGACTTTCCAAGTTGTCTGCCAACGCGAATGCGACCGACGCGAAATTCCCTAAAGTGCTGAGAGCCTCGCATTGCGTAGCGATTGCCTCTACGTTGCTCGGGATCCGAGCCACCTTTTCTGGAAATCTCGCTGCTCGCACGATGACCCACTCGGGTCCATTGTCTCCGACAAACCAGATGTTCGGATCGACCTCGGGATTTGAGTGAGTGGACATGATCTCGAAGCCATTCCCTTGGAGCCACTGCTTGACGACTAGGACTGCAAAATCAAGTAGTTCCCAATCGGTGACCTCTATGAGTTCATCAGAGACCAGGGAAAATGGATCGACCAATTGAGCGTTTCTGAGGTCGATCAAGCCCCAACCGCCCAATTCCGATTTCCAGCCTGTCAGCGTCCTTCTCATCGGCATGAGACAAGGAAAACCTCTCCATCCCTCGGCCACTCTTAATAGACCCTCCCGATTGCCCGGGGTCTCTTGTCTGTCTTCCACATCCTCGAGGCGTACAAAGAAAACCTGATTCCCGATGCGGAATGATAGGTGCTCGAGAAAAGGCGGGTGAGGCTCAACCTTGAGCCAACTCTGTAACCCATCTTGGAAAAAGCTGAACCGCCCCGGGATTGTCGGAGGCCCTAACTCCTGAGAGGAAGGGTCTACGATGAGCAAGACGACGAACAAGTTTGCACCGGAAGTTCGCGAGCGGGCAGTCCGCCTGGTTCTGGACCAAGAGAGCGAGCATCCATCCC
>NZ_JBSXNU010000034.1:0-2601 GCF_056857815.1 Qipengyuania sp. B-5 | reverse complement strand
GACCAGCTTGGCGCCGGGAATGCCGATCACGAGATAGGCGGTGAAGAAGCAGAACTGCACCAGCATGGCCTGGGTGTAGTTGAGCGTGAACAGCTCCTTCAGCTTGGGGATCAGCACATCGTTGAGCGAGGTGATGCCGCCAAAGATGAAGAACAGGCCGAAGACGAAATAGTTCAGCCCCGGCGCATGGATGCCGGTATCCTCCGCCTCCACCGGATGCGGATCCGTGCTCGACGAAACGTCGGGTGCAAGTGCCATCTCAATCGTCCTCCCAAGTCCCGCCGAACTATCTAGATTTCGGCCATCGAAAGCATGGCTACCCAAGAATGTAACCGGTTGCACGAAAATTCTGGCGCGCTGCCGTTCGAACGTTTAGCCCCTATGTCAGGAGGTAGAAATGATCGGATCGGTATCGGGTAGGCAGCGTAAATGGGGACTCTTCGCAGCGCTGTTCATGCTACTTTGCCCGTTTGGGAGCGTTGCCGCGCAAGACGATCCGGCGCATCGGCAGTGTTCGCCGGATGGTCGCCTTTGCTTTGCAGTGACGACTGTCGAAGGTGCGCCAACATATACGGTCGAACGCGACGGCAAGCGCGTCATCGATCCATCGAAATTTGGGTTCATGCTGCGGGGCGCGGGGAAGTGGGGCAGTGCTATCGCGCTTGGCGAAGCGGCACGAACCAGTGTCGACGAAGCATGGGAGCAACCCTGGGGCGAGAGCCGGCTCGTCGTAAATCGCTATAACGAATTGCGCGTGTCGATGACCGAACAGCGCGCGACCAACCGCACGATCGAGCTTGTCGTGCGGGTGTTCGACGAGGGTGTAGGCTTTCGTTTTGCGTTCCCGCAGCAGGAGCAGCTGGCCGATGTCATGATCGACGAGGAACTGACCGAATTCGTCATTTCCGGGGACGCGGAAGCATGGTGGATACCGGGCGGCGAATGGAATCGCTACGAATACCTGTATAACAATACGCCCGCAAACCAGGTCGGCACCGCGCACACTCCGATCACCTTCCGACGCGAAGACGGTCTGCACATTGCCATCCACGAGGCGGCGCTCGTCGATTACTCGGCATTCTGGCTGCAACGGATCGAAGGCCAGCGCTTCCGCACCCGGCTCGCGCCCTCGTCGCAGCCGTGGAAGGTGCGGCGGCAGGCACCCTTCGCCACCCCCTGGCGCACGGTGCTGATCGGCGAGGACGCGCCCGCGCTCTACGCCGCCTCCGACATGATCCTCAACCTCAACGAGCCGAACAGGCTCGGCGACGTGGGCTGGGTCAAGCCGCACAAGTACGTCGGCATCTGGTGGGGCATGCACCTCGACATCTGGAGCTGGAACGAAGGGCCCAAGCACGGCGCGACAACCGAAAACGCGCTGCGCTACATCGACTTCGCTGCCGAGCACGGATTTGGCTCAGTCCTTATCGAAGGCTGGAACCAGGGCTGGTGGAGCGAGAGCGGGCGCAACTTCGAGTTCGCCGAGGCTTATCCCGATTTCGACATGGACCGCGTCGCCGCCTATGCCGAAGCAAAGGGCGTCGAAATCATGGGCCACCACGAGACTGCGGGCAACGCGGGGCTTTACGAGCGCCAGTTGGAGGAAGCGCTCGACTACTACCAGCGCCACGGCGTCCATGCGGTCAAGACGGGCTACGTCGCCGATGCGGGCATGGTGCTGCGCGAGGACCCCGACGGCACCGAGCAATGGGATTACCACGACGGGCAGTACATGGCCCGCCACCACGTGCTCGTCGCCGAACGCGCAGCCGAGCACGAGATCGCGATCAATGCGCACGAGCCGATCAAGGACACGGGCCTCAGGCGCACCTACCCCAATCTCGTCAGCCGCGAGGGTGCGCGGGGAACCGAGTACAATGCATGGGGCGACCCCGCGAACCCGCCGAGCCACGAGCCGACGTTGCTCTTCACCCGCATGCTTTCAGGCCCGTTCGACCTGACACCGGGCATCGTCAGCCTGGAGGGGCGCGACGGAGGCCCGATTCCCAACACGCTGGCGCGCCAGCTCGCGGACTTCGTAGTGATCTACTCGCCGATCCAGATGGCGGCGGACCTGCCGGAGAACTACGCCAGGCACCCCGATGCGCTCGCCTTCATCGAGCAGGTTCCGGTCGACTGGGAGCGCACCCGCGTGCTCGCGGGAGATATAGGCGAGTTCGCGGTGGTCGCGCGCCAGCGCCGCGGGGGCGAAGACTGGTGGATCGGCGGCGTGACCAACCACGAGCGCCGCGAAGTCCCGATCGACCTGTCCTTCCTGTCCGAGGGCAAGCGCTACACCGCCGAGATCTGGCGCGACGGAGAAGGCGGCGGGATCGAAGGCAACCGCTTCGCCATGGTCCGCGAAACCCGCGAGGTGCGCGGGGGAGATACGCTGACGTTGGCGATGGAAGCCGGCGGCGGGTTTGCTCTGTCGTTACGATCCACAGAGTAATGGCCACTTTTAGGGTGATGGGGTGGACGCCCCCCGGCGGCATCGATGTGCCATAGTGGAGGTGTTTGAACACCACTAGAGAGGAGGCGTCCATGTCGGAAGTTAGCATCATCGGGTTGGATATCGCAAAGTCTGTTTTCCAGGTTCAC